>NZ_JAMYMD010000002.1:0-473056 GCF_040318335.1 Mesorhizobium sp. M1182
GGCGACAGGGCGAGGCCTTAGACGCCTTCAAAAGACGCCCAGTAGGCCAATCAGGTTAAGCACACCCTTCATGCAAAGCCCTCACAAGGGGAGAAGGAAGAAAGCGAACCGCCCTACTCCTCCGGCTCCGTCGTGAACATCAGCGGGTAGCCCTTGGCCTTGCCGGCATCGGTTGCCCGCGCCGCCTTGGTCTCGGCGACATCCCTGGTGAAGACGGCGACAACGCAGACGCCGCGCCGGTGCGCGGTGATCATTATCCTATGCGCCTGGTCTTCGCTGAGCTTGAACTCGGACTTCAGCACCGTCACGACGAACTCGCGCGGCGTGAAATCGTCGTTGACCAGGATGACCTTGTAGAGCTTCGGCCGTTCGACCTTCGGCTTCGTGCTGGTACGGGGTTTTGTCGTGATTTCAGGCATTGGACCGGCAATTGCGTACGACAGCTTTGCGGTCATTTTGACATGGACAAAAGCGGTCGTCCATTCAACCGCGCGCGATCGGCTTCCCGGCAGGCGCAGTTCAAAGTCCGTGCCTATGTGGGAACTGCCGTCTGGCGTTCAACCGGGGGTGTGGGCCGGGCCTGGCCCTATTGTATGCACGCAACAAAAAAGACGACCGCTCCAGGCAAATCGCAACTGGAGCGGTCTTCTCGTAGGGTAGAAAGATGTCGCTTGATCAGGCCTTCGGGGCTGCCTTGACCGCGTGCTTCTTGTGCTTCTTGACGGTCTTCTTGGCAGCGACCTTCTTCACGGCCTTGGCCGGCGCAGCGGTCGTCGTTGTCGTCGCAGCCGGGGTGGTGGTCGCGGCATTGGCGCTGCTGGCGCCGAGAACCGGCATCGAGACGGCCAGCGCGATGGCGAGACCGAGGGCGGAGAGGAGGGACTTTTTCATGGCTTCACTTCCTTTTTGTGCAGATCGGATTGAGTGTCACTGAACGGGATCGATCGGTGTCACTCCAAGCAGCTTCAAAGCGTTCGCGAGCATCCGGATTCCCTGTGCCTGTTTCTTGTTGGCGCAGAACCGGTTTCCCTTTCTTTGAAGTGCTTTCGCCGCGGTGACCTGCGTTGCCGCGGCATGGGTTTCGAGGGCTTCGTCAAACTGGCGGTTCAGATCGATGCAACGCTCGCTGCGGGTGGTCGCCACCTTTGCATCGGCCGCCTTTGCATTGGCCACCTTCGCATCGGCCAGTTTTGCATCGGCATGTTCGACCGCGACCGTGACGAGCGAAATGGAAAGCAACGCACCCATCAGACTGATCGAGAACCTTTGCATTGGTCTGTCCGTAATCCCGTAACGCGTGTCGCAGCCGATGACCTGACCGCCACGGCACCACTTATGCCTTTGATTTTTTTCGGCAGTTTTTCCGGATTGTAGAATTTTGTTTCTGGATTGTTTCTGGGCAGCCCGGATCGGGCCGCCGATCTCCACTGGCCAACTTATGGCCTGAATTCTATCGTCTGGCTGACAGCCGAAGCAGCGCTTGGGCGATCCACAAATGACAGGTTCCCTGTGAAATCCGACCCCCACATACTGATCGTCGACGACGACAAGGGCATTCGCGACCTGCTTCAGGAATTTTTCCAGAAGCGAGGGCTGCATACATCGGTCGCCGCCGACGGCACCGAGATGGAGACCATCCTACGCCGCGCCCAGGTCGACCTGATCGTCCTGGACGTCATGCTGCCCGGCAAGAGCGGGCTGGAGCTCTGCCGCGAGTTGCGCGCCAATTATTCGACGCCGATCATCATGCTGACCGCGGTTACCGAAACTACCGACCGCGTGGTTGGGCTGGAGATGGGTGCCGACGACTACGTGCCGAAACCCTTCGATCCGCGCGAGCTGCTCGCACGCATTCGTGCCGTCTTGAGACGCAATGGCGCCGCCGAACCGCGACGCGCGGCCTCGCGGCAGATCTACCATTTCGCCGGCTGGACGATGGACTGTTCGCGCCGCCGGCTGATGGCGCCCGGCGACGTCAGGATCGAGCTGACGATGGCCGAATTCAATCTACTGCAGACCTTCGTCAAGAGCGCGCAACGCGTACTGAGCCGCGAGCAGCTGATCGAGCTGTCCGGCGGCGACAGCGGCTACAGTTTCGACCGCAGCGTCGACATTCTGGTCAGCCGGCTGCGGCGCAAGATGGAGGATGACCCGAAAACGCCGAAGCTGATCTTGACTGTGCGCAGCGGCGGCTACCAGTTCCTGCCTGAGACGACCGCCGAATGAGACGTATTCTGCCACAAACACTGCCGGTCTGGGTGCTGCTCATCGTCATAGCCGGCCTGCTGATCAGCCAGATCGCGACCCTCTACATCGTTTCGCGCGACCGTGCCGCCGCCAATGACGTCGTCGATCTCTACCGGCTGAACGACCGCGCCTTCTCGCTGGTACAGCTGATGCATGACGCCACCCCCGAACAGCGCAAGGCGACGGCGTCCGGCCTGTTCAACGCCACTTATGCGCTCACCGTTTCCAACACGCCTGCCGTTACTTCCTCGATAGCCGGCGACGACGAGCTGGCCGAATTGGAGGACATATTGGTCGGCCGGCTATCGAAGTTCGGCATCACCGACGCGCGGGTCCGCCGCGACCCGGCAACGCACGAAGCCGACGCTCCCGGCGGGACGGTCGCCGGTCCCGATATTGGCCAGGTCGAGCGCGACCTGCTGGTGCTGGCGGCCGATTTCGCCCAGAGCGACAAGCTGACCGCTTCGCTTCGCTTTGCCGACGGCCAATGGCTGAACTTCACCGAGCCGAACACGCCGGCCGGGCCGATATTGAGCTTCGATAGCCTGCCACTCTATGCCTTGATCGCCGGGCTGGTGGTGGCTTCCTCGATCTGGTCGCTGCGCCGGCTGACGGCGCCCTACCGGATGATGGAGACCGCGGTGAAGCGGATCGGCGAGGACCTGAAGAGCCCGCCGATCGCCGAGAGCGGCAGCCGCGAGGTGCGTACCGCGGCAAAGGCGGTCAATGCCATGCAGGCAAGACTGCGCGCCTACGTCGAGGACCGCGAGCATCTTGCCGCCGCACTGGCGCACGACCTGCGCACGCCGTTGACCAGGATGCGGCTGCGCCTCGAACTGCTGAGGAATTCGTCCGTGCGCGCCGCACTGGCGCACGACCTCGCCGACATCGAAGGCATTGCCAGCTCGGTCATCGACTTCGCCACTTTCGAGGTGACCGAGGAGAAGAGCGAGAGGATCGATTTCTGGTCGCTGGTAGAATCGATCGCCGACGGCTTCGACGAGGTCTCCTTCGACAATGAGGACGCGCGCTCGCGCGGCCTGATCTGCGTCGCGCAGCCGGTCGCGCTACGGCGCTGTGTCACCAACCTCGTCCAGAACGCGGTGACCTATGGCAAGAGGGCGCATCTCAGCCTGCGTCAATCAGGCAAGACAATCACGCTGGCGATCCATGACGAGGGTCCGGGCATCCCGCAAGCCGAGCTCGACGCCGTGTTCGGCTCGTTCGTGCGCCTGGAACAGTCGCGCAGCCGTCAGACCGGCGGCCTCGGCCTCGGCTTGACCATCGCCCGCAACATCGCCCGTAGCGCCGGCGGCGAAGTCAGCCTGTCCAACCATCCCGATAGCGGCCTGATGACGGAGCTGCGCCTGCCGCTGGCGGTTTAGCTTGCGTATCGGGCTAAGCCGGCGTTCCTTCGCGCCCCCCTCTGTTCTGCTGGACACCTCCTCCACAGGTGGGGAGATTGGCCGTCATCGCCGATTTCGCCAATTACAAACGTTGGAATGTGAGAGCCGTCCGCGAAGCCGCCGATCTCCCCCCAAGTGGGAGAGATGTCCGACAGGACAGAGGGGGGCGCGACAGAACTCGGCGTTTGGTCTTGGTTCTCTCCCCAAGGAGAAAAACTATCTTCGCAACACCGCGCTCAACACATCCCTGACGCCGATGGCGCCGACGAAGCGCGACTGCTCGTCGAATAGCGCGACGGGTGCGGTCTGCGAGCGATGCATGGCCAGCATCACGGTCTTCAGCGAGGTGCCGGGATTGGCCCAGAATACCTGAGCCGTCTCCTCCGGCTGGGCTTCGACATCGGCGCAGGACACCCAGACCGCCGGCTTGCCGTCGCGCTCGGCCGCCGCCACCAGCCCATGCTCGTCGATCTTGAAACGTGTCGTCCTGCGCCGGTCGAGCCACACCCAGCCGTTCTCGCCATGTTCGAGGTCGCGTCGGTCGCGCATGACGTTCCACGCGGTCAGCACCGAGAGCGGGTTCACATTGGCGATGAAGTCGCGGACATAGTCGTTGGCGGGCCGCAGCACGATGTCTTCCGGCGCGCCTGTTTGCACGATGCGCCCGCCTTCCATGATGGTGATATGGGTGCCGATCTTCAGCGCCTCCTCGAGGTCGTGGCTGACGAAGATGATGGTCTTCTTCAGCTCGGCCTGGAGCTGCAGCAACTCGTCCTGCAGCTTGGTCCGGATCAGCGGATCGAGCGCCGAGAACGGCTCGTCCATGAGCAGGATCGGCGCCTCGGTGGCAAAGGCGCGCGCCAGGCCGACGCGCTGCTGCATGCCGCCGGACAGCTCATGCGCATATTTCTTCGACCACTGGTCGAGATGAACCAGCTTCAGTTGCCTGTTCACCCGCTCCTTGCGCTCGGCTTCGGGTACGCCGGCGAGCTCGAGGCCAAGGCCGACATTCTCCTCCACCGTGCGCCACGGCAGCAGGCCGAACTGCTGGAACACCATCGCCACCTGCTTCTGCCGCAGCCGCCGAAGCGTCGCCTCGTCGCAGGTGACGACGTCGACCGTACCGTCGCCGTCCTTGACCAGCACCTGGCCGCGCGAGACGACGTTCAGCCGGTTGACGGCTCTGAGCAGCGTCGATTTGCCGGAGCCGGAAAGCCCCATCAGCACCGAGATCTCGCCCTCGTTCACGGTGAGGCTGGCGCCGGCGCAGCCCAGCACGTTGCCGGTCTGTTCGAGGATCTCGGCGCGGGTGGCGCCGCTGTCGATCAGCGCCAGCGAGCCGGCCTGGTCGGCGCCGAAGACGATGTCGACATTCCTGAAATCGACGGCGACGGTCATTTCTTGCCTCCCACGCCGATGCGCGTCATCCGGTCGAGCACGATGGCGAGCACGACGATCGCCAGCCCTGCCTCAAGCCCGAGGTCGATCCTGCGCGAACCGAGCGCCCGGTTGATTTCCGTACCGAGGCCGCCGGCGCCGATCAGGGCGGCGAACACCACCATCGACAGCGACAGCATGATCGACTGGGTCAGCCCAGCCATGATGGTCGGCAGCGCCGAAGGCAGCTCGACCTTCCACAGCAGCTGGCGCTTGGTGGCGCCGAACGCCTCGCCCGCCTCGACGATCGATTTCGGCACTGAGGTGACGCCGAGATGGGTGAGCCGAACCGAGGTCGGGATGACGAAGATGATGGTGACGATCAGGCCGGGCGCGTTGCCGAGGCCGAACAGGGTCAGCACCGGGATCAGGTAGACGAAGGTCGGCAATGTCTGCATCAGGTCGAGCACCGGCAGCATGACGCGATACACCTTCGGCTTGTGCGCGGCCCAGATGCCGAGCGGCACGCCGATGGCCATCGACACGGCGGCGGCGGCGACCACCAGCACCAGCGTCTCCACCGTCTGCTTCCACAGGTTCTGGTTGAGGATGAACAGCAATCCGATGAATACCGCCAAAGCCAGGCCTTTCGAGCGCTGCAGGAAATAGGCGAGCAGAGCGATCAGCGCGATCAGCAGAACCGGCGGCAGCAACAGCAGCCCGTCGACGATGCCGTCGAGCAGGAAGTTGAGGCTGTTGGAAAAAGCCCTGAAGATGGTGTCGAAATTGTCGGTGAGAAAGCCGAAAAACGCCTTCCCCCATGCCCCGATGGGAATCTTGTAACTGACCAGGAATTTGGAGATCGGATCCATCTAGCCCCTCTTCTGCCGGCGCCGTCCTTCGCCGGACGGTCATCTTGTCACAGGATACGAAAAAGGGCAGCCATTTCTACCGTGGCTGCCCCTTGTCTCGTCATGCCAGATGGTCGGGTCAGCTTCCGAGCGCCGTTTTCACCGCAGCCGCCGCATCGCCGCCGTCGAAGGTGGTGACGCCGGCGATCCAGGGAGCGACCGCGTCCGGGTGCTTCTTCAGCCAGTCGGTCGCGACCGTATTGGCATCGCCGCCCTTCAGGATCGCGTCCATCATCTCGCCTTCCATGTCCAGGTTGAACTTCAGATTGGCGATGAACTTGCCGGCGTTCGGGCATTCGCTCATGTAGCCCTTGCGTACATTGGTATGCACGGTGGCAGCACCAAAGCCGCTATCGCCCATCCCCTCGAGATAGGTGATCTTCATGGCGCCCATCACCGGATGCGGCGTCCAGCCGAGGAAGGCGATCCATTCATTGTTCTTCATCGACTGCTCGGCCTGGGTGAGCATGCCGGCCTCGGAAGATTCGACCAGTTCGAAGCCTTCGAGATTGGTCTTCGGATCCTTGATCATGTCGAGGATGATGCGGTTGCCGTCATTGCCGGCCTCGATGCCGTAGATCTTGCCGTCAAACTTGTCCTTGAACTTGCCGAGATCGGTCAGCGTCTTGACACCGGCATCGGCGACATAGGTCGGAACGACGATGCCGTAGCCGGCACCGCTGAGATTTTCGCTGACGGTCTCGACCGAGCCTTCGGCGGCATAGTCCTTGATGTCGTTGGTCATCGACGGCATCCAGTTTCCGAGGAACACGTCGAGGTCTTTGTTCTTCAGCGACGCATAGGTCACCGGCACCGAAAGCTGGATCACCTGCGGCTCGTAGCCCAGCGCCGTGAGCAGCACCGAGGCGACGCCGGTGGTCGCCTGGATGTCGGTCCAGCCGACATCGGACAGCCGCACCGTCTTGCAGCTTTCCGGATCGCCGGCGAAGGCCCCAGTCGTGGATAGAAAAGCCGCCAGGCCGAGGCCGGCGACGAATGAACTCATACGCGACATGAAAATTCTCCCATTTCAGTTCTCGGTGAAGCGACGCGACGGTTTTATCTCCGCCTTTGTTCCGTCAGCCAAACATCATTCTGCTGCGGTTTCAAGCACTAAGGCAATCACGAACAACGGCGCAGGCTGGCCGATCAGCGACACGCCCGCCGCTTTCCGGATGGAAGTCGTCTTTTCCCGGTGGAATGTAGGCGCTCCCCCTCCCCGCTTTGTTGCAACTCGGCTTAAAAGGACGGCATGGCCAAGCTGTACTTCCATTATGCGACGATGAATGCCGGCAAGACGACGATGCTGTTGCAGGCCTCGTACAATTACCGCGAGCGCGGCATGACGACGATGCTGTTCATCGCCGGCCACTACCGCAAGGGCGATACCGGGCTGATCTCGTCGCGCATCGGCCTGGAGACGGAAGCCGAGATGTTCCGCGACGGCGACGACCTGTTCGCCCGGGTCGCCGAGCATCACGACCACGCCACGGTCCATTGCGTCTTCGTCGATGAGGCGCAGTTCCTCGAAGAGGAGCAAGTCTGGCAACTCGCCCGCATCGCCGACCGGCTGAACATCCCGGTCATGTGCTACGGCCTGCGCACCGATTTCCAAGGCAAGCTGTTTTCCGGATCGCGCACCCTGCTGGCAATCGCCGACGACCTGCGCGAGGTGCGCACCATCTGCCGTTGCGGCCGCAAGGCGACGATGGTGGTGCGCCTCGGCGCCGACGGCAAGGTGGCGAAACAGGGCGAACAGGTGGCGATCGGCAAGGATGTCTATGTCTCGCTCTGCCGCCGCCATTGGGAAGAGGAAATGGGCCGCGCCGTGCCCGACGATTTCATCGGCTTCACCAGAACCTGACTAGCGCTATTGCCTTCATCCGACCTCCCGGCCGACATTCGTTCGCCAATCGCGCCATCGTGCGGCGCTTATTTAAGGCCTGCTTGCTATTTCAGAACCTCTCAGCCAGAGCCGTCGGGGAGTTCCCATGCTTCGAGCCATCTCATCTGCAACTGCTTTCCTCATCGCCGGCGCTCTTGCCGCGCATGCCGACGGCGATGCCGCTCTCGGCAAGAAAGTCTTCAACAGATGCATGGCCTGTCATGAGGCCACGAGCGACCACGACAAGGTCGGCCCGCATCTGCTGGGTGTCGTCGGCCGCAGCGCCGGCACCGCGGACAGTTATCTCAGCCGCTACTCGCAGGGGATGAAGGACGCCGGCGCCGCCGGCCTGGTCTGGGACGAAGCAAACCTCGCCGAATACCTGCGCGCGCCGCGGCAGAAGGTCCCCGGCAACAAAATGGCCTTCTCCGGCCTGACCAGCGACGACGACATCGCCAATGTCATCGCCTACCTCAAGGCCGATCCCAAGCCCTGAGCGTCGCTCCCGACCTAAAGTCCAGCCGCGGTTGAAGCGGTGTCTGATTGGACGGCAGTTACACCGTAATCATTGCCTGACTATCCTGCGGTCGGCCTCCTGAAATTCTTTTGTTTTCCTGTAATCCCATGTCTTCCGTCTTTCATTCGCCAAACCCGGCACATATATTCGCGGCGGTTTGCGAAACGAAACCGATGCCGAAGCGGGAGGCCCCAATGGCGACATTGCAGAATTTCGACGCCGAGATTGCCAAGACCAAGCAGGTCGTTGAGGACATGCGCACCAAGATCGAGCAGTCCGGTACTGTGCTCGACACGCTCGCCACCGCCGACAAGAAGATCGGCGACGCCAATTTCGACATCGAGAATGCCCGCATCGAGGACGTGCTGAAGCAGCAGAAGGTGATGGAAGGCAATATCGCCGACCTGATTATCGGCCTCGAGGACGCCACCAACGTCTTCGGCGCCGAATTCGAGAGCATGAAGAACTACACCGGCTGGGAAAATTTCGTCGGTGTCTTCTCCAGCCAGCGCAAGCAGCGCCTGCGCACCGACCGCGTCCGCAACATGTCGCTGGCCGGCAATCTGCAGGAGCTGCTGGCGAAATCCGACACCATCGTCGGCATCCTCAAGGCGCAGAAGCAGGTTCTCGACACGCGCTACAAGACCTCCGAGGCCAGCCTGTCGCAGGTGATCGAGCGCCGCAAGACCACCATGTCCAATCTCGAGACCGTGCAGAAACGCATCGAAGAACTCAACCCGATGCTGCTCGACATCGAGAACAAGATCGCCGCCTCGACCAGCCAGAAGGAGCGCACCCAGCTGGAAGGCGAACGCTCGAAACTAGCCACGGAATACAACGAGAAGCAGGCCAAGGAGCAGGAATTGCTGGCCGAAAGCCAGACGCTGGAGCGCTACACCTCGATGTTCCAGACCTTCGTCGATTCCCTCAACAACCAGATCGCGGCGCAATCGACGCTGATCAACAAACTGACCATCGATACCGAGCAGCGCATCGTTCTGTACAAGGCGCTGGAAGATTCGCTGAAGACCGCCGCCCAACAGGATGTCGCCCACAAGATCAACACGCTGGGCAGCCAGGTCGACAATACCGCCGAAGAGACCATGGCCGGCATTGGTGCCGCCTCGCAAAAGCACATCGGCGATCTGCTTGAAATGCACGAGAAAAACATGGTCGCCACCGCCGACATCCAGCGCCGCAAGAAGCTCGCCGACGATGCCTTCGCCCGCCGCTTCGACGATGTGATGAAGAAGCACAATTCGGCAAATTACGTGCAGTCGTAATTGCTGCACGTGCACTGCTCCCAAGGGCTGGCAGCATGACCCCCGAAAACGAAGCTGCGGCGCGTTATTTCTCGGCGATCGCGGCGGCACTTGGCGGCCTCGAAGTGTTCATGCGCGACGATCGCTCGCCGCTCTACCGGCACGGCATCGTCGCCAAGGTCGTCGCCGAATATATTGCGCGGCTCGACAAGTCGTTCTCGTGCTGGCGCAACCGGCTGGGCTTCACCGAGACGTTCCGCATCTCGCGCGCCGAAAGCGGTTTTCCGGTCTTCCAGAACCTGCTCGAGTTGGAGAACGACCGGCTCCAGGCCGATGCGCGACTCGCCAACCTTCCGCTGGCCGATGAGCTGCGCGAGGAAATGGCGGACTTCATCCTGCGCCACAAGGAATTTCCCGAAGCACTGCAGAAGTCGATGGCCGAGCGGCTTTACCTCGAGGACGTCAAGAGCGAGACTACCTTCGGCCCGTTCACGCTGGCCCAGACGGTCAAGGTGTCGGTCAATCCGAAGACGTTGCGCCCCTATTATCTGGTCCACTGGGCCTGCTTCGACGGCAGCGCCAACCTGCCGCTTGTCTATATGGTGACGGTCGAGGATTCCTCGGACGACATGATCCGGCAGCTTGTCGACTCCAGCGGCAAACTTAATGAGAGGATCGACATTCCGCTGCCGGTCGACGGCTTGCTCAATCCCGAGCTTGCCCACCGTTTCGACGATTTCACCGAAAAGAATTCCGCCTACGCGCTGTCGCCGGCGACCATCGCGGTCAACCTCGACAAGGATTTCGAGCCGCTGCATCCCAAGCAACTGCGTCGCGTCGTGCTCGGCCCGTTCTATTCTGCAGGGATTACCGACAACAATTCGACGGTGAGCGAAGTGCTGGCCAAGGTGCGCAAGCCGGAAAACGCCTGGCTGCTGACCTGGACCATCCAGGAGGTCTTTTCCAAGGCCGAAAAGCCAGGCCGCAAGGGGCTGTTTTCGAGCGAAAAGACGACACAGGAATTCTTCATCAATACCGACGATCTCGAGGCCGCGCGGCAAGGCGTGTCGAGCTATGAGAACCATGCGCTGATTCCGCACGAGGCCTATCAGGCGCTCTATGCCGCCGGCGAGGCGCAGAAGATCTTTTCGGGCTACAAGGTCCACATCCTGTCCAAAGGGCAGGTCATCAGCGACGTCTGACCGTCAAATCGCGGAGCATCCTCCATGGACACCGGCCTGACCACCATCCCGGAAGCGGCAATTGAAAAGCACCGTGCCACTGCGCAAAGTTTCATCACTCGCATCGTCGTGCTGGAGGACCCATCGCGCGAGTCCGGCACCGCGCTTGCCGGCACCAACCGCCGCTTCGTCTCTACCGTCTCGGTCGGCTCGGTGCGCCGCACGCGCGAGGTCGAGCTCTCCAAAACCGTCGCCGCCGTCCATTCCGACGACCAGTTGCTGACCATCCCGCAGCACACGCTGTTGTTTCGCGCCCGGCGCGGCACAGCGATAGCGCTGGCCATATCGGATGTCTTCGCCGAGGGCTCGGACCTCGAAAGTCTGCAGGCGAAAAACGCCCGCTCGCCGCTCGAAGGCGATGAAGCTGCCACCTTCAAGAAGCTGCTGTCGGCCTCTGCCTACATCTCCGCCTTCAGCCTTGCCTCCTATTTGTTCCAGCTGATCGACAGCGACGGCGAGGCGCCGAACGACACGCCCGAGCCGGACTTTCTGTTCGACACGCCACAGGATGCGGTGAAGTCGATCGTGGCCGGGCTCGACAGGGCGATAGCAGGTTCGAAGGACGATGCCGACCTGATGACCCGCGCCCGCGCCTTTGCCCGCGTCGCCATCGACGGGCTGTTGGCGCGAAAGGGCCGCTTCGACGGCATCGGTCCGTTCGAGAACGCGCATATCCGCATCGACGTCGACGATTTTACCCTTGACGGCTTCGACGTCGCGCCGGGTAAGCGGGCAAAGCCGCTGGTGATGACCTTCAAAAAACCGGAAGAGGTCGTCGGCAACCACATCGCCAAATACCAGTCAGTCAAGCTTGCCAAGATGCTGATGGCCTACGACTTCGAGCGCGAGCTGAACCCGTTCGTCGAGCTCGGCGGCTTCCTGTTCACCTTTATCGGCGATGGCGCGCCCGGCACCGGCAAGACAACCTTGATCCAGATGATCGCCGGTCTTCTCAATGGTTATTGCCAGGTCGCCGGCTATCCCTTCGCTTACGAGAATTTCGGCGTCGACCAGATCTCCTCCTACCAGGGCAAGTCGGGCCAGAACTGCCGACAGTTCATCAACAATGTGCTGAACCCGCGCGTCATCGGCTTCGGCACCATCGACGATATCGACCAGGTGGCGGCACGCCGGTCCGACGACCGCGCCTCGGCCGGCCAGCAGGAAATCACCGGCGTCCTGATGGACGCCTTTGGAGGTGCGGCGACCGTGGTGCGCGGCAATTGCTCGTTCGGCATGTTTTCCAACTATCCCGAGAACGTCGACGACGCATTGCGCCAGCGCGCCGGCGCGCGCTGGCTGGTCGATGGCCCGCAGAGCCGCGACGACTACATCGACATCTTCGTTCTGCTCGCCGGCAAGAACCACAAGATCCCGCTCGGCGAGCACAAGCTCTACGCTGCCCAGGAAATCCAGCGCGCGGTGATGGAAGCCTACGAGGAGCATGAAAAGCCGCAGGAAGACGGGCTGATAAAGGTCTATGAGCGCTACATGAAGGAAAACGGCGCGCCGAAGACGATGGCTGACATCGGCACCTATCTGCACTTGATCAAGGATGCCGAGCCGCGCTTTACCGGCCGCGCCATCAAGAACGTTACCGATGCCATCAAGATGCGCGCCATGGACATCGAATTGCCGGACGAGTGGTTCGAAAAGCCGGAAGCCTTCATGCACAAGGGTTACGACGACAAGAAAGCGATGATCGAGGAGCTGCGCGGGCCATTCTCGATGGACATGGTCATGCAGGAGATCAACCGCTATGCGGATTCCGAATTCCGCTATTCCGACAAGTCCGATGATGCGGCGGTGACCAAGATGATCCGCGACACCCGTCTGCGGGAGCGTGCCGTCCGCGAGATCGAGGGGTTGAAGAAAAAGGGGCTGTGGAATGCGTGAGATGCGCCGACGCCACCTTCTCCCCTTGTGGGAGAAGGTGGCGTCGAAGGCGACGGATGAGGGGTATTCGTCAAGCTGGAACACCCCTCATCCGACCGAGCTTCGCTCGGCCACCTTCTCCCACAAGGGGAGAAGGAGCGTTCGCGCCCCTCATCCGCCCTTCGGGCACCGTCTCCCCGTGAACGCGGAGAAGGAATAATGGCCAAGAAACCCGATCTGTTGCGCGACAACGAGCTGATCTACGGCCGGCTGCTGACGATCGACGAGCCGCACCTGATCCAGCGCTACAACAAGGCGATGGTCGCGTTCGGCTTGAAGCCGACCAAGTTGAGAAGCTTCGAGATCGACCGCACTGGCTTCTCGCCGCAGGTCGCCGAGGAATGCGGCGACTACAGCTACCTCGATCCGAACGAGGTCAACCGCCGCTTCATCATCCTGACGCCGTCGCAGATCGACCTGCCGGTGGTGCACACGGCGTTCTCCAACACCTCGCTGCTGATGTACGAGTTCATGTCCAAGAACCAGCGCGCCATCGATGCGCTGACGATCAAGGACGTCATCTACGGCGAGATCGAGGATTCGGTCCCCAAGGTCGACGACATCGAGGACCTGCTGTCGATCAACCAGGTCGAGTTCAAGGTGCTGTCGGCCGAGGATGTGCTCGGCAAGGCCGCCGAGCTCGGCAAGCTGGTCGACCGGCTGAAGCAGGAGCCGGATGCCTGGCGCGACAACGCCATGCTGGCCCACATGGTCGAGCTGGCGAAGGTCTGCGGCGACATCCGCGAGAATGCGCTGGTGCCGGACCAGGTGATCTTCCGTCACAATGCCTATTGGACCAGCCATTTCGGCGGGCTCTATGTGTTCGTCGATCCCGACGTGACGACGGTGATCAGCGACCCCGCAGCGCCCGGTTTCCGCCGCTCGCGGCCGTGGCAGGTGAGTTACCTTTCGATCCACGATGCCGACAAGGTGTTCAAGTTCCTCGCCTCGACCGGCCGCATCGAGCTGCCGCGCGCCTCATGGATCGAAACCTCCGGTTATCTCGAGCATCGCGCCGAAATGGTGGTGCGCGCGCTGATCCGCGACGCCGATCCCGACCGCAATCTGACCGACGTCGACAAGGTCTGGCTGCAGACCTGGATCCACGGCCATACCGATCTGATCACCAGGGACGGCAATTTTCCCTTCCTCAACGCCGCCAAGCGCGAGATCGCCCAGCTCGGCCATCTCAAGATCGAGGACGTGTTCCCGCAGCAGCGCTTCCTGGTCATCCGCGCCAAGCCGGACCATGCCGACGCCTGGCTGACCAACCAGCTGATCTCGGACTTCGTGCCGCAGGACTTCGTTTCGCGTTACGTCTTCAACAAGCCGGGCTTCTACAGGGACTATGAGGGCTTCAGCGACGCCTGGCGATCGCATGTTGTGGACGTTCTGAAAACCACATATCTGAAGGACAAGGTGGCGTTTCGCACACGCCTCTACGGCTTGACTGACTGAGGGGTGACATCGCCATGCTTGATCCGATCGTGAGTTTCTTCACCCGGATTTTCCAGTGGATTGGCCGCGGCATCGGCCTGCTCATCGGCGCGATCCTGTGGCCGTTCCTGTGGGCGGGGCGCTGGTACACGCAACGCGGCTGGATCCTGAAGGCGGTGCTCGGCCTGGCTGTGCTCGTGCTGATCGGTCTCTATGTCAACTTCTTCTACGCCACCCAGTGGTGGAACAATTTCGACCCGAATTACGTCGACAAATACACGTTCGAAAAACGCAACAGCTCCGCCGGTGAACAGGTTTCCGCCGGCGCCGGCACCGACACGGCCAAGACCTGCGGAAATTCAGCCATTGCCCAGGTTGCGGCCGACCTGACCGACTTCAACGTCAACCAGAATGCCTGGGTGTCGTCGATGATTCTTTACAAGCTCGGCCTGTTCGGCATCGACTGGGATCACACGCCGTTCATGGACAACAAGGCTTCGTTCCAGCGCGGCATCAACCAGGCGGTGCGGCGCACGGCGACCGAGCTTGCCGATAATCTCGGCCGCGTCCGCACCACCTCGCAGATCGACGCCGACCTGCAGGATGCCCGCGGCAATCTGCAGTTCGACGAGGAAACCTGGTATTTCGGCTTGAACCCGTTCGGCCCCAAGACGCCGACGCCGAGCTACTATCGCGACGCGGTGCGCAAGCTGCGTTCCTTCAACGCCCGCCTCGCAGCCTGCCAGGCGACGTTCGATGCCCGCGCTGACAATCTCAAGCAGTATATCGACCGCATCTCGTCCGACATCGGTTCGACCTCGGCGATCCTCAAGGAGCGTGCCGAAAACCACAATAATGGCTGGTTCGACACTCGCGCCGACGACCGCTTCTGGTTCGCCTATGGCCAGCTCTATGCCTATTACGGGCTGATGAAGGGCGCACAGGCCGACTTCGAGGACGTCATCAAGGAAAAGCACCTGCAGAACCTGTGGGATACGATGGACGCGCAGTTCGTCTCGGCACTGCGCATCCAGCCCTTCATCATCGCCAATGGCCGCGAGGACGGCTGGCTGTTGCCGACACATCTGACGACGATGGGTTTTTACATACTCAGGGTGCGCTCGAACATGGTCGAGATCAGCAACGTGCTGACGCAGTAGCGGATCGTCCCGCACAGCCGGCGCTGGTGAATTTGCGCCGTTGCTTCTGTCGCTTTTCGCGTATTACGCGGCTGTTTTGAGACGGCGGAACCGCGCCTGCTCTGGCTTCTATACGGCGCGGCAACCGGCGCGAAAAGAACCTGTGGCAGGGCAGCCGGCCGCAGAGGCATTTTCTTCGTAGGAAACATAGTTGCATGAAAGTTGACGCCGCGGCAGCGACAGGGGTAGAACATGCCCGCGCCTGCAATGCCGGGCTATTCTTGCGACCACACTAGTCAAATCCGTCCAATTCAGAGGGAAGTCGTCCATGGCCGAAGTGAAGTCCGACATCGAGATCGCGCGCGGCGCCAGGAAGAAGCAGATCCAGGAGATCGGCCAGAAGATCGGCATTCCGAGCGAACATCTTCTGCCCTACGGCCACGACAAGGCGAAGATCTCGGCCGAGTTCATCAAGTCGGTGAAGGGCAACAAGGATGGCAAGCTGATCCTCGTCACCGCCATCAACCCGACACCGGCCGGCGAAGGCAAGACGACGACGACGGTGGGCTTGGGCGATGGCCTCAACCGCATCGGCAAGAAGGCCATCGTCTGCATCCGTGAGGCTTCACTCGGACCGAATTTCGGCGTCAAGGGCGGTGCCGCCGGCGGTGGCTACGCGCAGGTTGTGCCGATGGAGGACATGAACCTCCACTTCACCGGCGATTTCCACGCCATCACCACCGCCCATAATCTGCTGTCGGCGCTGATCGACAACCACATCTACTGGGGCAACGAGCTCGGCATCGATACCCGCCGCGTCGTCTGGCGCCGCGTCATGGACATGAACGACCGGTCGCTGCGCGAGATCATCTGTTCGCTCGGCGGCGTCGCCAACGGTTTCCCGCGCGAGGCCGGTTTCGACATCACAGTCGCCTCGGAAGTCATGGCCATCCTGTGCCTGTCGACCGACCTGAAGGACCTGGAAAGGCGCCTCGGCGACATCATCGTCGCCTATCGCCGCGACAAGTCGGCCGTCTATGCGCGCGACCTCAAGGCCGACGGTGCGATGGCCGTACTCTTGAAGGACGCCATGCAGCCCAATCTCGTGCAGACGCTGGAGAACAACCCGGCTTTCGTCCATGGCGGCCCCTTCGCCAACATCGCGCATGGCTGCAACTCAGTCGTTGCCACGACGACGGCGCTGAAGCTTGCCGACTACGTCGTCACCGAAGCCGGTTTCGGCGCCGATCTCGGTGCCGAAAAGTTCTTCGACATCAAATGCCGCAAGGCCGGCCTGAGGCCCGCCGCGGCGGTCATCGTCGCCACGGTTCGCGCCATGAAGATGAATGGCGGCGTCAAGAAGGAGGACCTCGGCAAGGAGAACGTCGAGGCGGTCAAGAAGGGATGTGCGAATCTCGGCCGCCACATCGAGAACATCCGCCAGTTCGGTGTGCCGGCTGTGGTCGCCATCAACCATTTCTACTCCGACACAGAGGCCGAGATCCAGGCGATGAAGGACTACGTCGCCTCGATGGGCGAAGAGGCGATCCTGTGCAAGCACTGGGCCCAGGGATCGGCCGGTATCGAGGAACTGGCCAAAAGAGTCGTGGCGTTGGCCGAATCCGGCGCGTCGCAATTTGCCCCGCTGTATCCCGACGCCATGCCGCTGTTCGAGAAGATCAACACCATCGTCCAGCGCATCTATCGCGGTTCCGAAGCGATCGCCGACAAATCGGTGCGCGACCAGCTCCACGCCTGGGAGCACGCCGGCTACGGTCATTTGCCGGTCTGCATGGCCAAGACGCAATATTCCTTCTCCACCGATCCGAATCTGCGCGGCGCGCCGACCGGCCACACCGTGCCGGTGCGCGAGGTCAGGCTGTCTGCCGGCGCCGGCTTCGTCGTCATCATCTGCGGCGAGGTGATGACCATGCCCGGCCTGCCCAAAGCGCCATCCTCGGAAAAGATTTTCCTGAACGAAATGGGCCAGATCGAAGGCCTGTTTTAGGGATAATCAACGCTTGAACGGCAAAGGGCGCCGCAACGCTGCGGCGTCCTTCTGCCTGTTCGCGACAGTCTCCTACGCCGCGCTTCGCGCCAGCGCGCGCTGGTTGGAGGCATAGGGTGTGTCGTGCTGGGGTACCACGCCGGTCTTCAGGCAATCGATCCACTCGGCGGTTTTGAGAACGGCCGCGAAGCGCGACTGCAGGATGATCGTCACGACGCGATGGATTTCCTCCCCCGAAGCGTAACCGGCGCTGTTGGCGTACGGCAACGACCCCGTTGCGTCCGACAGGAACTCGACCTCGAAGCCCGTATGCACGGCGTGGATGACCGTCGACAGGTCGCAATTGTGAGTCATGTAGCCGATGACTGTGATCGTATCGATAGAGTTGGCGCGCAGCCACTCCTCGAGGTCCGTGCCGGTGAAGGCGCTGGGCAAGTTCTTTTCGATGTAGTGGTCGCGGTCTCGCCTGGCGATTTCCGGGTGCAACTCGGCGCCATGGCTGCCCTTGGCGAAGACCGGTGAGGTTTCCGGCGCCAACTGTTTGATGACCACCACCTTGACGCCTGCCTCGGTGGCCGCGTCCATCGCTCGCGCGACATTGACGACGCTGTCGCGGAAGGGCGGATGCTGGATGGCGAGGTTGCCGCCATCATAGTCGTTTTGAACATCGATGACGATGAGGGCGCGGCGCGGAGCTTTGCCTTTGGCTGGTTGCGACATGGGGTTTTCCTTTCCCGTTGGACATTGATGGGTGGACGATAAGCTCGGCACCGGATTGCAAAAAGTGTCCCGATTGACATTATTCGAAAGAATTGGGACAATCGGCCTCACCCGTTGCTGGAGCTCCCATGACCGATCCTGCCGTTGCCGCCATCGCCTTCGATGGCATCAGCCCGTTTCATCTCTCCGTGCCGTGTCTCGTGTTCGGCGCTGATCGCACGGAGCTCGGCCTGCCGCGCTTCGACTTCCGGGTCTGCGCGATTGAGGACGGGCCGATCCGCACCGATGCCGGGCTGACCATCAGCGTCCCGCACGGGCTTTCCGCGCTCAATGACGCCGACATCGTCATCGTGCCAAGCTGGAAGGATCTCGGGAGCTCGCCTCCAGCCGCATTGATCGACGCGTTGCTTGGCGCGCACGAGCGCGGCGCGCTGATCGTCGGACTGTGCTTGGGAACGTTCGCTGTTGCGGCGACCGGACTGCTTTCGGGGCGGCGAGCGGCGACGCACTGGGCCTACGCGGATCAGCTGCAGGAACTCTATCCCGACATTCTCGTCGAACCGGAAGTGCTCTACATCGACAATGGCGATGTCGTGACATCCGCCGGCGTCGCCGCCGGGCTCGACTGCTGCCTGCACGTCGTACGGGCTCGTTACGGCGCGGAGGCGGCGCTTCGCCTTGCCCGGCAGATCGTGCTTTCTCCGCACAGGCAGGGCGGGCAGGCGCAATTCATCGAACGTCCCATCGCCAGGACCGGCAATGCGGACCGCTTCACCCAGGCTCTCGAAGCGGTGCGCAAAACCCTGGGTGGGCCGCACAGTTTGGACAGCGTTGCCGGTCACGCCGGCCTCACCCGCCGGACGTTCACGCGCCGTTTCCAGAAAACGATCGGCACCAGTTTCGGTGACTGGCTGACCGACCAGCGCGTCCAGCTGGCGCAACGGCTGCTGGAAGCAACGGAAAAATCGATGGACACGGTTGCGTTCGAGGCCGGCTTCGGCAGCGCTACCTCGCTGCGCCAGCATTTCGCAGCGCGCCTCAGAACCTCGCCGGCGCAGTACCGGCGCGAATTCTCGAGGAGTGCTCAGGAGGAGCGCGTGGCGCACATGCCGAGGTGAAATTCGGCTCGCGCTCGATTCCAGGGCAATCGCTTCAGTGCCGACCTTGGACTGCCATCTGGCCCGAGTAGGCTATCTTTTCTCTCGAAGCGATTGCCCTGCTCTCGATCCTGTCGTGCTTGAAAGGCTCTGCGTCATCTGTCACATATTAAAGCGACAGATGACGCGAAGAGGGCTCGCCGTGGCGAGGGCATTGGAAAAGGCTGCGCCAGCAGCAAAAAACAATGAACTTCAGAAGGTGGCGAAATTGCTAGGCGGCAGCCGCATTCTGGCAAGGCGCCTCAGCAGCGCTTTGGATGCCCACGAGTTGCTTCTGCACGGCCTGCCGGCTTCAGCGCTGGACCATCTTATCGGGCAACTCGTCTTCATCCAGAAGACCGATTCGCTGGAGAAGGCCGTCGGCATGAGCCTGCGCACCTACCAGCGCCGCAAGGATGCTCCGTCCAAGCCTCTCAGTCAGGACCAGAGCGGACGAACCTGGAAGTTCGCGGAGATCCTGTCGAAAGCGACCGACGTGTTCGGTTCGCAGGCGGAGGCAGAGCAATGGCTGGAGCGCCCGGCGATTGGGCTCGACCAGCGTCGTCCAATCGACCTTCTGGCGACGCCGGCGGGGATCGAGCTTGTAGAAGACTATCTGGAACGGCTTGAATATGGCGTTTATGCATGACGCCGCTGCCGGCGGCGCTTGGTGGCTCCGACCTCATCGGATGGCGCCTCGATCAAGCCGCGTTTGCGCCTACATGGGATAGTGGCGAGGGCGCATACAGGGTGGGCGGACGCTGGAACAGCAAGGGCGTGCGCGCCGTCTACTGCTCGATCGATCCGTCGACTGCGATCCTCGAGGTTGCGGTCCATAAGGGCTTCAGGGCGCTCGACACGATTGCGCATGTCATGACGGCAGCAATCGTCAGCGATGTCGCGGATGTGCATATCGTCGACCCCGCCGCCGTGCCCAACCCCAACTGGTTGCGCCCGGGCATTCCGAGCTCCGGGCAACAGGCGTTTGGCGACGATCTTCTGCAACGGCACCGGTTCGTTGTGATTCCGAGCGCCGTATCGCAGCATAGCTGGAACCTGATCTTCGACGCGAGCCTCGCCAGAGGGGCATACGCCATGAAGACCCAGGAGGCGTTTGCGCTCGACACACGGTTGCATCCACCTCCGGCCAAGTGACATAGCCGCCCCCATGTCCATCAGAACGAGGACGTGACCGGCGACAGAAGCACGGTGCTCAGTTGTTGCTGATTACCCGTGCCGGATTGCCGACCACCGTGGTGTTCGCCGCGACGTCGCGCGTCACCACAGCACCGGCGCCGACGACGGCGCCATCGCCGATCCTGACTCCGCCGAGGATGACGGCACTGCCGCCGATCCAGGCATTGTCGCCGATCTCGACCGGCTTGGCGATCTCCAGCCCTGCCCGTCGCCCGGCAGCCTCCTTGTGGTGCTCGGCACAATAGATCTGCACATTGGGGCCGAGCAGCGTTCCCTTGCCGATGCGCACTGGCGCCGTATCGAGAATGGTGCAGCCGGCATTGAGAAAAACGCGGTCGCCGAGAAAGATGTTGAAGCCATAGGCGCAGTGGAACTGCGCCTCGATCCGGGCGCCCTCGCCCGCAGCGCCGAGCAGCGTCCGCAATCCAGGCCCGATGTCGCGACGCTGCCGGGGCGGCAGGCTGTTGTGCTCGAACACCGCGTCTCGCGCCGTGATGCGCAACGCCTCCAGTTCCGGATCGAGGCAGCAATACCACTCGCCCGCCGCCATTTTCGTGCGTTCGCTTTCGGCCATGGCCGCAACTCCAGTCTCAATCTTTGCCAAAGCACAAGTGCTGCAAATGCGGAAGCGCCGGCGGCGACACCACCTCTGGTCAAATACCGGACCTATGGTAGCTTGCTCTCTCGGACCTGTCCCAAGCCGGCCATCGAGGGGATCAATCATGCTGTACATTTTTGCACTCCTGATTGGCATCGTTGCCGGGCTTCGCGCCATGACCGCGCCCGCCGCCGTCGCCTGGGGCGCCTGGCTTGGCTGGTTGCCGGTCGCGGACACCTGGGCGAGCTTCATGGGCCACTGGATCGCCGTCGGCATCTTCACCATCCTGGCCATCGCCGAACTGGTCACCGACCAGCTGCCCTCGGCGCCGAGCCGCAAGGTGCCGCAGCAATTCGGCACGCGCATCGTCTTGGGCGCTTTCACCGGCGCGGTGATCGGCGCGACCGGCGGCGCCACCATCGGCGGCCTGATCGCCGGCGCCATCGGCGCGGTGATCGGCACGCTGGGCGGCGCCGAGGCGCGTAAACGCCTGGCCGCCGCCTTCGGCAAGGACCCGCCGGCCGCCTTCATCGAGGACGCGGTGGCGATCGTCGGCGGGCTTCTGATCGCGGCGGCGGCGGCATGACGGCAAAGACATTCGACGCCATCATCGTCGGTGCCGGGCAGGCCGGCCCACCGCTCGCCGGCCGGCTGAATGCGGCCGGCATGAGCGTGGCGCTGATCGAGCGAAAGCTGGTCGGCGGCACTTGCGTCAACACCGGCTGCACGCCGACCAAAACGATGGTGGCAAGCGCCTATGCCGCGCATCTCGCCCGCTCGGCCGCGGATTACGGGGTGACGCTGTCCGGTCCCGTCGGCGTAAACTACAAGGCGATCAAGGCGCGCAAGGACAAGGTCTCCAACGGCGCCCGCGGCAATCTCGAAGACTGGATTGCCGGCATGGACAAATGCACGCTCTATCGCGGCCATGCGCGCTTCGTAAGCGCCAACACGGTGCGCGTCGGCGACGATCTGCTGAGCGCCGAAAAGATATTCCTCAACACCGGCGGGCGCGCCTCGGTGCCCGACCTGCCTGGCATCGACGGCATTTCTTACCTGACCAATTCCTCGATGATGGATCTCGACGTGCTGCCGCGCCATCTCATCGTTGTCGGCGGCAGCTATGTCTCGCTCGAATTCGCGCAGATGTTCCGCCGCTTCGGTTCCGAAGTCACGGTCATCGAAAAAAGCCCGCGCCTGATCGGTCGCGAGGACGAGGATGTCTCGGACGCCATTTTGTCGATCCTCGAAAACGAAGCCATTGCCGTCCATCTCGGCGCCGACGACATCCGCTTCGCCAGGCGAGGCAACGAAATCGCCGTGACCTTCTCGCCAGGCAAGGCGGCTGCGGTCGGCTCGCATGTGCTGCTGGCGCTCGGCCGCACGCCAAACACCGACGATCTCGGCCTCGACAAAGCCGGCGTCGAGGTCGACAAACGCGGCTTCATCGTCGTCGACGACCAGTTGCGCACCAGCGTGCCCGGCATCTGGGCAATGGGCGACTGCAACGGCAAGGGCGCCTTCACCCACACCTCGTACAACGATTACGAGATCGTCGCCGCCAACCTGCTCGACAACGATCCGCGCAAGGTCAGCGACCGCATCGAGGCCTATGCGCTCTATATCGACCCACCACTCGGCCGCTGCGGCATGACCGAAGCCGCGGTAAGGAAATCCGGCCGCCGCGCCCTGGTCGGCCAGCGGCCAATGACCCGCGTCAGCCGTGCCGTCGAAAAAGGTGAGACGCAAGGCTTCATGAAGATCCTGGTCGATGCCGACACCAAGGAGATCCTCGGTTGTTCGGTGCTCGGCCCGGGCGGCGACGAGGCGGTGCACTGCGTGCTCGACCTGATGTATGCCAAGGCGCCGGTCAGCACGCTGGCGCGCGCCGTGCACATCCACCCGAACGTCTCGGAGCTTCTGCCGACCATCGCCCAGGAACTCAAGCCGCTGGTGTAACGGCCGGGTAGAATCGTGCGCCCATAGCGGCAGCGACTGGACCAATCGACAGCCCAGCGGCAAAAGGGCATGTGTTCCGCCTCTTCTCCGGGAGGCATCCCATGCAGAAGTCCATCGAACGCGTCGCCGGCGACAGCGAAGGCGTTTCCTACGAATTCCCCGTTTTCCGCTTCGCCGGAACGGACAAGACGGCGCCTTCCGCCTATCTGCAGGCGGCACTTCATGCCGGCGAATTGCCGGGTGTCGTCGCCATCGACACGCTGATGCCGATGCTCAGCAAGGCGGAAGCCGAAGGCCGCATCACCGGCAACATGACCATCGTGCCCTGGGCCAATCCGATCGGCCGCGCGCAATATCTCTACGGCGACCATCAGGGCCGCTTTCATCTGGGCACGCGCACCAATTTCAACCGTGGCTTTCCGCGGCTCGCCGCGCCCGACCTCACGCTGCTGCCGGCGCACGGCACGGTCGACCAGCGGCTGAAGACGCGGCTGCTGCAGCTCTCCATTGGCCACGACATCGTGCTCGACCTGCATTGCGACGATGAAGGCCTCGCCTATCTCTACGTCCACACCAGCCTGTGGCCGGCCATGGCGGATTGTGCAGCGGCCATGGGCGTCGATGCGGTGATGCTGTGGGACGAAGACCCCGACGGCACCTTCGAAGGCGCTTCGATCATGCCGTATCAGAATGTCCCGGCCGACGTGGCGCGCCTCCACCGGCGCGTCGCCACCACCGTCGAATATCGCGGCATACTCGATGTCGACGGCGCCCTCGCCGGCGCCGATGCCGAAGGGCTCTATCGGCTGCTGGTGGCGCGCGGCGTAATCCAGGACCAGGCGCTGCGCGCGCCTGGCAGCTTCGTTGGGCTCGTCGCGCCGCTCGAAAACATCGAGATGATGCCGGCGCCCCGCTCGGGCGCGATCCTCTACGACGTGAAGCCGGGCGACCGCGTCACCAAGGGTGCGCGCCTTGCCACCATCGTCCACGCGCCCGGCGATCCCGACGGCCGCACGGAAGTGTTGGCGCCGCAGGCGGGCCTCATCCTGACGCGGCGTTCCCGCCGCATCATCCGCGCCGGCGAAGACCTCTTGAAGCTGGTCGGCGACGGGACGAGCGCCGATGCAAGGTCGGGAACGCTGGAGGACTGACGCACCCCGCCAGGCTACCCCGAAATCGCCTGTCGCGCCCTGGCCTCCAGCCATTCGGCCATCTGCCGGTACGGCACCGGACCATGGCTCACGCGGGCGACGCCGAGTTCGGCAAGCCTCTGGCGCGGCGGCACATGCGCCAGGGCAACACAGAGTCTAGGCAGGACTGCCGGTCTTGGCCATGTGCTGGGTTGCGAAAGCGGCAGCCACCCCACAGACTTTCAAACCTGTTGCGCATACCGCTTTTCGCGGCTATGGATTTCGCCATGAACATGCGCTCGATCAAGACCATTTGGTGGTGGGCTCGCTGACAGCGGCCTGTTCGAACGCGTTCGCGTGACAATAGAGGGTGGCCGCAGCGGAATGTCCGGGCGGCCATTTGTTTTTTCAAGCCATTCCCGGGTCCGTTGCCCCAAAGACGCTGATGGAGACGGCAATGACGACGAAAATTCTGGAGAATGGCGCCGAGCGCTTCGTCACGGCGGGTGGCGTGGCGATTACCCGCCAGCGCCATGACCGGCCTTACGAGGGGGCGATCGACGGCTATGTCGATGGCCTGAATTCGCGCCGCGGCGCCGTGTTTTCCTCGAATTACGAATATCCCGGCCGCTATACGCGCTGGGACACCGCCATCATCGATCCGCCGCTGGTGATCTCGGCACACGGCCGCGCCATGCGCATCGAGGCCTTGAACAGCCGTGGCCAGGTGCTTTTGCCGGTGATCGGCAAGGCGCTTGCCGGTCTTGACGACGTAACGATCGCGGAGACAACGCAGAAACTCATCCGCCTCGAGGTCGCCAAGCCCGGCCGTGTCTTCACCGAGGAGGAACGCAGCCGCGTACCCTCCGTCTTCACCGTGCTGCGCGCCATCACGGCTTTGTTCAAGACCGAGGAAGACGCCAATCTCGGCCTCTATGGCGCCTTCGGCTATGACCTCGCCTTCCAGTTCGATCCGGTCGACTACAAGCTCGAGCGCAAGCCAAGCCAGCGCGATCTCGTGCTGTTCCTGCCCGACGAGATCCTCGTCGTCGACCACTATTCGACCAAGGCCTGGACCGACCGCTACGACTATTCCGGCGATGGCTTCTCGACCGAAGGCCTGCCGCGCGACGAAATCGTCGAGCCGTTCAGGACCGCCGACCGCATCCCGCCGCGCGGCGACCACGAGCCCGGCGAATATGCCAAGCTGGTGCGCAAGGCGATGAAGAGCTTCGAGCGCGGCGACCTGTTCGAAGTGGTGCCGGGGCAGATGTTCTACGAACGCTGCGAAACCCAGCCCTCCGAGATTTCCCGCAAGCTGAAGAGCATCAACCCTTCGCCCTATTCCTTCTTCATCAATCTCGGCGAGGGCGAATATCTGATCGGCGCCTCGCCGGAAATGTTCGTGCGCGTCAACGGCCGCCGCGTCGAGACCTGCCCGATCTCCGGTACCATCAAGCGCGGTGACGACGCCATCTCCGACAGCGAGCAGATCCTGAAGCTGCTCAATTCGAAGAAGGACGAATCCGAACTCACCATGTGCTCGGACGTCGACCGCAACGACAAGTCGAGGGTCTGTGAGCCGGGCTCGGTGCGCGTCATCGGCCGCCGCCAGATCGAAATGTACTCCCGCCTGATCCACACCGTCGACCACATCGAGGGGCGGCTGCGCGAAGGCATGGACGCCTTCGACGCCTTTCTGTCGCATGCCTGGGCGGTCACCGTCACCGGCGCGCCGAAATTATGGGCCATGCGCTTCATCGAGCAGAACGAGAAGAGCCCGCGCGCCTGGTATGGCGGGGCGATCGGCATGGTCAATTTCAACGGTGACATGAACACCGGCCTGACGCTTCGCACCATTCGCATCAAGGACGGCATCGCCGAGGTGCGCGCCGGCGCCACGCTGCTCTTCGACAGCATTCCCGAGGAAGAAGAAGCCGAAACCGAACTGAAGGCATCCGCCATGCTCTCCGCCATCCGCGACGCCAAATCAGGCAATGCCGCCAGCACCGAACGCAGCACCGCGCGTGTCGGCGACGGCGTCAACATCCTGCTGGTCGACCACGAGGACTCCTTCGTCCATACGCTCGCCAACTATTTCCGCCAGACCGGCGCCAATGTCTCGACGGTGCGCACACCAGTGCCGGACGAGATCTTCGACCGGCTGAAGCCAAACCTGGTCGTGCTCTCGCCCGGCCCCGGCACGCCGAAGGACTTCGACTGCGCCGCCACCATCAAGCGGGCCCGTGCGCGCGACCTGCCGATCTTCGGCGTCTGCCTCGGGCTGCAGGCGCTGGCCGAGGCCTATGGCGGCGAGCTGCGCCAACTGCACATCCCGATGCATGGCAAGCCGTCGCGCATCCGCGTGTCGAAGCCGGGCATCATCTTCTCCGGCCTGCCCAAGGAGGTGACGGTCGGCCGCTATCATTCGATCTTTGCAGATCCGGTGCGGCTGCCCGATGGTTTTGTCGTCACCGCCGAGACCGAGGACGGCATCATCATGGCCTTCGAGCACCGCAAGGAGCCGATCGCCGCAGTGCAGTTCCACCCGGAGTCGATCATGACGCTCGGCCACAATGCCGGCATGCGCATCATCGAGAACATCGTCGCGCACCTGCCGCGCAAGGCCAAGGAAAAGGCCGCTTAATTCGAGGGCTCAGTGTTGGGATCTTTTCCCCAGTGACCGCGGCGGAAATCAAAGCCGCCGCCAGGCAGAAGGTCGCCAGCCTCGCCTTCTGGTCGATCGTCGTCGCCTGCGTCGTGCTCGGCCTGAAGCTGGTGGCCTGGTACGTCACCGGTTCGGTCGCGCTTTATTCGGACGCGCTGGAATCGATCGTCAACGTCATTGCCTCTGCCGCCGCCTATTGGGCGATCCAGGTCAGCTACAAGCCAGCCGACCAGGACCATCCGTTCGGTCACCACAAGGCCGAGTATTTCTCGGCCGTCCTCGAAGGCGTGCTGATCGTGCTTGCCGCCTTGCTGATCCTCAACGAGGTCTGGTGGTCCTGGCAGCATCCCGCCCTGCTGGAAAAGCCATGGACCGGCCTTGCCGTCAATGGCGTCGCAACGGTCATCAACGCCGTCTGGGCCTTGACGCTGATCCGCACCGGCCGAAGCGAAAAATCGCCGGCTCTCGTTGCCGACGGCAGGCACATCATGACCGACGTGGCGACCTCGCTCGGTGTGTTCATCGGCCTGGTCGGCGCCGTGCTGACCGGCTGGCAGGTTCTCGATCCGGCTCTTGCGGTAATCGTGGCGCTGAACATCCTGTGGCAGGGCTGGCACGTCATCGGCTCGTCGATGAACGGGCTGATGGACCGCGCCGTCGACACCCAGGAACATATCCGCATACGCGACATCATCTCGGCCAATTGCAAGGGCGCGCTCGAGGTCCACGACCTGAAGACGCGCATCGCCGGCCGCGCCACCTTCATCGAGTTCCACCTGGTCGTCGACGCCGACATGTCGGTCGGCGCCAGCCACGTCATCTGCGACCGCATCGAGGACGCGCTGCAGGCCGAAATCCCTTCCGTGCGGGTCATCATCCATGTCGAACCCGACGACGAAGCGAAACTGCCCAAAGGCACGACAGCCGTGCCGTTCGCGTGAGGCGATAGCGGGACGCCGCCATCCAAAACCTTGAGGTCGGCGGGACAGCACCCCCTCTGTCCCGCCGGCATCGCGTCTCTGAACTGCTACAGCCCGCAGGCAGCCTGCGGCATCGGCTCCAGCCGGTAGACCTTGTCGTCGGAGCTGGTGTCGCCTTCCGCCACTTTCGAGCACAGATCGATGATCGGCAGGCCGCTGTTCGGGTTGGCCAGCATCATCGTGCCGTTGGCGCCGCGGCGAAGGAAGACCTCCCTTTGCGCGATGTCACAGGACGCAGCACCCGTCTTCGCGCTCGCCGCGCAGCGCCACTGGTCGCCCTCGCCCTGACAATTATAGACCTGCGTGACCTTGGCCGATTTCTGCCGCGTGGTAACCGAAACGGCGATATCGGCGCCGCTTGGCCAATTGGCCGGATCGCCCTCCTTGGCGAAAGACGCCAGCTCGACCGCTCCGCGGAAAACCCTGATCGACTGGGTCAGCTGGTCGGGATGCGAGCCGAGATGCCCGGCGTCGTAGTCGCGTCCGTAGCAGAAGGGCTGGTCCGGCTTCAGCCGCTCGCGCAATGGCGGGCCAAGTGCCGGGTCGATCGGGTCGATGCGCGCGAACTCCGCCTTGCAGGTGGCGGCCGGCATCGGGTCGAGCCTGAAGCCGGTATCGTCCTTGCCCAGCGCCTGCCTTTCGTACTCCGCCTTGCCGAGCTCGTCTTCCGAGCCGGCGTCGAGATAGAGGTCGGGCTGCACGTCCGAGACGATCAGCCGGCCTTTGTCGTCGACCTTCAGCGAAGCCATGGTGCGGTCGCAGTCCATGCCGCAACGGATCGGGCCGGTCTTGCCGTCCTCCGACTCATGACTGCACCAGCCTCCAAGCCATTCAGGCGCCTTGGCGCCGCGCACCGTCGTCGCCATGAAGCCATTGTAGGAGGAATCGACGCCGGTGCTTGGCTCCTCGTTCGGCCGGCTGACCGGATCGCGGCCGTAATAGAAGAAGATGCGCGTCACCTTCTGCTGCGGATGCGACTTGAGATGCGCGGCGTCATAGACGCGGCCGAAGCAGGCGTCCTTGCCGTCGGGGCTGAGCTCGGTGAGTTTGAGCCTGTCATCGGCGAAAGCAGAGCCGGCGACGGCAGCAAGCAAGGCAACCCCAACTCCGGCGCCCATCACGATCCTTGATATCATGCTGGCTCCCCCTGCCCCGACAAGACGTCGCTTCAATTTATGCTAGGATCGAGGCCGAGGCCACGCAATTTGCGCCGGCCGGATAAATGGAGATAAAGCCATGCGACGCCGCGATATTTTCCGCGTCGGTCTTGCCGGGGCCGCCGGGCTTTTCGGGCTGCGCCCCACCAAGGCGGTAGCCATTGAAGTCAAGGCCGTCGAAGAGGAAAGGCAAAAGGTCGCCTATCACCTCAGCGATCTCGACAAGGTCAATTTCGTGCTCGGCAACATCAAGAACCACTTCGAAGGCACCGACGGCAAGGTCGACATCGCGCTTGTCGTGCACGGCCCGGCACTTGCCGCCTTCAAGTCGAAGGGCATATCGGCCGCCATTTCCGGGCGGTTCGCCGGCCTTGTCCAGGATGGGCTCAGCCCGCACGCCTGCGCCAACACCATGCACGGCATGGATATCGGCCTGGCCGACCTGCTCGACGGCTTCCATGCAGCCGACAGGGGCGGCGTCGTCAAGCTCGCCGAATTGCAACGCCAGGGCTACGCCTATCTCAGGCCATAGGGCAATTCCAGGAAAAGCGTGAAACGGTTTTCCGTCCGGAATTGCGTCAAGACAAAGAGGGAGCGGTTCGCCGTTTCCGTGAAACGGTGAACCGCTCTAGACTTTTACGGACTTGAACGCGAGGACTGCGAAGGCTTACGAAGAGCAGGCAGAGTCCCCGGAGGAATAGACGTGCCAGCCACCACCACCCTTGTCAGCCCCTCTCTGGTCATCCCCGACCTTGCCGGAAAGGCGGTCCTGGTCACCGGCGCCTCGACCGGCATCGGCGCGGCGCTTGCACTTGCCTATGCCGCGCAGAAATGCCGCGTCGCGCTGCATTACAATTCGAGCCGCGCGGCTGCCGAAAACCTGGCCGCGACCATTCGCAACGGCGGCGGCGACGTGTTCCTCGCCCAGGGCGATTTCTCGATCCCCGCCGATGTCGAGCGCGTCGTCGAGGACAGTGCGCAACATTTCGGCCGGCTCGACGGCCTCGTCAACAATGCCGGCGGCATGCTCGGCCGCGTGGCCTATGCCGAGCAGACCGAGGCGCATTACGACGCGGTGATGGACCTCAACGCGCGTTCCGTGCTGACAGCTTCGCGCAAGGCAATCCCATGGCTGAAGCGGCAGGGTGGCTTCATCGTCAACACCTCCTCGATCGCCGCGCGCAACGGCGCCGGTGGCGGCGCCGGCCTTTACGGCTCGGCCAAGGCCTTCGTCTCCAACGTCACGCGCGGCATGGCCAAGGAGCTGATCGGGTTCAACATCCGCGTCAACGCGGTGGCGCCCGGCACGATCGCGACACCTTTCCACGAGCGCTACTCGACCGACGACCAGATGAAGGGCATGATCGCCACCATCCCGCAGGGCCGCGCCGGCACCGCCGAGGACTGCGTTGGCGCCTATCTGTTCCTCTCCTCCGATCTGTTGAGCGGCTACATCACCGGCCAGGTGATCGAGGTGAATGGCGGGCAGTTGATGCCGTAGACGGCGAACTGCATACTCCTGGTTGCGTCATCTCAACGGAGCAAAGCGAATGTACGGACTGATCGGCAAGATGCGGGCGATGCGCGGCCAGCGTGACGCAATGATGGATATCCTGCTCGCCAGCACCGGCGCCATGCCCGGCTGCCTGAACTACATCATCGCCACCGACCCGGCCGATGCCGACGCGATCTGGGTGACCGAAGTGTGGACCGACGCCGAAAGCCACAAGGCTTCGCTGCAGCTGCCCGAAGTCCAGGCGGCAATCGCCAAGGCACGGCCGATCATCGCCGGCTTCGAGTTCCAGGTGGAGACGCATCCTGTTGGCGGGTTCGGGTTGCCGGCGGTGAAGGCGGGATAGAGGGAGAGGCCTATGGGACAGCGCCCCCTCTGGCCTGCCGGCCATCTCCCCCTCAAGTGGGGAGATTGGCAGCTTCGCCGACAGCGCTCTTTTTTGGAGATTGGCGAAGGCCGACGTGACATCCAATCTCCCCACTAGAGGGAGAGGCCGGCAGGCCAGAGGGGGGCGCGAAGGATCGCTGCGGATGGTTGGTGCCATTACCACCCAAGCCCTTTTCCGCGCAAAAAGGGTTCGCATTTTTTCGCGACCGGTCTAAGAGCCCATCTATGGATTCTTCCCCGAACCCGCCGGCCATCGAGCACCTGGCGCGGATCCACAAGGCCTGGCAGTGGCCCGTCCTGGTGGTGGTCTCGGTGCTGTTTGCCGGCGCGCTGGAGCTCGCCGCCCTGCCCGCCGCGCTCTTGATCGGACCGATGCTGGCGGCCATAGCTGCCGGCACCAACGGCGCCACGGTGCGTGTGCCGCGGGTTCTGTTCGGCTCAGCCCAGGCGGTCGTCGGCTGCCTGGTCGCCAGTTCCATCTCGGCCGATATCTTTCCCGTCTTCTACAGGGAATGGCCGCTGTTCCTTGGCGTCGTGATGGCGACGGTCGCGGCATCCAGCCTGCTCGGCTGGCTGATCAGCCGCTGGCGCATCCTGCCCGGCACCACCGCGGTCTGGGGCTCGTCGCCGGGCGCCGCCACCGCCATGGTGCTGATGGCCGGTGCCTTCGGCGCCGACCAGCGCCTCGTCGCCTTTATGCTGTATCTGCGCGTCATCTGCGTCTCGATGACGGCAGCCCTGGTGGCCAAGCTCTGGGTCGACACCTCGGGCATCGAGGTGCCGGGCATCGTCTGGTTTCCGCCGATCGACCCGCAAGGCTTGGCCGCAACATTCGGCGTGGCGCTGGTTGGCGGCCTCGCCGGAAAGCTTTTCCGGCTGCCGTCGCCGTTATTCCTCGGCACCTTCATTTTCGGCACCGTGATCCATCTCGGGCTCGGCGTGACCATGCAGTTGCCGCCCTGGCTGCTTGCCTTGAGCTATACGATGATCGGCTGGAGCATCGGCCTGAATTTCACCAGGGCCATTCTGCGCCACGCGGCCCGCGCGCTGCCGCAGATCGTCGGCTCGATCATTGCCCTGATCGTCTTTTGCGGCGGCCTCGCCTTCCTGATCAGCCGCCTGCTCGGCATCAATCCGCTGACCGCCTATCTGGCAACCAGCCCCGGCGGCATGGACAGCGTCGCCATCATCGCCGCCGCCGCACAGCATGTCGACATCTCCTTCGTCATGGCGCTGCAATCGGCACGCTTCCTGATCGTGCTTCTGGTCGGCCCAAGCGTGGCGCGGCTGGTGGCGAGAAGCCTCAAACCATAGCAGCTCGCCTCTCCCTGATTGGCAGCTGGTTTTCCTGAAACCGGTCGCACTTTGCTGTCGCCGACCGTATCGGGCCAGCACCCGCACGAGCTCAAAAAATAACTTGACTCAAATACTCAGATTTGAGAGCCCCTTCCGTCAATGTACGGAAGAGTGGAGACGAGTTGATGCGGAAACGGACGATGACATGGCTCCTGGGGTTATCACTGCCGGGCAGCGTTGCCCTGCTCGGCCTGTCCGGGCCGGCTCACGCCCAGGATCAGGGCGGCGTCACGGTTCTCAACAAGATCGAGGTCGATGCCGAGAGCGACGAGATCCTCGTGCAGGACGGCTATGTCGCCCAGAAGGACCGCATCGGCACCAAGACCGATACGCCGATGGTCAAGATTCCGCAAGCCGTTTCGGTTGTGACGCAAAAGCAGATCGAGGACCAGAAGCCACGCACGCTGAACGAATCCCTCGGCTATGTCGCAAGCGCCAATCCCAACAGCTTCGGCTTCGACACCCGCTACGACGCCTTCTTCCTGCGCGGCTTCCAGGCCTTTTACAACGGCATGTTCCGCGACGGGCTGCGCCAGTACAACGGCCCCTCGGCCTGGTTCAAGACCGAGCCCTACGGCATCGAGGGCGTCACCATCCTGAAGGGTCCGGCCTCCTCGCTTTACGGCATCAGCGGTCCGGGCGGCATCGTCAATCTGGTCACCAAGCGCCCCAAGGAAGAACAGTTCCGCGAAATCGAAATGCTGCTCGGCGCACACAATCGCTTCCAGGCCGCACTCGACGCTTCCGGCCCGGTGAACGACGACGGCAGCATCCTCTACCGCTTCACCAGCCTCGGCCGCACCAGCGATACCGACCTGCCCGGTTATCCCGACGACAAGATCTATCTGGCGCCGGCAGTCACCTTCAAGCCGGATGAGGACACCAAGCTGACCATCCTCGGCGAATATTCGAAATCCGTCACCGGCGGCACCGCTGCCTTCTACAATTCAGGCGGCGCTCTGACGAACCTCTACGAGGGCGATCCCGCCTGGAACGACTTCGACCAGACCCAGGGCCGCATCGGCTACGAGTTCGAGCACCGTTTCAACGACGTGCTGACGGTCCGGCAGAACCTTCGCTACAGCGCCGTCGACAGCGACATCGAATATAGCGGTCATTACCCGGACGGCGTGGATCTGAAACGCTATTGGGGTCACTACACCGAGACCATGAAGAACTTCGTCGTCGACAACATGGCGCAGTTCGAATTCGATACCGGCCAGGTCAGGCATACGGCGGTAGCCGGCATCGACTACGCCTGGTCGAATTATGACGCCGGCAGCGGTATCTCCTACGTTTCCGTCGGTGACATCAAGGCCGCTCCGGTTCCTTACTCTGGCGGGCAGGAGATGAACCAGCTCGGCGCTTATCTGCATGACCAGATGGAGTGGAACGATTTCACCCTGTTCGCCAGCGGTCGCTACGACTGGGCCGACACCACCTCGACCGCCGCCGACTTCACCAGGTCCAAGCAGGACGACAGTGCCCTTTCCGGCCGGCTCGGCCTGTCCTACCAGACCGAATGGGGCATCACGCCCTATGTCAACTATTCGACGTCGTTCTCGCCCAATATCGGCTTCGTCTATGACGATGTCAGCAGTCCGATCGGTCGCGTCGCCCGTCCGACCATCGCGACGCAAAAGGAAATCGGCGTCAAATACGAGTTTGCCGATTACAACGCCGCCGTCAGCGCCGCTCTGTTCGACATCGACCAGAAGGATGGCGTCGTCTTCGACGCCTCGACCGGGATCAACAAGCAGCGCCAGCTCGACCTGAACTCGCGCGGCGTCGAACTGGAAGCCAGCGCCTCGCTCGACAACGGCCTCAGCATACTCGCCTCCTACACCTATCTGCGCGTGAAAATCGAACGCGGCGCCACGGGAACCGCAGGCAAGGAACTGTCGGCGACGCCAAATCACATCCTGTCGCTCTGGGGGCAGTACCAGTTCGAGGACGGCACGCTGCAGGGGCTCGGGCTGGGCAGCGGCGTTCGCGTTGCCGGCTCGAGCTATGGCGACGACACCAACACCTTCAAGAACGACGCGCGCGCCTTCGTCGACGCCTCGCTCTCCTACGATTTCGGCTACCGCAACCCCAAGCTCGAGGGCGTGAAGCTGCAGGTCAACGCCAAGAACCTGTTCGACACTCAAAAACCCATCTGCTCGGCCGGCTATTGCTACCGCGACGAGGGCCGCTCGCTGTTCGCCAGCCTGCGCTACCGCTTCTGATGTCGATCGCCGTTTCCAGCCGGGCATCGACGCCTGCCGCGATCGTCCTGGCGATCGGCGGGCTCTACGTCGCGCAGAGTGTGATCGGCGGCATCACCTGGGCGGGGCTGCCGGCGGTGATGCGCGACCAGGGCCTGCCGCTCGACCGGATCGGCCTGGTTTCGCTGATCGCGCTGCCCTGGGCGCTCAAGTTTCTATGGGCGCCGGCCGTCGAGCGCTATCGGCTGCCGCCGGTCGGCAAGAACCGCACCGGCACGATCGTCGCCGCCGGTGGACTTGCGTCCATCGCCGGGCTGTGGGCCGTCGGCGCGCTCGGCCCGGAGGCCTGGTGGCCGGTCCTGGCCTGCCTGACCATCGTCGCCTTCGCCGCCTCGACGGTCGACATTGCCTGCGATGGTTTCGCCGTGCAGAGCCTGGCCAGGGAAAACCACGGTTGGGGCAATGCCGCGCAGGTCGGCGGCGCCTATCTCGGCTCGGCCATCGGCGCCGGCCTGTTTCTGCTTCTGGTCGACGCTTATGGCTGGCGCATCGCCGTTTGGGCGATGGCCTTGCTGCTCCTGCCGCTCGGCCTCCCCTTCCTGCTCGGCGCGGCCGGCCGCGCGCGCGAGGAGACGCGCGAGCATGTTCCCAGCCTCCTCGACGCGTTGAAGCGTCCCGAAATTCGGCGCGGCCTGGCAGCGTCGGCCATCTATGTCCTGGCCCAGAAGGCGGCACTCGCCATGCTCGGACCATTCCTGATCGACGCCGGGCTCGACCTCTCGATGGTCGGACTTGTCAACGGCGTCGGCAGCATGTTCGTCGGCCTGGCTGCCGCACTCGCCGGCGGCGCTCTCGTCAAATGGTTCGGCCCGCGCAACGTGCTCGTCCTGGCGCTTTTCCTGCAGGCCGGATCGCTGTTCTTCCTTTCGGTCTTCGATTTTCTTGGTGGCTTCTCGACCACCGCTTTGATGGCCATCGCGGTGCTCAGCTCGTCCGGCTTCATGGCTCTCGGTTTCGTCGCGCTTTACGCGCAGTTCATGCGCTGGTCAGATCCAAGACAGGCGGGCGTCGACTTCACGCTGTTCCAGTGCATGGACGCACTGATGAGCATGGCCGGCGGGATCGCGGCCGGCTACGCCGCGCAGTATTTCGGCTATGGCGCGTTCTTCGCAGGCGCCGGCCTCGTCGCGCTTCTGGCCGCACCGGCGATCGCCTTCGTATCCGACCGCGGCTGACCGCGGAGCATCGTCGCGCGCTATTCTTCGCTGCCGTCCGCCGCTTGCGCCCCGCGGCGCCAGTAGGCGGTGACCAGGTGCCGGTCGCGCGGCACACCCCATTCCTTGCGGACGATCCTGCGGATCTCGCGGAAATCGCCGAACTCGCATCCGGCCCAGACATAGAGATTGTCGGCAAGCGCGGTCCGGCTCCGCTGCTGCAGCACCGCCGGTAACAGCCTGGCTGTACCGGCCTCGCGCCCATGCCGATAGAACCAGGTGACGGCAACGGCCTCGCCCGCGGCCAGCGGCATCCGATCGTCGGGACCATCGACCTCGATGAACGCTTCGGCGCGGGTTGACGGCGAAAGCTGCTCCAGGATCCTGCCGATCGCCGGAAGCGCGGTGTCGTCGCCGAGCAGCAGCAGGTTTTGCGCCTCGGGCACGCCGCCTCCGCCCGGTCCGATCATGCCGATGATCTCGCCGGCAACTGCCTTTTCGGCGAAAGCGGCCGCCGGCGTCTCCATACCGGGGTGGAGGACGAAATCGACATCCAGCCAGCCGCTTGCGGCGTCCAGTGCCCGGATCGTGTAGACCCGCACGACGAGCGCGTCCTTGCCCGACGGCCAGACCATCAGGCCGTCGGCGCCCATCGACGGCCACACCGGCAGCCTGCCGCGCGGCGGCAGCAGCAGCCGCACATGCAGGCCGCCACGGCCAAAGCGGCCGAGATCGTTGCCGGTGAAGCGGACGCGCTGCATATGCGGAGAAATCCGCGTCGAGGACAGCACCGTGATCTCGCGGAAGAACACCGGCGTGCCGGCATCGCTGCCGTCGCCCTGCCAGGCGATGCCCCTGGTCGTGCCGAGATGTTGCGAAAAATGGCCGGCGACCGCCATCTTCATGTAGGACAGGCAGGCTTCATCCTCGGCCGCGACGCGGATCAGCACGTTGTCGTCACCGAGCGTCGCCTTCAACGAGCCGTAATGCGTGCGAAATTCCCAATGATCGGCAAGGCCGGTATCGATCTCGGATTCGCCATGCTCGGCGCGCAGCCTGTCCATCACCGACCGGATGGCGGCACCGCTGATCCGGGTTTGCGCACTCAATTGCTCCATCGCTAAGCCTTTCGATGCCGTTGAATTCGAGATCGCCCTGGACGTCGGCGCCTTTGCGGCATGCCACAGCCGGCCTGGCGTTTCCACTAAAAGATGATAAACATAGTCATGTTTTTGGCATCAAGCCAATGAGTCCCGCGCGAGCAACGGCGGCCGTGGCGGCGAGGTGGCCTAAAGGGCCCTCAAAATATCCTTCAGCTGATCACCAGGCTGGAGATGCGGTTGCCGTCCACGGTGAATGCCATGTCGCCCTCGCCGTTGAAGCCGTTGCCTGTGACAGCGATGCGCACCTTGTAGGTATCGCCCGCCGGTTCGATACGAATGATGCTAAGTTTGGACTGCACGCCGATATTGTCCGACTGGTTCCAGCGCGCAATCTGCTCGCGGCCCTTGAAGGACCGGCCCCAGTCGCTCAGGAAGGCATCGGGCGTGAACGTCTCGAGGAAAGCTTTGGTGTCGCCGGCGTTGGTAGCTTCGACAAAGCGGCGGATGGCATCGGGCGTGGTCATTTCCTTCCTCCAGGTGGCCTAATCCAGCCGGTGCATCAGGTCGTCGTCCAGCCAGCGAGCGAAGAAATAGACCAGTTGCTTGTGCCACCACGGCCAGTCATGGGCGGCATCGCCGCCCCAGTAGTCGACCCAGGCCGGAATCGACTTGTCACGCAGGATCTGTTCCAGCGCCTGCGTATCGGCCAGCATCCGTTCCTCCCAGGCACCCTGCCCGCAGCAGAAGATCAGCCGCAGCGCCTTCAGCCTGCCAAGCAGCCCCGGATCGACGATACCCGGCAGGTAGTCGAGCGGCGAGTTGAAGAAAATCTGTCCGTCGAGCGCATTGCCGAAGAAATCGTGGGTCGAGTAAACCCCCGACAGCGCGATGACGCCGCTGGCCAGTTCCGGAAAGCGGAAGACGAAATTCGACGAATGGTAGCCGCCCATCGAGCAGCCGCAAAACAGCGGCTTCAGCGTACGCCCGCCATTGGCCTCGGCTGCGACAGACAGGAGTTCCGGCAGCGCCTCCTCGCGCACATAGCGGAAATACGCTTCATGCCGGGCGATGCGATGGGCCGGCTCGGCATGGCGGTCGAAGAAGGATTCCGCATCGATGCCGTCCAGCGTGAACAACTGGATGCGACCGGTGTCGACGAACTCGGCGAGAGCCGAGACGGCGCCGGAATCCTCGAACTGGTAGAACCGCCCTTGCGAAGTCGGGAACACAACCACGGGTCGGCCGGCATGGCCGTAGCGCTTGTATTCCATGTCGCGGCCGAGGTTGCGGCCAAAACCCTTGTGGTAGGAAACGTCCATCGCCTCACGCCTTTTCCGCATGGATGTAGTCGACCGCCCGGCGCAGCGCCTTCGGGTCGGTGGAGCGCAGCTGATAGGCGTAGTTTCCCATGGCGCGGCTGAAAACCTCCTCGATGGCGTGATGATGGACGATCATGCCGCCATGGGCGGCCAGCACGTCGGCATGGCTGTGCACATAGTTGAGGTGCCGCTTGCGGCTGGCATAGGCGGTGAAATACTTGCCCCTGTAAGGGCCGCCGGCGGCGTCCTTGACCACCATGTCGGCCCATGCGGCATAAACATCGATATCGAAGGTGTAATTGATGGCATCGGTCATCCAGGCGCCAGGCGGCCGCATGTTGACCTCCAGCGCGATGACCCTGTCGTCCCTGGTTTCGAACAGCTCGATGTGGAAGAAGCGCTCGCGCACGTCGAACGCCTTGAGGATTTTCCTGCCGGCCTCCTCGACCGCCCGGCTGATCTCGGGAAAACAGACATAGCTCATATGGCGGTCGCGGTTGACCACCTCCATGACGCTCTGGTCGTAGCGGTGGCTGGCGGCCAGCACCACCTCGCCGTCGCGGTTGACCAGCCCGTCATAGGTCACCACCAGCCCTTCGATGAATTGCTCCATGACGAAGCTGACGCCTTCCGGCTTGTCCCTGAAGAAGCTGTCGAGTTCGCCGGCGTTGGAGATTTTGAAAGTGTTCGAGGCGCCAGAGCCCGAATCCGGCTTCACCACCACGGGATAGCCGACACGGCGGATGAAGGTCATGGCGCCGGCGCGGTCGGAGCACTTGCGTTGCGGGATGGTTTCGACGCCGCTCTTGCGGAAGAACGCCCGCATGCGGCTCTTGCGTTTCAAATTCTTCACGAAGTCGAGCTTGGTGCCGAAGATGTTGAAGTCGGTGCGGATATTGGCTTCCAGCTCCAGCCAATGCTCGTTGAGCGATTCGAACCGGTCGACGCGGCCCCATTTGTGGATGAAATGGCCGATCGCCCGGAACACCGGCTCGTACTCCTCCATGTCGTCGATGCGGTAATATTCCGAAAGGGCTGCCTTCAATTTGCCGTCCAGCGCATCGAACGGCGCGTCGCCAATGCCGAGCACGGTGGCGCCGGCCTTCTTCAGCCGGTCGCAGAAATCGGCGCCATTGGCTGGAAAATGCGGCGAGAAGAACACGAAGTTCATGGACGATCCCTCCCGGCGGCGAGCCATTACACCCCCGCCGACAATCGACTCTGGCGCATTTGCCGGGCTCGGGGAAGAGCAACTGGATCAGGTGAGCGGCTGGGTCCGCGAAAGGTGACGCCAAAACCGTGAAATAAAAAACCCGCCACGACAGCGGGTCCTCGGCGCCAGTCAGCACCATACCCAAATTACTAGCATAGCTGCCGGCACAAAGCAAGAACAAAGTTGCTATAATCAGGAAAAATCGCTTCATGTCGGCGCCGCGCCTTCATTGCAGCTTGGGTTCCTCTCCCCCGTTTCGCGACGGCGAGGAACCCAGGTCTTGCGAGGCTGGAATAAGCAGCTTCACCCATCTCCCATGCCCCCACTTGCCTCGCTTTGCCCGCTCCTGTATGAAAACCGCATGAGCCCGCGCGCCACCTCTTTTGCGTCTCGTCCGACCGGCATTGCCGGCCAGACCGTCCGCGCGTTTGCCTCCACCCTGCTGCTTCTCGGCCTTATCGGCGATCGCCGGGTTCGCTGAAGGAGCGCCCGGCGGTCGAATTCGCCGCTCACGCGCACGCTCCTTGGCCAGTCACAAAATTGGCACGTCACATCAAGCGAACGAAATTCTGGTAAAGGCGCCGCTCGCCACCAATCCGCCTGAAGCTGGATCCGCGAGCCGCCGGGAGAAAAGACGATGAACGCACGAGAAGATATCCGTCTGAATGTAGAGGAAACCGCCAAGCCCGCGAGGGGCATGCCGGACGCTGCCCGCAAGTACCAGCCCTATCCGACCGTCGGTCTTGCCGATCGCACCTGGCCTTCGAAAGTGATCGACAAGGCGCCGATCTGGTGCTCGGTCGACCTGCGCGACGGCAACCAGGCGCTGATCGATCCGATGGGCCAGGAACGCAAGGCGCGCATGTTCGCCCTGCTGCTCGACATGGGCTTCAAGGAGATCGAGATCGGCTTCCCGTCGGCCTCGCAGACCGACTTCGATTTCGCCCGCTGGTGCATCGAACAAGGCAACGTGCCCGCCGACGTCTCGCTGCAGGTGCTGGTGCAGTGCCGGCCCGAACTGATCACCCGCACTTTCGAGGCGCTGAAGGGCGCCACCAATCCGATCGTCCATTTCTATAACTCGACCAGCGAGCTGCAGCGCCGCGTCGTCTTCGAGAAGGACGTCGCCGGCATCAAGCGCATCGCCACCGACGCGGCCAAGATGATCACCGACATGGCGGCCAAGGCCGGCGGCGGCTACCGTTTCGAATATTCGCCGGAGAGCTTTACCGGCACCGAGCTCGAAGTGGCGCTGGAGATCTGCAACGCCGTCACCGAGATCGTCAAGCCGACGGCGGAGAACAAGCTGATCATCAACCTGCCCTCCACGGTCGAGATGTCGACGCCCAACATCTACGCCGACCGCATCGAATGGATGTGCCGCAATCTCGACAACCGCGAGAACCTGTTGATCTCGCTGCATCCGCACAATGACCGCGGCACCGGCATCGCCACCACCGAACTCGGCCTGATGGCGGGCGCCGACCGCGTCGAAGGCACGCTGTTCGGCAACGGCGAGCGCACCGGCAATGTCGACATCGTGACGCTGGCGCTCAACATGTACACGCAAGGCGTCGATCCCGGGCTCGACTGCTCCGACATCAACCGCATGAAGGACGTCTACGAATACTCCAACCAGCTGAAGATCCCCGAGCGCCATCCCTATGTCGGCGAGCTCGTCTACACCGCCTTTTCCGGCTCGCACCAGGACGCTATCAACAAGGGCATGAAGGCGCTGCGCAAGGCCAACACGCCGCATTGGGAGGTGCCCTATCTGCCGATCGACCCGGCCGATGTCGGCCGCAGCTATGAAGCCATCATCCGCATCAACTCGCAGTCCGGCAAGGGCGGCATCGCCTATGTGCTGCATGCGGATTACGGCCTCAACCTGCCGCGCAACCTGCAGATCGAGTTCAGCCAGGCCATCCAGGCGATCACCGACGCCGAAGGCAAGGAGGTGCCGGCCAGGCGCATCTACGAGCGCTTCCTCGACACCTATGTCGACCAGCCCGGCGCGCGGCTGAAGTTCCTCGACCACCACACCTACCCCGACACCGAGGTCAAGGGCCGGCGCGTGGTTGAAGCGGTGATCCTCGACAGGGGCAAGGAGGTGACCATATCAGGCACCGGCACCGGCCCGATCGACGGCTTCGTCGATGCGCTGTCGCGCCATGTCGGGGTGCCGATGTCGGTGCTCGATTATTCCGAGCATTCCATGCAGCGCGGCTCGAATGCCTCGGCCATTTCCTATGTCGAGATGGAACATCCGGGCGGCAAGCTGTTCGGCGCCGGCATCAACACCAACATCGTCGCCGCCTCGCTCGAAGCCGTGGTTTCGGCGGCCAACCGCATCGTCGGCCGAAAGGGCGGCTAGCCGGGACTGCCAGGCTCGCGCCATCAGCCCACCGGAAATTTTATCCGGTGGTTACGCTATCGCACCATAAGCAGATGCTTGTATGGCGGCGCCAGCGCGATATGATTGTACCTCAACCTGTGCCGAATTCGAAGGGATCGACACTTGCAGCATACCACGCCTGCCGCCCCCGCAGTGCGCGAAACGCTGGAGCGATTGCTTGCCAGCGAAACGTTCGGACGATCCGAGCGCGCGCGCAAGCTGCTCCGCTACCTGGTCGAGCGCGAGCAGGCAGGCGAAGCCGACAGGCTCAAGGGCTTCTCCATCGCGATGGACGTCTTCGGCAAGGACGGCGATTTCGACCCGTCGACCGATGCGGTGGTGCGGGTGCAGGCCGGCAGGCTGCGCGAGCTTCTGCAGCAGTATTTCGCCAATGAGGGCGTTGCCGAACCGGTCCGCATCGCCATTCCGCGTGGCGGCTATGTTCCGTCGTACGAACTCAACGCCATTCGCTTGCCGGCAGAGGCTGAGGCAGAGAGCAAGCCGCAGCCGGCGACAGAGGAGGCGACAAACGCCCCGCCCGGATCGCCGGAAGATGCCCGCAACCGGGCACATCCGGCTGCATTGCTGAGCGTTCCAGCCGTCGCCCCTGCTGCACCTTCGCTGCAGCGGCATTTGCAGTTCTTCTGGCTGGCGATCGCGCTGGTCATTCTCATGCTGGGTGTGCTGATCCTTCGCCAGGGTAGCGTGGTGTTGCTGACCGGCGGCGACACGGCGGTCGAGACCGCGGTGGCGACCGGCAGCATTGCAGCGCCTCCCGTCGAAAACCTCCCCCGGGTCTACATCGCCGTCAAGGCCGACAGCGACCTGGCTCGCCGTGTCGCCGCATCGCTGCGCGCCGGCCTCAGCGGCTTCGATACCATCAATTTCATCGGCCGTGATGCCGACAGCCCGCCCGATCCAGTAACCGACGCCGCCAGCTTCGTATTCGATGTCCTGCCCGGGCCGCGTAGCGGCGACATCATGCTCGAGCTGCAAAGCGTGGCGACCGGCCGCGTGCTGCTCTCACGCAACCTGACCGCCAGCGACAGCGCGAACACCGCCATCGAGGACCAGATCTCCGGCATTTTGACCTCGGCTCTTCCCGCCTCGGGCACGATCTACAACTACATCGAGCAGAGCGGCATCCAGACCGGGCTGACGGCGTGTCTGGTGCTCAACGGCAAATATTATCTCGACCAGAATGCCCAGACGCATGAAGCCGCCTACCGCTGCCTCGAAGATCTTGCCAACCGGGAGGCGAAGTCGTCGCTCGTCTATTCGGAACTCGCGTCCTTGCATCTCGAAGCGGTCACCGACCACTATCCCTACCCCGCCGACGCGACGATCGACAAAGCCATGACGTTTGCCCATCGCGCCATCCAGATGGGCCCGACCAGCCCCTACGCGCACCGCGCCCTTGGTTACCTCAATTCGCGCATGGGCAATTCCGCGGAATCGATCCGCTGGATGCGCAAGGCCTATGAGCTCAATCCCTACGATCTCGCAATGGCCGCCGCCTACGGCTACGGGCTGGTTTTCGCCGGCAAGTACAGCGAGGGCGCCCCGATCCTTGCTCACGCGGTGGACATCGCCAGCGCCCATCCGACATGGTGGGATTACGGGCTGTTCGCCGGAGAGTTCATGATGGGCGACATGAACAGGGCCACGCTTGCCAGCGACGGCTTGCGAACGACTGAAATGAAATCGCATTATCTGGCGGCGCGGCTGATCGGCGCCAAGGCTGCCGGCCGCGAGAAGCTGGCGAGCAGGCTGCTGCAGGAACTGACCACCAAATTTCCGAAATTCGCAGCCGATCCGCGCACAACCTTCGTCGAGCGAAGATATCCCGCCGATCTGACCAACCGGCTGGTGGAGGCCCTGCGTGCCGCCGGGCTTGGCGGCGCCAGCTGACGTCTCCCGGCGCGTGCACGACGTCAGGTGATCGCGAAGATTTTACTGGCCATCCGGACGGCCAAAGCGCAATTCAGACACAATTTGAACCGGCCAATCTGATGCCCCATAGGTCTGATCCCGCATAGGCTGATCTCCACATAAGTCTGACCCCCGCAAAAGACTGATCCCCGCATAAGACCGCCCCGGCATCCTGATTGATTCCGGCACCAAGCCATAAAGTTTGCATGATCCCTTCCCTTTACGCCGCCGAACGGGGCACCGGCCCGACAACGATTGCCTTCCTGCATGGTTTCGGTGGCTGCCACGACGACTGGCGCGATGTGGCCGAGTCTCTGGCGCCCGGCGCGCGGACCCTGGCCTATGATCTGCCGGGACATGGGCTGTCGCTCGATTTTCCGGGCGGCGGTCCGGCCAGGATTGCAGCCAGTGCCGTCCTTGCCGATCTTTCCGCTCGCGGGATAAAGCGGGCTCATCTCGTCGGTCATTCGATGGGCGGCGCCGTGGCCGCCCTGATGGCATTGAGCGAGCCCGAAAGAATGGCGTCGCTGACGCTGCTGGCGCCGGGCGGTTTCGGTCCTGAGATCAATGGTCCGCTGCTGCGTCGCTACGCCGCCGCTGCCGGCACGGATGAAATCCGCGCCTGTCTTGCCGCCATGTCGGGACCGCAAAGCCGGCTGCCGCAGCATAGAGTCGAACTCGTCAACGAGATGCGCCAACGTCCCGGCCAGTTGCGTACACTTGTCGAGCTCGCAGCCGCCATGACCAGGGATGATCGGCAAGGCGTCATCCCGAACGAGCGGCTTGAAACGCTGAATATGCCAATCATGGTGGTTTGGGGAACCGACGACGCGATGCTGCCCGTCAGCCAGGCGGACAGCCTGCCGAAGCATTTTCATCTGCACCACGTGCTGGAAGCCGGCCATATGCTGGTCGCGGAGGCGCCCGGCCTGGTCGTCGAGGCCGTCCGTCGCAATATGCGACGCCGCAGCAGGCGGCTTCGTCCGGGATTCGCCGCTGCGGCGAGCTGATCGGTCTTCGCGCAGGCACGGCGGCGGCGCTGGTGCTGCTCCAGCGAACCCTTGCCCGCTCATCGATCTCGCAAGTGCAATTTGCCGGCGGCTGTGTTAATTCGGTGTTAACCAAACCCCGCGAGGCAACGCCGATGAAGGACGCAGGCGAGAACATCACCCAGATCGATCAGTCGCGAAAACTGTCCGATGCCATTCGCGACGTCAAGAACGCCTTCGCCGACCGCGACGACGTCGTCGTCGACATGCGCGAAGCGCATCGCATGCGGCTCGATCTGCTTGCCGCCGAACTCGCGTCGGTTTTCGGCGACGTACCCACCGACATGGACAGTTTCGACTTCGCCGTCTCGTCCGGCCTGCAGCCACGGCTGTGGATCGACGCCGTCAGCCATGTCGCCATGGGACGCGACCGTCGCACCTACCGCTTTCTCAAGGACACGCGCATTGGCCGCGTCGTCCTCGCCGAATCGACCGACATGAAGGTCGTTGCCGACCAGGTGACGCGCTATGTCGCCGAGCGCGTCGTCGAACGCCAGAGGATGATGGAAGGCGGCATCGAGCAGGCCGTCGCCGGCCTGAAACGCGCCCTGGTGGCGGAGGCTGAGCCGCCGCTGCATGTCCCTGCGCGCAGCAACGGCTGGTCGGCGTTCTTCTCGGGCCTCGGCCTGATCGCCGCCGGCGCCCTGGTCGGCCTGGCGATTTCGCTCGTGCTGTTCTGGGACCGCATCGTCGCGATGAAAATCAGCTTTTAAAGCATTTGCAGCCAAGTGATGTCACTTGGCGTCGCAGAGTGCGGCTGACGACCGGCGAGACGCTCCCATCTGAGTTCACCGCGCCCCGGCAAGCGTGGCCTCGGCCCCCACGCCAAGCTCCATTGTCTGCAGGTCGCTGGGCGGCAATGCCGGCCCGGTCAGGCCGCGGCGCGTCAGCCTGATCCGCCAATTGTCCTTTTCACCGTCGATGTCGAGCAGATTGTATTGCGCCGGCGCATGCGAACTGCCGGGCGCCTGCCCCGCGGCGGCGACCCCGACCACCGGAATTTTGATCTTGCGGGCGCCGATGAAGAACAGCGACGGCACATGCGAATGGCCGTGCAGCACAAGCTCGGCGCCGTGCCGGTGAAGAACCTTGTGGAAGCGCGAGATGCCGAACAGCCGCTTGTTCTGCGAAACGGCGCCGCGCACCGGCGGGTGGTGGATCATGATCACCCGGAACAGGCCCTGCTTGCTCGTGGCGTCGAGGATGCCGCGCAGCCTTTCCGCCTGGCCTTCCAGAAAGAAGCCGTTGGCCATGAATGGAGCCGTGGCGCGCGCCGTCGTGACGCCGACCAGCGCAACATTGCCGCGTACGCGCAAATAGGGAAAGGTGTTGCGGTCGACCGGCGTATTGACGCCGTCGCCGGTCATCCACGCCGCCCACGACCGGCAGGTCTTGTCGAAGGCGCCCGGCACATAGGCGTCATGGTTTCCAGGCACCACCGACACGTCATTGGGCGAGCCCAGCGTCTCCAGCCAATGCTTGGCCATCTCGAGCTCACCGTCGAGCGCCAGATTGACCAGGTCACCGGTGATGGTGAGATGGTCCGGCCCGCTGGCCTTCATGTCGGCGACGATCGTGTCGATGACTGCATCATGCATGTAGCGGCGGCGGTTGCGCTGCCAATTGACGTAACCGACCACGCGCTTGGAGGCGAGATCGCGATAGGTTACATCGGGAAGCGGCCCCAGATGGACATCGGAAATATGCGCGAGCCTGAACATCTTTTCTTCATAAGCGAGGCGCGCGCGGCTTTCCACTCACGGTTTCGCGGACGATGACGACGCCGGATCCGGAGCAAGCCCTGCGTCAGACCGGCTGGCCGGGCTTCAGGGCAAGGCTGTTTCACCTGTACTTCGTGCTGCGGCGGCCGATGACGCTCGGCGTGCGCGGCTTGATCCACGACCGCCGCTCCAATTCCGTCTTCCTCATCCGCCACACCTATGTCCCGGGCTGGCACCTTCCGGGCGGTGGCGTCGAGTTGGGCGAGACGATGATCGAAGCGCTGACACGCGAAGTCTTCGAGGAAGGCAACATCGCGCTGACCGGACCGCCGGTGCTGAAGTCGCTGCATTTCAACCGCCGCGCCAGCCGCCGCGACCATGTCGGCCTCTATCTGGTCGAGGAGTTCAACCAGACAGCGCCCAAGCTGCCCGACCGCGAGATCGCCGAAGCCGGCTTCTTCCCGCTCGACCGCTTGCCCCAGGGCACGACACCGGCGACGCTGCGGCGGATTGCCGAAGTTTTTGGGGGGAATTCGGCATCGCCTTACTGGTAGATCATCTCTTCAACAGCTTTGGCTGCGTCGGTATAGACCGGCAGCATTCATTGTTCTCAGAGAGATAAATGCTGAGCGATGAGGAGAAAAAATGCAACACTGCCAAAACGATAGATTTAGAATCGCGCTCTATGTATCACTTTACACGGGAATTAATGTGATATCATTTTCCGTTATAGCGTTAATTTCGACAATAGTTCTTGGATAGATCCATACATGTTAGCAAAAGTTGGAATATTCATCCAATTCACAATACAATTAGTTGCGGCATTCGTGACATATTTCGTTTTTATAAAGCGACATGCTCAGCTTTTTACTCGCACTGAATTCTGGAAAATGGTCGGCTTCTCAACCCTGATAGAAATGATTTTGGGAATGGCTGTGCTTCTGCCGTCGGGATTGTTACGCGCAATCCCGCCCCAGATGTCGGTCGTGATCGTCATGATCAGCGGCATCATTGCGTTCCTTGCAACGTCGCTCGGCTACTCCAATCGATTTGGAAATACCATATTGAAAGCTGAACTCGTTAGAAGGGCAAAGATGGACTCCGAGACCTTCCGCTAGATCGCTGATTTCACGCCGCCTTCCTGAACCTGTCCCGGTCATGCGGCGCGCCGTAGTCCAGCTCCGGCCCGACCGGCACGATGCGCGTCGGGTTGATGGTCTCGTGGCTGCCGTAATAATGCGCCTTGATGTGGTGCAAATTCACCGTGCCGGCGACGCCCGGCACCTGGTAGAGATCGCGCAGGTAATTCGACAGGTTCGGATAGTCGGCGATGCGGCGCAGATTGCACTTGAAATGGCCGATATAGACCGGGTCGAAGCGGACCAGTGTCGTGAACAGCCGCCAGTCCGCCTCGGTGATGCGGCCGCCGACGAGATAGCGCTGCCTTGACAGACGGTCCTCCAGCGTGTCGAGCGCCGAGAACAATTCGCCGAACGCCTCCTCGTAGGCTGCCTGCGTGGTGGCGAAGCCGGCACGGTAGACGCCATTGTTGACCGCGGGATAGACCAGCGCATTGATCGCATCGATCTCGCCGCGCAACGGTTGCGGATAAAAATCGAGCCTGGCATCGCCCCATTCGTCGAAGGCCGAATTGAGCATGCGGATGATCTCGGAGGATTCGTTGGAAACGATGGTCTGCTCGCGTTTGTCCCACAGCACCGGAACGGTGACCCGGCCCGAATAGCCGGGATCGGCCCTGGTGTAGATCTGGTGCAGGAAATCGAGGCCGTAGAGCGTGTCGCCGGTGGCGCCGTCCTCGGCCAGGAACGTCCAGCCGTCGGCGCCCATGAAATGATGGACGACCGAGACGGAAATCACGTCCTCGAGTTTTTTGAGCACGCGAAAGATCAGCGTCCGATGCGCCCACGGGCAGGCGAGCGAGACATAGAGGTGATAGCGGCCGGGCTCGGCCTTGAAGCCGCGTTTTCGCCCTTCGACCGGCGTGCCGTCGCGGGTCACCCAGTCGCGCCACTGCGACTGTGCCCGCACGAACCTGCCGCCGCTCTCCCCGCTATCGTGCCAGCGGTCCTGCCATTGGCCTTCGACTAGCAATCCCATGCAATATCCTTTCGCGTTCCTGCTCGATGTAGGGCACCAAGCGGCGCCGCGGAAATCCCCGATGCTGAACAGATCGTCAACGGCTGCGTCGTCGAGTGCGCGTCGGCTGCGCGGGCCGATTGCGGCGGCTGAAAATTGGTGCTAGCGGACATCCGCATGTTCGACTTTGCCATGATCCGGTTCGACCGACGACGAAAGAGCGCCCGCGCTTGATGAAGCGCTGACTGGCGAACGCTGCCGCTTGCAGCAAACCTTTCCTCGCATACCGGAACGCAAAGACCATGAGCCTTGCCGACTTGAAATACCTGGCCGACGTGAAATACCTGCCGGAAACTCCGGCGCACGATCCTGAAATCGAAGCCATCAATGACGAGGCCTTCGGGCCAGGTCGTTTCGTGCTCGCCGCCTACAAGATCCGCCAAGGTGGCCCGCATGAACGGGCTTTGTCCTTCGTGGCCGTCGATGGCACAATCGTCGTCGCCTCGGTACGGATGACGCGCATCGCCGCCGGCGCTGGCCGCGCGCTGATGCTCGGGCCGCTCGCTGTGCGGCCGGCCTTCAAGAATTTCGGCATCGGCCGCCGGCTGGTGGCAATCGCGCTGGAAGCCGCCGCCAAGGCCGGCGCGCCGGCGGTGATGCTGGTCGGCGACGAACCCTACTACGGCCCGCTCGGCTTCAGGAGGCTGCCGCGGGGGCAGATCTCGATGCCGCGTCCGGTCGACCCCGACCGGCTTTTGGCGCACGAGATCGTGCCGGGCGCGTTGGCGAGGCTGGCGGGCGAGGTTTGCCACGCCGACCAGGCAAGGATTGCCGCGCACATCGCCGCGATGGCATGACCGTGCCGGTGCTGTCGCACGGTGGCTTGGCGGCATAGTCTGGGCACGGAGGAGGACGTCGAGATGAACCCGAACGGCCAGATTGCGATCGTCACCGGTGGCGGCTCCGGCCTTGGCGAGGCGACGGCGCGCGCTCTTGCCGCCGGCGGCGCCAGGGTAGCCGTTCTCGATCTCGGTATCGAGCGTGCGGCCAAGGTGGCGGCTGACATCGGCGGCATCGCCGTCCGATGCGATGTGAGCGACGCCGAGAGCGGTGCCGCCGCAGTCGCGGAAGCGGCAGAGACGCTCGGCGCACCGCGCATCCTGGTCAATTGCGCCGGCATCGTTGTCGGCATGAAGACGATCGGCAAGGACGGACCGCATCCGCTCGATCAATACCGCAAGGTGATCGAGGTCAATCTGATCGGCACCTTCAACATGATCCGCCTGGTCGCCGACCGCGCCGCCAGGCTCGAGCCGCTGCAGGGCGGCGAGCGCGGCGTCATCGTCAACACCGCGTCGGTCGCAGCCTATGACGCCAGATCGGCCAGGCCGCCTATTCCGCGTCCAAGGCCGGCGTCGTCGGCATGACGCTGCCGGTGGCGCGCGATCTCGCCCGCTCCGGCATTCGCGTCTGCACCATCGCACCCGGCATCTTCAGGACGCCGATGATGGCCGGCATGCCGCAGGAGGTGCAGGATTCGCTCGGCGCCGCTGTGCCCTTCCCTTCCCGTTTGGGCGAGCCTTCGGAATACGCGGCACTTGCCTTGCACATCATCGAGAACCAGATGCTCAACGGCGAGACCATTCGCCTCGACGGCGCCATCCGCATGGCGCCGAAATAAATGCGACGGTGATGCCTTGGACGAACCCAGGAAAGACGTGATCCGCGCGACCGATACCGAGGCGATCAGGCTGGCAAAGACGCTGATCCGCAGCGCCCGTTTCGGCGCGTTGGCAGTGCTCGAACCAGGAACCGGTTCGCCGCTGGCCAGCCGGGTCGGCGTCGCCACAGACATCGACGGCACGCCATTGATCCTGGTATCGATGCTGTCCACCCATACCGGCGCCATCCTTGCCGACCCGCGCTGCTCGTTGCTCGTCGGCGAACCCGGCAAGGGCGATCCGCTGGCGCATCCGCGATTGACGCTCGTCTGCCGCGCCGTGCGGCTCGAACGCGGAGCGAACGAACACGCCCGTGCCGAGCGGCGCTACCTCAACCGCAACCCCAAGGCAAAACTCTATGCCGGGCTCGGCGACTTCTCGATTTTCCGGCTCGAACCGGAGCGCGCCAGCCTGAACGGCGGCTTCGGCAAGGCCTATCTGCTCGACCGCACCGATCTGGTCGTGACGGGAGCGATCGTCGAAGAGCTTGCCGCCGGCGAGCAATCGGCGCTCGACCACATCAACGCCGACCATCTCGATGCGATTGCCCTCTACGCAAGTCATTTCGGCGGGGCCGAGAGTGACGGCTGGATCGTCACCGGGTTCGACGCCGACGGGATGGATCTCGTATCGGGCGACAATGTCTGCCGGGTCTTTTTCCCCGAGCCGCTGAGAGCGGCGCGCGACCTCAGGCCTGTCCTGGTTGACATGGCCAAGGCTGCCCGATCGGCAAATTAATCACAGCCGCACAGTTAATCGGCTTGCGTGGAAAGCAAGCCTTGAGATTTGAGCGAAATGTTCTACCTTTGCGAGTGACGCTGAATCGCTGGCGTGCATCTATAGGGAAAGTCTATGGAATCCGACGCTATTGCCCCCATAGCGGCGGATGAGCAAGAAGGCATGGGGGATCTATGGTCTCGAACAAACTAGTCGCCAACGCCGGAACCGCGGCTGCGTTTCTGACGCTGATGGGCAACGAAAAACGTTTGTTGATCATGAGCTATCTGGCCGAGGGCGAGATGTCGGTCGGCGCCATAGCCGAGAAGGTATCGCTCAGCCAATCCGCCCTGTCACAGCATCTGGCCAAGCTCAGGGCTTCCGACCTTGTCGAGACCCGCCGCGACCGGCAAATGATCTATTATTCCTGCAAGTCCGCGGCGGTGCGCGAATTGCTGCACATGCTGGACGGCATTTTCGGCGAAGGTGAACTGTCGCAGATGGCGCACCGGCTGCGTCGCGCCGGGACCTGAGCGGCCGAGGCGGAGAATGCCCCGCCAAATCCGCTTTGCTGCCAAGTCCGCTTTGCTACTGAACGCGCTCGTCGGCGGCCTGCGCAATCTCGTCCTTGAACTCGACCTTCGTGCCCGGCTGCACCATGGAGGCAAGGTCTTCGGCATCCCAATTGGTCAACCGGATGCAGCCATGCGAAAAGGTCGTGCCGATCTTGCCCGGTTCGGGCGTGCCGTGGATGCCGTAGCTTTCGATGGAGAGATCGATCCAGATCGATCCCACGGGGTTGTTCGGCCCGGCAGCGATGGTGAAGGGCCGCTTGGTCTTGACTCCCTTGAAAGCGAAGTCCGGATCGTAATGATAGGTAGGGTTGTGCACCACGCGCCTGACCTCCGCCATGCCGCTTGGCGCCGGCTTCTCGTCGCTCCCAATCGAGGCGGGGTAGACCGCCAGCCATTTGCCGGCACGGTCGAGCACACGCACCAGGCGAGCGCCCTTGTCGACCTCGACGGTGGCGACGCCGGCGGGAGGGTCGCCTCTGCCGACATCAGGCACCACCAAGGTCCTGCCTGGTTTCCTGAGGCTGGTGCCCGGATTGAGCATTCGCAGCAATTGGTCGCTGACGTGGAAGCGCTCGGCCAACCTCTCCACCGCATTGCGGTAGCCGAGCCGCCGCAAGCGGGCCATCCTCTCCAAGCGAGCCGGAATACGCCTGGTGAAAGGTCCGCGCACATCCTTGCGCATCACCTCATAGGTCACCAGCACCGGCTTGGCGGAGGTTGCGATGAGTTTGCTCCAGGTTTGTGGACTGAGCTTGCCATCGGGCGGAAGTCCGTTTGCCGCCTGAAACGCGGCGACGGCTTTGGCGAAGTTCCGGGAAAGGCGACCGTCGATGAGGCCCGGCGAGAAGCGGGCGCGATCCAGAAGGATCTGCGCCTTCAGCAGCATCGGATCGACACCCTTCGGTTCGCCGATAGTGAATTGGGACTGATTGACGGTGGCTGGATCGAGCTTGGCCGCGCGGGCCACGCCGCATGCGAGGGCAAGTGTGGCGGCAAAGACGAGGAGGAGCCTGATCATCGATGTCGTCCCAGGACCGCAGCAGGAGCCCGCCTCTATGACGCGGCATGGCCCCGTGGGGTTCCTTCGCCCCATCGAAATTCTGCATTGAAGCGGCTTGGCCGAAGTGCCGTGCCGCGGGAATCAATATCTCCATGCCGCCAGGAGGCCAGGCAAGGCGTCTCGGCCCGGCGCCTTGTGATTGGATTTGACCGTTAGAACGGCGTGCATCCATTTGGACGCTGAGATACGGTCAGAGCTTCGGATCCGGCATCATGCCTTCCGAAGCCGAATCCCGATTCGCGGCCGACGCCAAGATCCGCCGAGGAAGCCATGAATCCGATCCGCATAGACGACCCGCAGGATCCTCGCGTCGCCGCCTATCTCGACATCCGGGAACGCGATCTTGCCGGCCGGCAGGGCCGTTTCGTCGCCGAAGGCAAGGTGGTGCTCGACACGCTGCTTGCCGCCCGTCGCTTCGAGGCAGAATCGGTGCTGGTGCTCGAGAACCGGCTGGCCGGCCTCGATGACGTCCTGCGCAAGGCGCCTGCCGGGCTTCCGATCTATGTCGCATCCGGCGAAGTCATGGACAGGATTGCCGGATTCCACATGCATCGCGGCATATTGGCGATCGGCCGCAAGGGCGCGGCCGTCTCCGCTGAAGCTTTGCTCGGCGCACTGCCCGCCCGCGCGCTGATCGTGGTGCTGGTCGGCATCGCCAATCATGACAATATGGGATCGATCTTCCGCAATGCCGCCGCCTTTGGCGCGGATGCCGCGCTTCTCGATCCGACCTGCTGCGATCCGTTGTACCGCAAGGCAATCCGCGTCTCGGTGGGCGCGGCCTTGAAAGTCCCCTTCGCCTGCTTTGCCGATACCGCCGGCTGCACCGCAATGCTCGACCGGCAAGGCTTCAGCCAATTCGCCTTGTCGCCGCGCGGGCAGATCGACATTCGCGATGCCAAGAGAAACGAGCGGCTGGCGCTCTATCTCGGCACCGAGGGCGAAGGCCTGCCGGAAAGCCTGCTTGCCCGCCTGCAGACTCTGCGGATCGGTATGGCGCAGGGCTTCGACAGCCTGAACGTCGCCGCCGCATCAGCCATCGCGCTGCATCATTTTTCCGGAGCCTAATTTAGAGCCGGGGCGTCCCGCTCGCGCTTGTGGAATCTTAGTCGGTCGAAGCGGCCTTCTGCAGCGCCCGCACCCGATCGGCAAGGCTGCGTCCGCCGCTCCCCGGCCGCGTATCCTCAGGCGCTGCAAGCGCCCGGGCGATCGGCGAATCCGGCCCGTCGAGCTTTGCCGTCAAGGCCACGACTTGCGCCGCCAGATCGTTCATCTCTTCGCGCAATGCCGCGCTGGCGCTGCCGGTATCGTCTCCGGTCCGCGATTTCGACGTTTCGACGGCAGCAAGATCTGTCTTCAGCCGTCTGTTCTCGCGTGCCAGCGACGTCAGCCTGGCCTCCAGCCGCTCGCGGTCGGCGTCGAGCTTGGCGGTTGTCTGTTCGATGTCGCCGTTGGCGGCCACATTGACCTGGGTGCCTGGCACGCCGGCAAGACCCACCGCAGGCGCCCTTTCAGCGCCTTTCGGCTTTTCGCGAAGGCGCACCAGTTCCTTCTCGCGGCGCTCGAGCCTGTCCTCGCGATCGGCCAGCGAGGCGAGCAGGCGTTCGACCTTCTTTTCCAGGTCGCCGGTTCTTTTCTTCTCGGCCTTCAGCGCGTCCCGCAAAACCTTGCTTTCGGCTGCCAATTCCTGGCTGCGCCTGTCCGCCTCCTTGCGCTGGCCGCGCAGCAGCGAAATGTCGCTTGCCAACTTCTGCAGCTCGGATTCGCGCGCCACCAGCTCGATCTGCCTGCTGCTGGATGAAAAACTGGCGTCGTCATACATGTGCTCCAGTTTCCGCAGTTCGAGCCCGCGCTTTTCGAGGGCGCGCTCGGTCTCCGCAAGCCGTTCCGACAGCTGCTGCAGTTGCTCATCGCGCTTGCGAAGCTCCTCGCCGCTGGCTGTAAGATCGGCGACGACCCGGTTCTTGTCCTGTCGCTCGGCCGCCAATTCCTTCAGGGCTTCGCGGTCGCGGCCGATCTCGACCAGCTGTTCGGCGGCTTTCTCGCGCAATGACTTGACGGTCATTTCAAGCCGGCGCACCGAAACCGCGAACTCGGCGCGAATGCGATCCTTGTCCGCCTGGATCTCGGCCAGCGTCAACGGCATCGAGCCCTCGACGCGCTTGCGCGTCAGCGCCACCGCCCGCCGCCACACGGCCGGAGCAATCATCAGCGCCAGGAAGCCGGCGCAGAGAAAGCCGAGAACAAAGAACAGGATCGACTGGACCAAGATGACTATCCGTTGTGCATGGCAACCGCCAAAGGTCGACTTTGCCATCTTCGCATGACGGAAATCCGGCGCCACGGCAAGAGTATGCCGCGGCAAAGCTCAGACCGTGGGATCACAGCTCCAATCGCAGTGGCGCCATCATGCAGGTGTCAGAACGGATTCCAGGTCGCGCGCTGGGTGAGCTTGAGGTAGCCGAGATTGACGCCGAGACGGGCGCCGACGCCGGTACGGATCGGCACGAGCAGCACATTGTTGTTCTTCAGCACGTTGAAGCCGACGCCGGCGACGACATAGGCGGAGCCGGCGACGCCGCCAAAACGATTATAGAGGCTGCTCACATCGTCGAGATTGTAGACCAGCATCATGACGCGCGAGCCCTCGCCGCCGAAATCCCAGCCGAGCGAAGGGCCTTGCCAGAACACTTTGTGGTCGCCGGCATTCTTGGTGTAGAGCGTGCCTTCGCCATAGGTCAGGCCACCGATCAGCGCCCCGGACCCCTCTTCGCCGAGCAGATAGCCGTTCGGCAGGCCATAGGTGGCGAAAATCTTCTCGACGACGGTGGCGAGCCCGCCCGATGTAGCGCCGAAGAATTTATGACCGGAATCGACGATCTCCTGCGCGGTGTATTCCTGCGCCCGCGCCGCCGATGCCGAAAAGGCGACAAGGCCGATGAGCGCGATCGTCATTGAGATGACACGGAAAAAAGTCCGGTCGTAGAATCGGGAAACCATGCTTCCAATCTCCGTCAGGGAGCACTTTCGCCGACGCCTCGCACCCGTACGGCTCTTTGGCGGCCGTTAAGGATGACTGTTAGGGGCAAACTATGCCGTAATCCTTTTTCAACCATTAAACTCCCACATGAAGATGGCGGTTCGAAGGCTGTTTTCACATCGCCCGCGCAGCACCCTGCTGCGTGAACACGCCATTTTCGACAATCATGATTTCGGATTTGTTGCTGCACGCACAAGCGCTGTGTATTCAGAATGCTTGGGAGAGAGCGTGATTCGTGTGGACAGGCGTGATCATGATCGCCCGGTCATTGTGTTGTGAAATTTGCAGGGATTTTTGCCGATGGCCGAGCTTTTCACCCTTTCCGCACCCGATCTGGCAGCGCTGCTGTGCAGCCGGGTCTGCCACGACATCATTTCGCCGGTCGGCGCCATAAACAACGGGCTTGAGCTGCTCGACGAAGGCGGCGCCGACGAAGACGCCATGAAGCTGATCCGCCAAAGCGCCAAAAACGCCTCCGCCCGCCTGCAATTCGCCCGCATCGCCTTCGGCGCCGCCGGTTCCGCCGGCATGCTGATCGACACCGGGGACGCCGAGGCCGTGGCCATCGCCTTCCTGAAGAACGAGAAGCCGGAACTGATCTGGAACGGAACCCGCGCACTGTTGCCCAAGAACAAGGTCAAGCTGCTGCTCAATCTCATCCTCGTCGCTAACGCCGCCATTCCGCGCGGCGGCAGGCTGGTGGTCACGCTGGAGAACCTCGAGACCGAGCCGCGCTTTGCGCTCGCGGCGAGCGGCCCGATGCTCCGCGTGCCGCCCAAATTCCTGGAATTGCATTCCGGCCACAGGCCGGAAGAGCCGATCGACGCGCATTCGGTGCAGCCCTATTACACGCTGCTCCTGGCCCGCGAAGCCAACATGACGATTTCGATCCATGCGACCGCCGACGAGATCGTCCTTTCCGCAGCCTGAAGTTCTCCTAAAGAGCGGGGAAAGTATTTTTCTCAAGTCATATTTGCGGCGTTGTCCTAACATCTGTGGGCGGGCTTGCGGATTGATTGCGTGAAGCATTGCGAAAGAAGATTTCACTTAAAACACCTTCAGGAAAATTTTACCTAACGGCTTTTCGGCTTCTTTACCAGATCGGCCTATGTTCCCCGGCAGATGCCACGACGCTGCCGGTTCGCCGCATGGCAAAGAGGGTCCCGGAATGAAACGCTGCATGTTCGTCGACAATTCGAGCGTCATCAGGAAGGTCGCAAGGCGTATCCTGGGCGGTTCCGGCATGATGGTGATCGAAGCCGCCAGCGGCCACGAGGCGATCGAGATGTGCGCGGCCGACATGCCTGATATCATCGTCGTCGACGGCGCCTTGCCGGACATGCAGGCGCAGGACCTCATCCGCCGCCTGCGCGCCATGGAAAGCCCGGTATTGCCGCAGGTTTTGATTTCGCTGGTCGAGGTCGATGTCGGGGCGATCATGCGGGCAAAACGAGCCGGCGCCCAGGGCTACCTGCTGAAGCCGTTCAACCGGCCGCAACTGCTCGAGTGCTTCCGCGCCTTGAAGATTGCCGCCTGATCAGAGCTGTTCCATTCCGACGAAAATCGGATCGGCTCTATCTTGTTGTTTTGCCGGGTTCTTTTCCGAAAAAATCGGCGCCCACCTTGGGATCACGCCCCTAGTTCAGGCGCTGACGCGGATATCTTCGGGCTCACGCAGCACATAGCCGCGGCCCCAGACGGTCTCGATGTAATTCTGCCCGCCAGACGCGGCGTCAAGCTTCTTGCGCAGCTTGCAGATGAAGACGTCGATGATCTTCAGTTCTGGCTCATCCATGCCGCCATAGAGATGGTTAAGGAACATTTCCTTGGTCAGCGTGGTGCCCTTGCGCAGCGAGAGCAGTTCCAGCATCTGATATTCCTTGCCGGTCAGATGCACGCGCTGGCCACCGACCTCAACGGTCTTGGCATCGAGATTGACCACCAGGTCGCCGGTGGTGATGACCGACTGGGCGTGGCCCTTGGAACGCCGCACGATGGCATGGATGCGGGCGACCAGTTCGTCCTTGTGAAAGGGCTTAGTCATGTAATCGTCGGCGCCGAAGCCGAGGCCGCGCACCTTGTCCTCGATGCCGGCCATGCCGGAGAGGATGAGGATCGGCGTCTTCACCTTGGACAGGCGAAGTGTTCTCAAAACTTCATAGCCCGACATGTCGGGGAGATTGAGGTCGAGGAGAATGATGTCGTAATCGTAAAGCTTGCCTAGATCGACGCCCTCTTCGCCAAGGTCGGTCGTATAGACATTGAAACTTTCCGATTTCAGCATCAGCTCGATGCTTTGTGCGGTTGCACTGTCGTCTTCTATCAGCAGAACGCGCATTTCATTCCCCTTTTCTGCTGCCGGACCATTTCACGACCCGTCCAGGACCGGAGCAGTGATTGCCTGAGCAGAGGCTGCCATCGAATGGTTAATAAAACCTAATTCCCCGTCCATGACGGTATCAGATTTTTTAACCCCTTTCTACACCTTGTTGAATCCAATAACGAATCACAGACCCAAACCGTTAATGCAGCACATTAATAAGCCAGACTAAGCGACTCTTCGGACTCGTTGGCCGGGTTTCCCGACGAGAAGCAGAATTTTTACCCGCCCTTAAGTCCTGAGCCGTATGATTAACAATGCCCGTAAACGAATGGTTACCGCCGGCAAAAAACTTTAGGAGTTTGTTTCCCATAGTTCGGGGAAAGCCGGTGGAAACGGGTCAAGCCTGGGCCTTGCCGGGTGAATTGGACGATATGTGCAGGTGTGCGTTTCCGGGAGTACCGAATCATGAAGTCACGTGAAAACCTCGTTCGGCTGAAGCAATTTCAGGTGAGCGAGAAGCGGCGGCAGCTGCTGCAGCTCGACATGATGATCGCCGAATTCGAGCGCATGGCCGTCGAGCTGGAACTTCAGATTGCTGCCGAAGAGAAGAAGGCCGGCATCACCGACATCAATCACTTTGCTTATCCGACCTTCGCCAAGGCGGCACGTCTGCGCCGCGACAACCTTAGAAATTCGCAAAGCGACCTCGCCCAGCAGCGAAATGTCGCCGAATCATTGCTGAGCGAAGCCGAAGCGGAGCTTTCCAAGGCCGAGATGCTGGAATCGCGCGACACCAAGGCGCGCGACACGGAAGCCGGCGGCCGCAGCGCCATGATCGGCTGAAAACAAGACTCTAACGCGCGTCGCGCTTGTGCGCTATTGCTGCGCACCGACTGTGCCCGCCTCAGGCATCCAGATCTACTTGCTGTTCCGCCGCCCGTGCGCGCGCATTTTTGATGTCGGGCACATGCTGCTCCGACCAGGCTCTGATCTGATTGAGCAGTCCTGCCAGGTTCTGGCCAAGTTCGGTCAGCTCATATTCGACACGCGGCGGAATGACCGGGAAAACCTCGCGCCGCACAAGCCCGTCGCGTTCCAGGATACGCAGCGTCTGCGTCAGCATTTTCGGCGTGATGCCTTCGAGCTTGCGCGCCAATTCGCCGTTGCGGAGCCGGCCCCGGCGCAGCGCACAGATCACCAGGTAGACCCATTTGCTGGCGAGCGTCTCGAGCACGGCGTGTGACGGGCACGACCGCCGAAAGGCGTCATAGCCAAAAGGGGAAACATCTTCACTATCCATGAGGTGTGTATATATCAACAAGGTACATACTAGACAAGAGAAAATAACTATCCAAATGATAGTGGCACATCAAAACCAGCAGGAGAGCCTTCCATGCGTGCCATTATCCAGAATTCCTTCGGCGGACCCGATGTCCTCGTCATTGCCGATCGCCCCGCGCCATCACCCGAAGCCGGCGAAGTGCTCGTCCGCATCGAAGCGGCCGGCATCAATCCGGTCGATGGTGCGGTGCGCGGCGGCCACTATCCGCTGCTTGGCGAGCCGCCTTTTGTCCTTGGCTGGGATGTTTCGGGGACTGTCGAGGCGCTGGGCTCCGGCGTCTCCGGCCTCAAGGTCGGCGATGCCGTGTTCGGCATGCCGCGCTTTCCCAAACAGGCGGCAGCCTACGCCGAACTCGCCGCTGTCCCGGCTGATGAGCTTGCGCCGAAACCTGAAGGCATAGATCACGCGCAAGCCGCCGCGCTGCCGCTGGCCGGCCTGACGGCCTGGCAAGGCCTTGTCCGCCATGGCCGGCTCGATTCTGCCAAGCGCGTGCTGATCCACGCCGGAGCCGGCGGCGTCGGCCACCTGGCGGTGCAGATCGCCAAGGCGCACAGCGCTTACGTCGTCGCGACCGCCAGCCCGGAAAAGCTCGATTTCGTCCGCTCGCTCGGCGCCGACGAGGTGATCGACTACACAAGGGATGATTTCACCGCGAAGGCCCGCGACATCGATCTGGTTCTGGACCCGTTCGGCGGCGTGCATGCGGAGCAATCACTGAAAGTGCTCACTGCCGGCGGCGTTCTGGTGTCGCTGCTCGATGTCAGCGATGCCACCAAGGCAAAGGCCAGGACGCGAGGCATCCACGTCGAGCGCATGTCCGTAGTGCCCGACCGTGCCGCTCTGGTGGAGCTCGGCAAATTGATCGACGCGAAAAAGCTGGCCGTCCACGTGGCAAAGGCGTTTCCCCTCGAACAGGCCGGTGCCGCCCATGCCTTTCTCGCCACCAGGCCGATCGGCAAGGTGGTGCTGACGGTCTGAAATTGCAGATCGTCGCCCCTCGCAGACGTAAGGGCGCTGATCAGCGCCCTTATCGGCCTAATGCCGGTATTGCTGGATGCGCGTGGTGCGCAGGCCGGCAAGGCCGTATTCGTCGATCGACGCTTGCCAGGACAGGAATTCCTCGGTGGTGAGCTTGTAGCGCTGGCATGCCTCTTCGAGGCTCAAAAGCCCGCCACGCACCGCCGCCACCACTTCCGCCTTGCGCCGGATAACCCAGCGACGTGTGTTCGTCGGCGGCAGATCGGCGATGGTAAGTGGGCTGCCGTCCGGCCCGATAACATATTTGACTCGCGGTCTAATTAGATCGGTCATCGTACTCTCTACAAAAAACTCAAAGACCCAATCCCCACCACATTACCGCCACAGCTTTAAAATTTGCCTAAGCAGACCCTAATGGTTAGGTAAGGATCATGAACGCGGCGTTAGCCTTTTCATCGGCATTTGAAACATCTGCCGGCAAGCGCATTGAACCCGGCAGGAAAAATGAGCCGGCCCGGCAAAGCTGGCGCAGCCGAGACGCTTGACCTATATTCCGGCCATTGGCATTGAAGCGCCGCGCAGAACGAAAGAACCATGAACAGCCTCGATCTTCCCGGACGCCCCGAAAACACCCGCGTCGTCGTCGCCATGTCGGGCGGTGTCGATTCGTCGGTCGTTGCCGGCCTCCTGAAGCGCGAGGGCTACGACGTCGTCGGTGTCACGCTGCAGCTTTATGACCACGGCGCGGCAACGCACCGGGCCGGCTCATGCTGCGCCGGCCAGGACATCGACGATGCCCGCCGCGTCTCCGAGACGCTCGCCATCCCGCATTACGTCCTCGATTACGAGGAGCGCTTCCGCAAGGCGGTGATCGACCCGTTCGCCGAGAGCTATGTCGCCGGCGAAACGCCGATCCCTTGCGTTTCCTGCAATCAGACGGTGAAATTCGCCGACCTTCTTGCGACCGCCAAGGAACTCGGCGCCGACGCGCTGGCGACCGGCCACTACATCCGTTCCGGCGCCAATGGCGCCCACCGCGCGCTTTACCGGCCGGTCGACGCCGACCGCGACCAGAGCTACTTCCTGTTCGCCACCACCCAGGCACAGATCGACTATCTGCGTTTTCCGCTCGGCGGCCTGTCGAAGCCTGAGGTTCGCGCCATCGCCGAGGAGATGGGACTGACGGTTGCGGCCAAGCAGGACAGCCAGGACATCTGCTTCGTGCCGCAGGGCAAGTATTCCGACATCATCGCCAAGCTGAAGCCGGCTGCCGCCAATCCAGGCGACATCGTCCATATAGACGGGCGCGTGCTTGGCCGCCACGAGGGCATTTTGCGCTACACCGTCGGTCAGCGCCGCGGCATCGGCATCGCCTCGGGCGAGCCGCTCTACGTCGTTCATCTCGACGCCGACCGGGCCCGCGTCGTCGTCGGCCCTCGCGAGGCGCTGGAGACCCACAAGATCTTCTTGCGCAACATGAACTGGCTGGGCGATGGCCCGCTGACCGCTATCCCGGCGGCCGGGCTTGAGCTTTTCGCCAAGGTGCGCTCGACGCGGCCGCCGCGCCCGGCCGTGCTGCATCACCGCGCCGGTGTCACTTCGGTGGAACTGGTCGACGGCGAATCCGGCATCGCGCCCGGTCAGGCTTGCGTGCTCTATTCCGACGATGGCAACGAGGCGCGCGTGTTCGGCGGCGGCTTCATCGAGCGCTCCGAGCGCGGCGCCGAGGCCGAGGCGATGCTGACGCGGCTTGCCGTCCAGCCGGCGCGGGTTCCCGCCGAATAGACGGCGTTTTCTCTTAGGGCCTTGTATGGGCGGGCCTTGTATGGGCGACGGTGCCGGCGGTCAGGATGCGCAGCACGCGGATGGCCTCCTCGCCGCTGGTGCGCGGTTCGGCCCGCGTCTCGATGCAGTGGATGAAATGCTCCAGCTCGCGCGTCAGCGGCATGCCTTCACCGACCGCGACATAGGACGGCTCGTTGGCGGTGAACGCCCATTGGCCGCTGTCCTGCCACACCGCGTGGCGATAGACGGCAAGCTTGCGCTCCCACGGCTCGACATCGTCGAACACCGCCATCGCCTTGGTGCCGACAACGGTCAGCCGCCGTTCGCGGTAAGGGTTGAGCCGCGAGGCGAACAGATGGCCGCGCAGGCCGTTGGGAAAGCGCATGTGCAGATGCGCAAAGTCGCTGAGATTGTCGAGAAGAGCAGCGCCTTCGCCGCGCACTTCGACCGGTTCGGTGCCGGTGATGGCCAGGATCATCGACAGATCGTGCGGCGCCAGATCCCATAGCGCGTCGTTTTCGGTGTGGAACTTGCCGAGGCCGAGCCGATGCGAATGGATGTAGCGGACTTCGCCGAGTTCGCCATTGTCGATCAGCGCCTTCAGCGTCTCGAAGGCGGGATGAAAGCGCAGCACGTGGCCGACCATGAAGACACGGCCATTATCGGCGGCCGCCTGCACCGAGCGTTCGGCATCGGCCACCGTCAGCGCGATCGGCTTCTCCACCAGCACGTCCTTGCCGCCGAGCACGGCGCGCACCGCCATGTCGGCATGGAACTGCGGCGGCAGCGCCATGACAATGGCGTCGACATCGTCGCGGGCAAACAGCGCCTCCGGCTCTATCGCAAGGCAATCCTGCTCGCTGGCAAAACCCTCCGCACGCGCGGGGTTGACGTCCGAAACCGCATGCAGCGCGCCGAGCGCCTTTAGGGTGCGGATGTGGTTGCTGCCCCAGTATCCGCAACCGAGGACTGCAATGCGCGGTTTCATCAATTCATGACCATGACTTTCGTGGCCGAGACATAGCGACGTGCCTCGCTGAACTCAACCCCGGCCTGTGCGCCCAAATGTCTGCCCGGCAAAGCTTTCGGGGCCAGCAATATGCCGGCGCGGCAGCCACTTCGATGCTTGACAGGCTTGGCCTCGCAACCTTATATCCGCGCGACCTTGGCGAACGCGCCGATATGCCTGCCGATTTAAGCTGGATTTCGGGCCTTCGCCGCCCTGGCGGGGTAGCTCAGTTGGTTAGAGCACGGGAATCATAATCCTGGGGTCGGGGGTTCAAGTCCCTCTCCCGCTACCATAACTACCTTTGTCCAACCCGGAGACATAGGTAACAGATTGTACCTAAGACATGGGTGACAACCTCGTGCCGAACGGGTTGTCGATGGTCTGCAAGGTCCTCTGTTCCAAGTCGATATACCCGAGATCGTAATGCATGAAGCTGACGAGCCAAATGCCGTCGTCGACCTCCTTGATTCCCAGCCTCTGACCGGCGAGCACGGTCGAGACGTTGATCTTCTTCCTGTGCATGCAGATGCGGCCGCAAGCGGTAACTAGGCCAAAGGATTGGGCAAGGAAATTCAGCTCCCTCAGCCTCTGACGATCATCCGCTCTACAGCCGTCCCTCCTGCGGCCAGCTTCATCAGATCGGTGTCGAAATTGACATCGGCAGCGCTGCGCTCCGCGCGCGCCGCATTGCCTGCGAACTGGTGTTGATAGCCTTTCCATGCCGCGTCCGCGATGGATCGGCTGGTGCCACTCAACAGGAACTGGGTGAGCTCGGTAGCAGCTCGATCGATGCGACCGCCGAGCTCCGGCGACCCCCAATCTTCCGGGGCAGCAAAGATCGACGTCGGCACGGGAAAAGTGCGCAGAAACGCGAAAAGTGGGCGCATCTGCGCGTCCGCGACCATCGCATGGCGGGCGGTGCCGGCCGTCGCGGCGAGGATCACCGGTTTGGCAATGAGCAAGTCGTTGTCGAGGATATCGATGAACGACTTGAACAGCCCGCTGACACCGGCCTTGTAGACTGGCGTGGCGGCAACGACGGCATCCGCGCCGGCAAGCGTTTCGATTACGGACTGCACCTTGGCCTCGGGAAATCCGGCCACCACGGCACGCGCAATATCGACTGCAAGCGGAGCCAGGTCGATGACGCTAAGGACGGCGGTCTTTCCCGTACCAGTGATACGTTCGATGCTCTTCTGTGCGATGCGGTCAGCCAGCATCCGCGTTGTCGAGGGATCGTTTACGCCTGCGTTCACCACGACGAGCCGTATGGGCTCGTTAACGCACTCGATCGCCTTCGTCATCACTCGAATCCTTTCCTGAATGTACCCGCCAGTCGACCTACAGCTCCGCGGGTGGAACGTCGGCTTTGCCGGACCGGGCGGCCTGCCCCGCGACCAGCGGGGCGCGCGCTGTAACGTTTTCGTCAGTATCGTGATACGGCCGGACATCCGTCAGGTTGTCTCCGCGATTGGCGTTCGGACGCGGCTGGCGCGGCGGCTGGTCTCCATACTTGACCTCCACCAAGCTCCGGTGCGTCGGGGCTATGGCGGCGCCCGGCGAGCGTCGCGCCGCCATTTCCTTGCGGAGCACGGGCACCACCTCGGTGCCCAGCAGCTCGACCTGCTCGAGAGCCATCTCGAGCGGCAATCCCATGGCGTCGAGAACCCACAGCTGCCGCTGGTAGTCGCCGAAGGCTTCCCTGAAAGTCAGCGTCCTGTCGATGACCTCCTGCGGGCTGCCAACACTGAGCGGCGTATCGCGCGAATATTCTTCCAGCTGATAGGTCTTTCCGTAAATGGGGCTGCCTTCGAAATAGGGCCGGAATCGGTCGAATGCGTCCTGCGAGCGCTTCGCGATGAAGGCATAGCCACCAAGCCCGACGACGGCCTGCTCCTTGGTGCCGTGTCCGTGATGCTCGAACCGCTCGCGGTAGAAGTTCACCAGCGGCAGGAAGTGCAAGTTGGGCGCAAGGATGTTGTTGGCGAAATAGCCGTTCCCGTAAAAAGCCGCCTGCTCGGCGATCTCCGGAGTGCGGATCGAGCCGTGCCAGACAAAGGGAGGAACATCGTCGAGCGGACGCGGGATCGACGTGAAGCCTTGCAGCGGGGTCCGGAATTTGCCTTGCCAATCGACAACGTCCTCGCGCCACAGCTTGTGGAGCAGATTGTAGTTCTCGAGCGCCAGTGCGACGCCGTCACGCATGTCCTGCCCAAACCAGGGATAGACCGGCACTGTATTCCCGCGGCCGAGCATCAGGTCCATCCGCCCCTTCGAGAGATGCTGCAGCATCGCGTAGTCTTCCGCGATCTTCACCGGGTCATTGGTCGTGATGAGCGTCACGGCGGTGCTGAGGATGATGCGCTGCGTCTGCGCGGCGATATGGGCGAGCAGAGTCGTCGGCGAGGACGAGAAAAAGGGTGGGTTGTGGTGCTCGCCGATGGCGAAGACATCGAGCCCGACCTCGTCCGCCCGCTTCGCGATCTTGACGATCGCATCGATCCGCTGCGCCTCGCTCGGCGTGACGCCTGTGATCGGGTTGCGCGTGACGTCGCTGACAGAGAAGATTCCGAATTGCATTTTGAAGCTCCAGGGGCTCGATGTCGGTAGATGTCTGCATCGACGGGTCGTGATCCGCGAGTGGCGGGCCGGCCTACCCTCTTCGTGACTCGCCATGCTCAGCGAGCCGGGATCTTGGCTTTCCGCAGCCGGGCCCAAGCAATGAACAAGGACAAGGCGAGCAGCGTCAGGTTGATGGGCAGCATCCTGGCCGTCTCGCCGAGCAGCGCATGCGTGATGATCGCCCCCACCTGTATGAGTGAAAGCCCGACAGCCGCCAGCGGCGTCAGCCAGGGCTTGATCCGCGTCGCGGCCGGCAGGATGAGACCGACAGCGCCCAGCACTTCGAGAGTGCCGATCAGCCGTGTGACGGCTTCCGGTACATGGGTGACGAAGCTCATGCTCGCGGCGAGCGCGTCGATGGGCTGTGTCAGTTTCGCGCCACCGGCTGCCAGATAGAGGAGAGCCAGGAGCGCCTGTGCGATCCACAGCGCCAGGCTCCAACGATTGATGGGGCCGCGAACGGCGCCGGTTTGAGTGTTCATTTTGATCGTCCTTTTCGAAAATAGGGAAATTGGCGGCGGGAGAGCCGACTATGCGGGGCTCGTCGGTGCTGCCGGTGGAACAGGCGGGAAAAATCGGCCCTGTCAGAGGCTTCCCCGCCGCTCCAACCGTGCTCGGCCTGGCGCTTCAGGCGGCCTTTGCGGCCCGACCCTGCAGCTTCGCAAGCTCCTCGTAATACCAGTACACCAGCGCGCGGGCCTTGTCGGCCACCGGCCCCGCCCAGTCGCGGAAGAGTTCGGTAACGACAGCCAAGGCCGTACTGGGGACCGCCCCGGCATGAGTGAGCCGCTGGATCGCCGTGCTGTGGGCAAGCTGCGACCGACCGCCGACGGCGTCGACCGGGAAAGCCACGTCATGGCCGTCCTTGAGCGCATCGATGACCGGGAAAGCAAGGCAGATCTCGGTCCAGAGGGCGCCGATGATCAGCCGTTTGCGGCCGGTCTTCTCGACCGCGGCGCGAAAGGCCGGATCTTCCCACGAGTTCATTGTCGAGCGATCGATCACCTCGATGCCGGGCAGTTCGGCGAGGATCGCCGGAACCGTGGGGCCGTTGACACCCATGTTCGCACCGACCGTCGAGAGAATAATGGGCATGTCGAAAGCCCGTGCAGCCCTGATCAGTAGCCGCACGTTGAGCTCGACCAGGTTGGCCGGCGTTTCGGATCGGATCTGGCTGAACATTTCCGGCTGGTAGTCGATCAGCACCAGCGCAGATTCTTCGTATTTCCACACGTCTTGCACGCTCATCTATTTCTCCATGGGGTTGATCCGGCGCGGCTATGCCGGATGAACTGACCCACAAAGGATGGCGTTCCTTGTCGGCTTAAGATAGCCTTCGGTTTTGCGATTGATTGTTGCTGAAAGCGGAACGCTATGGAGATTGAGGACGTCAGGACTTTCGTGGAGATCGCGGAGGGGCGAGGCATATCGCCTGCCGCGCGGCGGCTGGGCGTCGCAAAATCCGTCGTCAGCCGCCGACTGGCTCGGCTGGAGGAAACGCTCGGAAGCCAGTTGCTCTCTCGCACGACTCGCGGCGCCGCCTTGACGGAGGCCGGCGCGACGTTCCGCGACCACGCCACTCGCATCCTCGGCGAGTTCGAGGCGGCACAGGATGCGATAGCACCCGATGGCGCGGTGCGCGGGCTTCTGCGTATCGCCGCGCCCCTGTCTGGCGGGCCGAGGCTTGTCGCCCCGGTTCTTGCCGAACTCGCTCGACGCCATCCCTTGCTGCATGTTCATGCAGCCTACAGCGATCGTTTCGTGGATCTGATTTCCGAGGGCTTCGACGCGGGAATCAGGGCGGGATTTCTGCCTGACTCGAGCCTGATCGCCAGACGCATTCGGCCCATATCCGGGATGCTTGTCGCCAGCCCCGCCTATATCGCCGGGCATGGGGCACCGCAAACGCTTGGCCAACTGGCGGATCACGAGTGCCTGTTGCAGGGGACCGAAGCATGGCGGTTCGTCGAAGGAGGCAAAACGATCGCGGTCCATCCTCACGGTCGTTTCAAGGCGGATAACGGCGAAGCGCTCCTTTCGGCGGCGCTGGCCGGACTCGGCGTGGCGGCCCTGCCGGATTTCCTGATCGAGCCCCACATCGCCTCCGGTGCGCTCATCCCCCTGCTTGCCGACCACACGGTGGTCGCGGCAGGGCTTTATGTGGTGCGTCCTCCCGGCGACTTCCCGCCACGCAAAGTCAGAGCGCTGATCGACATCATGCTCGAATATCACGCCGGCTGAGGACGGGCGCCCGACGGCCAATGGAGATCGGCGGCTGTGCACTCTGCGGACCCGGCCGAAGGCTATGGTTAGTATTCGATCGAGACACTGGCAGAACTCGCCTTCAAGCGGCTCAAGAGCGGCATGGGCACCCATAAGCTTCCTGCACGCGATGAGCGGCTCGTCCGAAGCTGGCTCATGGCCCATCTGATCCTGGCGCTGATGATCGACGAGCCCGATCACGCGCCGCTACAAGGTCGCCGTCGGCCGACCGCTTTTCCGCCTGGCCGAAAAGCACCGTACGGATAAGGCCACAAATACGAAATTGGAGACGCCGGAAGGCCATTAGGTGTCTCTCCAGCGAGACAGACTGTCTTATTTCGATGACTTATGGCGCGGATTTCGAACGCATACCTTCTGCCAAGAAGGAGAACCTACATGATCCAATCCGCTGATCTCAAGCGCGGGGCCTCCACATCCGAACCGCTTGCCCCCGGCCGAGCCTTACGTCTTCAAGCCTATGGCGGCCCCGAATCGCTGACAGTCGATAGCGTATCCGCGCCCGAGCCGGGTCCGGGCGAGGTCTTGGTGTCGGTCAAGGCCGCCGCGGTAAACGGTATCGACTGGAAAATCCGTGAAGGCTACCTCCGCGAGCGCTTCAAGCTGACCCTGCCCGCGACACTTGGCATCGAAATGGCCGGCGTCGTGCTTCGGACCGGCCCCGGCGTCACAGGCGTGAAGCCCGGGGATCGGGTTATGGCCGCCATCGGTGGCGTCGGAGCCTACGCCGACCATCTGGTCATCAACGCCGAGAAGCTCGTCCTGACGCCGGCATCACTGTCCGACGTGGAGGCGGCGGCCATTCCGGTCGCGGCGATGACAGCCTGGCATGTCATTCAGGCGGCGGATTTCGACCTCTCCGGACGGCGGGTGCTGATCCATGGCGCAGCCGGCGGCGTGGGCGGCTTTGCCGTCCAGTTCGCCAAGGCGGCCAGAGCGACGGTCTTTGCCACGGCCTCGACCAATAGCCTGCCACATGTCCGGGCGCTCGGCGCGGACGAGGTGATCGACTATCGGCAGCAGAACTTCGAGCTGCTTGCGCGCGACATCGATTTCGTCGTCGACCTCGTCGGTGGTGAGGTCGTGAACCGCTCCTGGGCAGTCCTGTCGCCCGATGGCCTTCTCGTAAGCATCGCCGCCACGGACCTCGCATCACGTACGCCGCCAGGCCGCCGCGGCGTCTTTTTATCGAACAAACCTGATACCGCGCGCCTGACCGCGATCGCCCAGCAGGTCGCCGTCGGCGCCCTGCGATCGACGATCGCCGACGTGGTGGGCTTCGATGATTTGGCTTCCGCAATCGAGCGCAATCGCACCGGCCACGCACCCGGCAAGATCGTCGCTGATTTCACCCGCTGATCACCAAGTTTTCAACTTTCAAGGAGTTTATCATGACGACTATCTGGAGTCCGGTCCGCGTGGGCCAAATGGACCTGCCCCACCGCCTGGCCTTGGCCCCGATGACTCGCAGCCGTGCCGAGTTCAACGGCGTACCGGGCGAGCACGCCGCTGAATACTACGCCCAGCGCGCCTCCCTTGGCCTGCTGATAACCGAGGGTGTGCAACCCTCGGCCGATGGCCAGGGCTATTTCGCGACGCCGGGGATCCACGCACCCGAACATGTCGCCGGCTGGCGCAAGGTCACCGATGCGGTTCACGCAAAAGGCGCGAAGATCTTCCTGCAGCTCATGCATGTCGGCCGCATGTCGCACCCGGACAACACGCCGCATCACCGTCAGCCCGTCGCCCCATCGGCCGTCGCGCCCGGTGAGCAGATGTTCACTGCGAGCGGCATGCAGCCGATCCCCGAGCCGCGCGCGCTGACGACCGAGGAAGTCGCCGCCACGGTGCAGGACTTTCGGCGGGCCGCGCGGCTGGCTATCGATGCCGGCGCCGACGGCGTCGAGATTCACGGCGCCAACGGCTATATCGTCCATCAGTTCTTTGCGCCGAACGCCAATCACCGGACCGACGCCTATGGCGGGCCGATCGCTAACCGCATTCGGTTCGCCGTCGAAGTGGCGCAGGCTGTCGCCGATGAGATCGGCGCCGATCGCACCGCTATCCGCCTTTCGCCAGGCCTGCCTTTGGGCGGGCTTGATGAAGGTCCGGAGAGTCCTGCGCTCTATCGCGAACTGGTCGCCGCGCTGGCACCACTGAAGCTGGCCTATCTCCATCTGATGTATGGCGGGGGCGACGAGTTCCTCGCCGACATCCGCCGTGCGTGGCCCACGACCCTGATGGTGCTGCGGCTTGGCCGCACACGCGAAGCCCTGGACCAGGACATCGTCTCGGGCCAGGCAGACATGACCTCGATCGGCCGTTGGGCTTTGGCCAATCCCGACTTCGTCGAGCGTCTGCGGTTGGGCGCGCCCGTCAACGAGCCCGATCCATCCACCTTCTATGGCGGTGGCGCGGCCGGCTACACGGACTATCCGCGGCTTGCGGGCTGATGCGTCGGCTGCTGTAGTTCATCGGACTGCAGCAGCCACCTTCTGGCGGTCGTCGCTTGCGTTATTGGATCAAGCTGGCCCGCGACGTGGGTGATGGCGTTGGCCGACAGAAGGTAACCGTGGCGGCTTCAAATCCGAATGAACGCTGCCAATTCGTCGGGAGTTCCTTTTGGGAACGCTCCTCTCAGATGGTCGAGAAAGGCGGAAACGCGGGCATTCAACAGGCGCCGCGACGGGTAGAGCGTCCACAGGGCCGTATCCGGACCATCCACGTCCCCCCAATGCACCAATGTGCCGGCGGCCAGATCATGACTCACGAGCGATACCGGCAACCGTGCCGCACCCACGCCCATGACGACCGCATCGCGAACCATGATGAGCGACGACAGGCTGAGCACCGGGGTGAACGCGATCGTCGTCGGCCCCGTGTCCGGTTTGATATTCCACAACGAGAGTCCTCTGTCCGAGCTCCGCACGACAGCGGGAGCGGCGTCTCCGTCTCGCGGTCTCGCCACTTGCGGGCTCGCCACGATCACAAGCCGATCACGCATGAAGACCCGTCCCACCAGGCTTTCATCGGAACGCGGATTGACGCGAATGGCCAGGTCATACCCTTCTTCGACCATGTCGACTGCACGGTCTTCGGTCGTGACTTCAAGGATAACGTCGGGATATTTGAGCGAGAAGCCTGCCGCCAGCTTACCCATCGCAAGTTGAGAGAAGAGCAACGGTGCACTGATCCGCAAATTTCCACGCGGTTCCCGGTCTCCCGACGCAATCGCTGCGGCCGTCTCCTCCACTTCCGTCAGCAAGCGACTGGTTCGCTCATGCAGGTCCTTTCCCTCCTGCGTGAGCTTCAGGGTACGCGCCCCGCGCTCGAACAAGCGTAGGCCCAAGCTATTCTCCAGTTCTGCGGCGCGCCGCGAGAGCGTCGCCTTGGGGCGCCCTGTGGCGCGCGCGGCTCGCCCGAATCCACCATGACGTGCAACCAGATTGAAGTCGGCTAGGGCGAGCAGGTCCATGTGTTCCACCAGTGAGACAGGGTGTCTACAAATGGCAGCTTCCGGTGCGTTTGTGGACTCCTAAATAGCGCTAACGATCTGATAAAAGCAGGAGTGACCACATGACTATCCTCGTCACCGGTGCAACCGGAACCGTCGGCCGCAATGTCGTCGATCAGCTCATCAAGCGCGGCGCTAATGTGCGCGCGCTCGTCCGCGATCCCTCGAAGGCCAATTTACCAGCCGCCGTTGCCCTCGCCGAAGGCGATCTGCTTGACGTCGATGCGCTGCGCACGGCCTTCTCGGGCGTGTCCACCCTGTTCTTGCTCAACGCCGTGGTGCCCGACGAGTTTACCCAGGCGCTGATCGCCCTCAATCTGGCCCATGAGGCCGGGATCAAGCGGATCGTCTATCTGTCCGTGCTTCACAGCGACATCTACGTGAACGTGCCGCATTTCGCCGGTAAGTTCAGTGTCGAACGCATGCTGGAGCAGCTGGGCTTCAACGCCACCATCCTGCGGCCTGCATACTTCATCAACAACGACTATTCGGTGAAGGACGTGGTGCTCGGTCACGGTGTCTATCCGATGCCGATCGGTGACAAAGGCATCGCGATGGTCGACGCGCGCGATCTCGGTGAGATCGCAGCCATCGAGCTGGTTCGCCGTGAGCAGGCAAGCGAGCCGCTTCCTCTCAAGCGGATCAATGTCGTTGGTCCCGACACGCTGACCGGTGCCGATGTCGCCGCCATCTGGTCGAATGTTCTTGGGCGGACGATCCACTATGGCGGCGACGATACCGCTGGGTTCGAGCAAAACCTCCGAAATTACGCACCGAGCTGGATGGCGCTCGACATGCGTCTCATGGCCGAGCGCTTCCTTGTGGTTGGCATGGTCCCTGAGGCAGGGGATGTTGATCGATTGACCGGCATGCTGGGTCGCCCGCTGCGCTCCTATCGCGACTTCGCAGCGGAAATCGCTGTTTTGGCTTGATCTTTCCGCATGTCTGAATATCGGCCTGCCGGTGCGCTTGCAACGCCGGCGGCCGAACGGGGTCATGCGGCGGCATATTCGAGCGCGCATAGCCGCCCCACGGCCAACCCGCAGTGCATCCGGCAAAAGGCATTTGCCATGACCAATACCGTGTTCAAGCCCTCGTCTACCTGCTCCATGGCTGCCCGTTCTGCATGAAGGTTCGCGTGTTCCTGCTTGAGGCGAGACTGCTCGACCAGGTCGACATCCGGCTGGTCGAACAGGGCAGCAAAGAGAAGTGCCAGATCACAGAGAAGCTCGCCGCGCACCTGCCCAAGGTCGGCTTTCCAACTGTCGAGCTAACGCCGGGACAGTATATGACGGAATCCGACGAGATCATCGCCTGGTTTGCCAAGGGCGCCGCCATCGACATCGCGACGCTGCCGACCTTCCAGGATTATGTCGGCGGTATTTTCAAGGACCACATCAGCCTGTACCGCGAGAACATGCGGCTCAAGCAGCAGGCGGTCTGAGAGCCGGTTCGAAACTGGGTGTTTGACACCGGACCTTGATGGTGCAGTCTCTTCGCCAGTGGGAGAAGCGCTTTGGGTCGGGTTCACCACGGGAGCGTACTTGTTCACCTATGTGGGCGTCCGGAAGGCAGTCCGCGGCAATATTGTCGGATATGCTTTCTGTTCAGATGCCTCGATTACCGCGGAAGGCAAAGCGAAACGCGCGTTGTGCATGTATTCGCACGGCAATCCGCGCGACCATATCGACCATTCCTGCCATCGCCGCGCGTTCTGAGTGTTTATGAACGCGGGTGTAAAGCAAGTCCTGGCCTGTTCGACCGTTGGCGCCATCGTGGCTGCCTGAATTGCAGCCAAAAGCGCGGCGGGGCAAATCAACGCGGTCTTCCCTATCTGAATGTCGGTAGAGGCAGCAGCGTGAGACAAGTGGCGCCGCTTATCAGAGCGCCGGTATCCTGGCCATTCGCCTGTGACAAGCCTCACTGGTCAGGTCGCATCACACTGCCCTGTTTTGCGTTGGTGCACGGCCGCCGCCGTCGGCGACGAGCACAGCACCGGTGACGAAGGAGGCGGCATCGGAAGCCAGGAACAGACAGCAGTTGGCGATCTCAGACGGTTCGGCGACACGCCTGAGCGCAATACGGCCGGTGAGCGCGGTGAACTCCTCGTCGGGCGTCGAGCCGTTGGCCGCTGCCGCCACTTCCATTTCGTAGACGCTCATCGGCGTGCGCACCCAGCCAGGCGCCAACGCGTTGGCGCGGATGCCGTCGGGGCCATGTGCAAAGGCGAGCGAGCGGGTGTAGGAGACGAGTGCTGCCTTGCTGGCCGAATAGGCGGCATTTTGGCCGCTGGCGTTGAAGGCGCCGACGGAGGCGATGTTGACGATCGCGCCGCCGCGCTTTTTCATGAGCGGCAGTGCGGCGCGGCAGACCATCATGGCGCCCGTCACATTGACCGCAAAGCTGCGCGCCCAGGTCTCATCGCTCAGGCTCTCCGGCTCGTCGAGGATCATCACTCCGGCGGCGTTTACGACGATATCAAGACACCCGCCGCAGGCGTCGATAGCACGTGCGACATCGCCTGCGCTGGTGATGTCGCCGAGCACGGCGGCACCGTCGCTCGCCTTGACGGCGCCGTCCAGTCCCTCACCGCCGAGGCCGAAGGCGATGACTTCGGCGCCGTGCCGGCCGAACAATTCGGCAGTGGCGCGGCCCATTCCGGTGGCAGCACCGGTGATCAGCGCCTTGCGGCCTTCGAGGCATCGGCTCATGTCAGCCCCCAATGGCGCTCGACGGCGAAGCCGGTTTCCGGCAACGTTGAGCCGCCGTCGACGACGATCGTCTGGCCGGTGGTGTATTTGGCCTGCTCCGAGGCGAGATAGAGCATGGCATAGGCAATGTCGTCCGCCTCGCCGAGATGGCCAACGGGTATGTGTTGGCCGAGGCGCCCGGCGACTTCCGGCGCGCTCATCGTGCCCCTACCCGGCTTGGCTATGAAGCCCGGCTCGACACCGTTGACGGTAATGCCGTCGCGCGCGAATTCGAAGGCGGCACCCCGAATGAAGGCGTTGACGCCGGCCTTGGCGGCCGAGTAATGCGCGCCGCCGGCCATCGCCAAGCGCGCCGACACTGAAGAGGTGACAAGGATGCGGCCGAAGCCGTTCTTGCGCATCACCGGAATTGCTGCCTGCGCCAGCCAGAAGCAAGGCTTGAGGTTAAGCGCCAGCGCTTCATCGAGCTTGTCCTCGTCAAGATCCTCAATCGAGGCCCAGGGACAGCCGCCGGCATTGTGGACGACGATGTCGAGCCGGCTCGCCTGACGTACGATGTCGCCGACCAGTGCGTGCAGCCTGGCGCGGTCGAGCCCAGCAAGCGGAACCGCACGCACATCAAGCTTGCGGGCGGACAATTCGGAGGCCAGCGCTTTTGCCATATCGAACGTTCGATTGGCGATGACGACACTAGCACCGGCCACGGCGAAGCGGGTCACGATCGCAGCACCGATGCCGCGTCCGCCGCCGGTCACCAGCGCCACCTTGCCGCTGAGATCGAATGGTTTCGCCATCGCTCAGACGACTCCGGCGCCACGCACGAGATCAATGAAACGGGTGAAGACCTCGGCGTGGCGGTCGACATCGGCCTCGGTCGTCGCCGGACACATCAGGAACATGGTGTGGAAGGGCGTCACCAATATGCCCTCGTTCATGTAGAAGGCGTGCAGCAGCGTCTCGAGATCGCCGCGCCGGCCGGCGATGACGTCGGCGCCGTTCCGCGGCGGATCGGGCATGAACATGATCTCGGCGCGGGCGCCGATCTGCGTCACATGCCACGGCAACTTATTGGCGTTTATGATGCCACGTGCCATCTCCGCCAGCCGCGAGGCTCTGCCGATCATGATTTCGAAGTTGGCGGGCGTGAGCACCTCTTCCAGCACAGCGCGCATCGTGGCTACGGTGAGTGCGTTGCCGGCCAGCGTGCCGCCGATGCCGAGATGCCCCGACTGGCGCACGCGCGGATTGACCATCGGCACGATGGCCCACAACCGCTCGGCGATCGCCTGCGAGACGCCGAAGATGCCGGCCGGAATGCCGCCGGCGATGGCCTTCCCGGCGACCAGAATGTCCGGCTCCAGCCCATGCTCGGACGAATAACCGCCGGGTCCGCTGGAGATCGTATGCGTCTCGTCAATGATCAAGACCGTGCCGGTGCGGCGGGTGATCTCGCGAAGGGCTGCATGAAAGCCATCGGCGACCGGGATCATGCCGAAATTGGTCATCAGCGGCTCCGTCAGCACACAGGCGATGTCGCCGGCCGAGAGTGCCGTTTCGAGCGCAGCGACATCGTTGAACTCGACCACCCTCGATACGGCCGAATGGTCGACCCCGTTGGGATGGATCATGTTGCGCAGGCCGACACGGCCGTCGCGGATCTCGACATGCGCTTCCTCGACGCCGCCGTGATAGCAGCCGGAAAAGACCAGCACCTTGTCGCGGCCGGTGATCATGCGGGCGATGCGGATGGCGCCGCGATTGGCGTCGGTGGCCGAGGTGGTCAGCGTCCAGTAGGGCAGTCCGAAGCGACGATGCAGCTCAGTGCCAACCCACAGGCTGTCCTGCGTCGGCAGCATCATCGTTGTGCCGTTCTGCAACTGGCGGAGCGCGGCGCGCGTCACCGCCTCCGGCGCGTGGCCGCACATGCCGCCAGTGTCGCCAAGGGCGAAGTCGACATAGTCGTGACCGTCGATGTCTCCTATATGGGCGCCGCTGGCCGACGCGGCATAAACCGGGAAGCCGCCGGCCCAGCGCCGCATCCAGTGCGAGGGTCCGCCATAGAGGAAACGCTGCTTGCCCTCTTCCCAGGCCGCCGCTGAGCGCGGATGCGTGTCACTGAAGCGCGCCTGCTCGCGGTCAAGCAGCTCACCAATGGTCGTTGAATGCGAATCGCTTCTGCTGGCAGCCATCACAGCGCTTAACTCTCCCTGCCGCGCGATTATTTTGGGGCGCGCGCGTTCCAATCTGGTTCACTATTTGAACCAGCATTTTGTATGTTATAGACTGCAAGGTCGGTCGGCTGCTGTCAAGTTAATTCACATGCGAAGTATCTCGGAGAATCGATAATGAGCACAGTCGGCAAGGCGGTTTCGTTGCTCGAGCTGTTCACGCTCGGCGAACCGGAGATCGGCCTCTCCGACCTCGCCCGCAAGGCCGGTCTCGACAAAGCCACCGTAAGGCGCCTGCTGGTAGCGCTTTCCAACCACCGGCTGATCGAGCAGGAGCCGAAGAGTCGCCGCTACCGGCTGGGCGCCGGCCTGTCGCGGCTGGCCCGCATTCGCGACGCACATTTCCCCTTCGTCCGCGTCGCGGCGCCTGTGGCGCGAGAGCTTTCGCTCGAAACCGGCGAGACCGTGCATCTGTCGGAATTCAGCGCCGGGGCGCTGCTGACCGTCCATGTTGAGCTTTCCACCAAGGCCAACCGCGTCAATGTCGATGTTGGCCAGGTGCTGCCGCTGCACGGCACAGCGTCCGGCGTCGCCTTCCTGGCCGCTTCAAGCCCGGATGTGGTCGGCGCCTATTTCAAAAAGCCGCTGCAGGTGTTCACCCGGCATACGGTGACGCGGCCGGACAAGGTTGTGGAGGCGATACGGCTTGCCGCCACGCGCGGTTACTCTCGCAGCGCACAGGGCTATGAGGAAGTCGTGCACAGCATCGCCGCGGCGATCCTCGGCGCTGACGGCCAGCCGATCGGCACCTTGGCGGTGGCTTCACCCGTCTCACGCGTCGACGACGCGACCGCAGCCACACAGGGCAGGGCAGCAATCAAGGCAGCACGGTTGATCACGGCGCGTCTCACCGGCGAACCTTAGCCTTGCATCTCCGCGACGGATGCATCGGGCATGCCCTTGCGCCATAATCTCGCAAAATCGGGCGGAACGAGCGGCTGCCCTCCGCCCGGATATCCGCAGAGCGAAGACGCTCGCGCAATGCCGCGAGCGGCTCATATAGCCGGCGGTCAGATTTCTGCTGCCCAAAGATCAGTTTCCGATCGGTTCGACCGGCTGGTCGGAACACGCTCAGGGCGTTGGACGGACTTTCTCGAAAGAGGAACTCGGGGCGACTTCGCTGTACACGGTGGCGAGACGACGCCCGCGAGCAGACATCAGCCGTTGCGGAAGAGGTTTCGAGGCCGCTGCCTGCCGTTCTGAGAAAGCATCTCGACGAACCGTGCAACCTTGGGCGGGCGGAACCGGCCGGCCGGATACACGGCGTGGATGCCGCCGGTAGGCAGCGTCCAGGCAGGCAGAATCGGCACCAGCCGGCCAGCCGCCACATGATCGCCGACAAGAAAATCGGGAAGGATCGACATACCGGCGCCCGCTAGGGTTGCCTCCAGCACGGCCGGGGTGCTGTTGATCGTCATGCCGGGCTTCATGCGGACTGTCCGCAGTTCATGATCCCCCCGGGTAAACCGCCACACCAGCGGCTCCTTCAGCGCGACATTCGCGACAAAGGGGAGGCCGGACAGTTCCTCGGGCTCGCTCGGGGACAAGTCTCCGGCTATGTCGGGCGCGGCGACCAGAAATTGCCGGAATGAGCTGATCCGGCGCGCCTGCAGGCTGGAGTCGGTAAGCCAACCTACGCGAATCGAAAGGTCGATCTGGTTGGCGACCAGATCCATCCTGGCGTCCGAGAGGATGAGATCGACCCGGCATGCCGGATAGATTCGACAGAACTCGGCTGCCAGTGGCGCGACGGTGATCGCGCCGTAATCGTTGGACGCGGTGATCCGCAGTACGCCCAACGGCTGAGCATTGGTCTGGGCAAGTTCGGCGAAGGCCTCTTCTGCCTCGCTCAGGATCATCACGCATCGCGCGTGAAGCTGCCGGCCTGCCTCGGTCGGCTCGACCCTGCGCGTCGTGCGCAGCAGCAGGCTTGTCTTCAATTCCGCTTCAAGCCGCGCAACCTGTTGGCTGACGACTGTCTTGTTGACGCCTAGCCGATCGGCCGCGCGAGTGAACGAGCCCATGTCCACCACGGCCGCGAAGTACGCCAGTCTGTTGAGGTTGATCGCTTCCATGCTCGCCTGCTCCGATTGTGCGCTTATACCTCACATTGAATCCAATTCATCGATATTTATCGTCCAATCGAAACGGTCCATCCTTCTGTGCGTCGGGCAACCGGGTCCGCGCAGGAGGAAAAGCAGAGTGACGATCGAGGCTTTTCCCGCAATGGGCCACGTCTACGAGGCTCGCTTCGGCGACCTCGCCTTCCATCTGCAGTTCGATGCCGAGGCACCTTCATGCGCTTGCCTCCGGAGGCGGCCAAGTTCGCCAAGGCGGAGGCCGTCCGCGACCGGGCGCTGGAAGTTCGGCCAAGGGTGTTCATGGTCTGGACCGAGGTTGCCGGGACGACCGTGGGTCCATGTCGGGGACTGCGAGAACGGTATCGTCCACACCACGATCACTCGGCCCTATCTGAGCTTCCTGAATTTATCCGGCGGCTGGACCCGGCCGACTCGATCTCAATATCGCGCGCACCCCGATTTCTTCAGCGCCATCCAATCCGAGAGGACACCCACATGCTTACGAGGAGACAAGTCATGAAAACCACATTTGCCATCAGCGCCGCTGCCGTCTTCGCCCCTGCCGATATCGGCCGTGCGGCTGGAACCGGACTTGCCTGGAAGCATTTCCCGGCCGGCCCAAACGGTTTTTTCCGCGCCCCCGTCCTGCTTTCCGGCGCCACCGAGGCGCTGCTGATCGACGGCGGCTTCACCTATCCGGACGGCCGCGCGCTGGCCGAAGAGATCAAGGCCAGCGGCAAGAAACTGACCACGATCTATGTCAGCCAGTCGGACCCGGACTACTATTTCGGCCTGAAGCCGGTGCGTGAGGCATTCCCCGAGGCCAAGGTCGTCGCCGCCTCGGACACGGTTGCCGCGATCAAGGCGTCGGTCAAGAAGAAGCTCGATGTATGGGGACCCCAACTGAAGGAGAACGGTCCGCAGACGCTGGCCGACATCGTCCTGCCCGATGCGTTTGACGGTCCGTCACTGACTGTGGATGGTGAGACGGTGGAGTTCGTCGCCGCCGAGGGCCTCGCTAATCGCCGCTATCTCTGGGCGCCCTCGCTGAACGCGGTGTTTGGCGGCGTCCTGGTCTTCGCCGGCGTTCATGTTTGGACCGCCGACACCCCGACCAGGGAATCACGCGCGGTCTGGATTGCCAATCTCGACAAGATCGCAGCGCGCAAACCGACCGTCGTCGTGCCGGGGCACATGACGCCTGAGTCGCCGGTCGACATCTCCGCTGTCGAATACACCAAGACCTATCTTCTGGCCTTCGAGCAGGAACTCGCCAAGGCCGCGGACGCCGCGGCGCTGAAGAGCGCGATGGAGGCCCGCTTCCCAGGCCTCGGCATGGGCGTCGCCCTCGACATCGGCTCGAAGGTCGCGAAGGGCGAGATGAAGTGGGGCTGAGATGAGCGCCAATTCGATCTGATCCGGAGGACCTATGAAGGGTCCTCTCCGAGGAGAACGGCGGCGATCTGCTCGCCGTGCTCGCGCGTCCGAAGTCGAATAGACCGAGGCGGAACGCCTTCCCTGTGCCGGCATGGACGCCCTGATGAATGTGTCTTCCAGTGCTTGGCCACCGAGCGGACCGGCTATCGCGCCGACGTCCACGGCTATCTCGCCGACGGCGACCGGGTACCGGCCTTTGAAACGGCTCGACCGCAAGATCGGGCCTTTCCGCACGGCAGCGGCATGGGGCCCTTCAGTAACGCGGACACCAGGATGCCGGCCGACTTCGTCCGGCGCGGCGTGAAGCACCTCCGCCGTTGCGGCAAAGATGCTTATCATGTTAAGGATGACGTGGCGCTGCCGCTGCGTCACAATCCCGCGACAAGACGGGAACAACGAGAATGTGGAGGAGACTATGATCGCCCACCACGTGAGCGTCGCCGACGGCGAGGCTTTCCTATCTGCGTCGCGGATGCTGTTCGGCCCGATCACCCAGCGTTTCTCACGCGGCGAGGCGCCGTCGCTGCCGAAGCTCGTTTCCGTGCATCTCGGCTCCTGCCGGCTTTCCGAGATCAAGGCCAAGTCGCATCTGGTCGTCAGCGACCGTACCTTCTGGCGCAGCTTCGATCCCGACGCGATCAAGATCCTGATGCAGCTCAGCGGTCACAGCCGCTTCGAGCAGCAGGAGGTCGCGGTCGATCTCGGCCCACGCGCTGCGATCATCTATGATCCAATGCGCAGCTATTCGCTGCAAAACCTGTCGGATGTTGACCAGCTCATCCTGCAGGTGCCGCGCTCGACCTTCGGCGACGGGACGCTGGCGCGGCTCTCGGCGCCGGTGCCGTTGCCCGGCAACGACGACAGCCTCACCCATATCGTTTCCGGTCTGATGCAGATGGCGATCGGCACCGCTCACAAGCTCGACGAGGCCGGCTGCCGCCGTGTCGGAGAAAGCTTGATACAACTCGTCAACGGACTGATCCAGGCAAAGCCGACGGCGCCGGACTTCCGCCGCTCGCCGCTGGAAGCGCTGCGCGAACGCATCGTCGCCTATATCGACGCCAACCTGGCGCGCTCAAACCTGTCGGCCGAGGACATAGCCCGCCACATGGGCTGCTCCCGCCGCTATCTGCACCGCGCCTTCGAAGGCGAAGGCACCACACTGGAGCGGTTCGTGTGGGATAGGCGGCTGGAGCGCAGCAAGGAGGAGCTGCTGTCGCCCGCCCGCGCCTCAGCCTCCATCTCGGAAATCGCGTTTGCCTGCGGGTTCAATTCGAGCGCACATTTTTCGCGGGCGTTCAGAAGCAAGTATGACGTGGCGCCGAGAGATTTGCGGGAGCGAGTGCGTATGGTGGTGCATTAGGAAGGTGCTGTTAGCCGTACCTTTATCGGATACAGCAAATTGTTTTGCGCCCGTATGAGGCACATTGTATCCTCACCTTCCATAATTTTTCGAGGGCTCTCACTCCCGACTTGCAGCGCTGACGCTTCAACAGGGCTCTACCCAGACCTCAAGCCGTCCGCGCCCTGCCCGCAAAACTCCGCATCAGCCCCTTCGGCAAGAACAGCATCGCCAAGATGATGGTCAGCCCCGAAATCACCGGGTGGTAATCCGGCACCACTATGCGCGCCAGGTCGAACACCGCGTACATGACGAAGGCGCCGAGGATCGGGCCGAGCAGGGTGCCGGTGCCGCCGACCACCGTCATCATCAGCGGCAAAAGCATCCAGTCGAGGTCGAAGACGGAGTCCGGGCCGACATGGAAGATGTAGTAGGTATAGAGGCTGCCGGCGACGCCGGCGATGAAGGCGCTGCCAGCAAAGGCGGCGACCTTGACCCTCAGCGTGTCGATACCGTTGGCCGAAGCCGCCATCTCGTCATCGCGCACGGCGATCAGCGCCAGGCCGTAGCGCGAGCGCATCAGCAAGCGGATGGCAAGCGCCGTGCCCACCATCAGGCCGAGCCCGACCAGATAGTGCGGCAAGAGCGTATCGAAGGTGCCGGCGGGCGCCACGACGCCGAATGCGCCGCCGGTGAAATCACCACCATTGATGAACATCACCTTGATGATCTCGCCGAAGCCGAGCGTGCCGAGCGCGAAATAGTCGCCGCGCAGCTTTGACAGCAGCGGCAGGCCGATGATGATGGCGGCGACGGCCGCGACCAGCCCGCCCAGCATCATCGTCACCGGGTCGAAATAGTAGATCCGCGGATAGGCGTCATAGAACGTGCCCCAGAGATAATTGCCGCTCCACAGAATGGCGGTGGTGTAGGCGCCGAGCCCGAAGAAGGCATGGTTGCCGAGGCTGATCTGGCCGCCGAAGCCGGCAACGAGGTTCCAGCCTTGCGCCATAGTGGCGTAGATGAAAACGAAGAACAGGAACGAGAAGGCATAAGAATCGATCGCGCCGGGCAGGAGCGGCACCAGCGCGAGGGCAGCGACCACGGCAATTGCGATCCCAATCCAGAATTGTTCCGGCAAGGCTTTCATCATCATGACGCTCAAGCCTTCTTGTAGGGCCGGCTGAACAGGCCTTCCGGCTTGAACATCAGCACCGCCAGGAACACGCCGTAGGCGATGGCGTTGGTCCAGCCGCCCGAGATGAAATACTGCACATAGGCTTCGATCAGGCCGAGGATGATGCCGCCGGCAAGTGCGCCCGCGACATTGCCGATCCCGCCCAGCGCCAGCGCCACCAGCGCCTTGAGGCTGAAGATGAAGCCGGCGAACGGGTTGAACGGGAAAGTCGTCGCCACCGCGACGCCGGCCGCTCCGGCGAGTCCGATGCCGATCGCGAAGGCGACGGCGTTGACGCGGTGCGGGCTGATGCCCATCAGCGTCGCCGCCTCCATGTCCTCGGAGGCCGCGCGCACCGCCTTACCAACCAATGTCTTGCGCAGGAATAGCACCACCAGGCCGGTACCGGCGAGCGCAATCACGAAGCCCATCGAGCGGGTGAAGGAGGTGCGCACGCCCAAAATCTCGATGCCGCTCGCCGTGTAGGAGGTGACGATGGCCGCGGTGTTGCCGCCCCAGATAACCGTCATCAGGTTCTGGATCAGGAACATCAGACCGACCGCGATCAAGAGTGAGATGTTGCGGTCCTCCGCTGCCGCCGCGCGGCGAAACAGGCCTTGGTAGACCAGCCAGCCGACGACGAGCCCGACGGGCACGACGATCAGCAGCGACGCGAAAGGGTCGATGCCGACGCCGTAGAACAGCGCCCGTACGAAATAGGCGGACAGGATGATCATCGCGCCCTGCGCCAGAAAGATCAGCCGCATGGTGCCGAAGATGAGGCTGAGGCCCACCGCCGCAACGCCGTACATGGCGCCGCCCAGCGCGCCGTTGAGCGACAGCTGCAGCAGGATTTCCGGAGGCGGAATGTTCTGCATCATTGCACCTCCAAGACGCCCATATAGGCCTTCTGGATTTCGGGATCGGCGATGAGCTCGGCACCAGTGCCTTGCATGGCAAGCTCGCCGGTTTTCAGCACGAAGGCATAGTCGGCGACCTTCAGTGCCTGATGGATGTTCTGCTCGACCAGGAGGATGGTGACGCCCTGCTTGTGCAAGGTCTCGATCAGCGCGAACATCTGCTGCACCACGATCGGGCTGAGCCCCAGCGACGGCTCATCGAGGATGAGCAGCGACGGGTCCGACATGGTGGCGCGCGCGATCGCCAGCATCTGCTGCTCGCCGCCGGAGAGCGAACCGGCCTTCTGCCCTGCCCGCTCCTTTAGCCGCGGAAACAGCGTGTAGGCTTTCTCCAGCGACTGCTTGAAGCGCTTCCGCACCTTGGGTTGGAAGGCGCCGAGCTCGAGGTTTTCCAGCACGGTCATCTGCCGGAACAGGCCGCGCCCTTCCGGTACATGCGCGATGCCCATCGCCGCGATCTCCTCCGGCGCCTTGCCGGCCAGCGGCGCGCCGGAGAGGAAGATCTCGCCGCGCTTCGGCTTCAGCAGACCGGAGATGGTCTTCAGCAGCGTCGTCTTGCCCGCGCCGTTGGCGCCGACAATGGCGACGATGCTGCCGGCGTCGACGTGGATCGACACGCCCCACAGCGCTCCGACGTCGCCATAGGCGACTTCCAGATTGGTGACGTCAAGCAGCCGGTTCGCCAAGATAGGCCTCTATCACTTTGCGGTTGGCGACGATCTCGCGCGGCGTGCCGTCGGCGATCTTCTCGCCATGGTCCAGCACGATCACCCGGCTGCATACCTTCATGATGGCATCGACCTTGTGCTCTACCCACAGGATCGAGACCCCCTTGTCTGTGCGCACGCGGCGGATGACATCGACCGTGCGCTGGATCTCGGTCGGGTTCAGCCCCGCCATCGGTTCGTCCAGCAACAGCAGCCCCGGGCTGGAGGCAACGGCTCGCGCGATCTCCAGCAGCCGCCGGTCGGACAACGTCATATGCGCGGTGCGGACATCGCGCTTGGCGGTCAACCCGACCAGTTCAAGTGCCTCCTCGGCGGCTGCCGTCGCATGCTTGACGCGGCCGCCCGAGCCATAGACGGCACCTACCATGATGTTCTCGAAGGCCGTCATGGTCAGGAACGTGCGCACCAGCTGGAAGGTGCGGGCAATGCCGAGCCGGCAGATGCGATGCGGGGCCGTGCCGGTGATGTCCTCGCCACGGAAGCGGATACGGCCCTGGGTTGGGGTGTAGAGCGCGGTAATTACGTTGAACAGTGTCGACTTGCCGGCGCCGTTGGGACCGATCAGCCCGATCAGCTCATTGGCTCCGACGGCGATGTCGATGTTGTTGAGCACGACAAGCCCGCCGAACCGCTTCTGGATCGCCTCGAGGCGAAGCAAGGTTTCGTCAGGCTGCATCGTGTGTTTCCGTTTCTCGAGGGGAAGCTATCCGCGCAATCTATCGAGGTCAGCGCCGCCCTCATCGCCCTGCCGGCCTTCTCCCCGAGTAGGACGGGGAGAAGGGCAGGCGGCAACGTCGGAGCCCGTGCCCTCGCCGCTCAGCGCTTGTCCCAGGCCGGCGCCGGCTTGTAGGTCCAGTTGCCATTCGGGAAGATCAGCTGGTGCTTGCCTTGCCACCATTGCGTGGCAACGCTGGGGATCAGCGCAAAGCCGGTCTGGTCGAATTTGAGATCGCCGACGACGGTGTCCTTGAATTCCTGGTTGAAGACCGCGTCATGCAGCGCGGCGGCATCGGTGGTTCCCGCCTTTTCGATCGCCTGCGCCAGCACCTGCGCATTAGCGTAGAAGGCGCCGACTGTGACGGAGTCCTTCTTGAATTCGGCCTCGTAGCGATCGCCGAGTTCCTTGGCGCCGCGATAGGGATAGCTCGACGACCAGAAACCGTCGGTCATGATGTAGTCCGAATCCGCTCCGAGCGCTTCGTGGAACTCGCCCGTCCAGGTGCCCTTCCAGCCATGCAGATAAGGCACGGAGAAGCCGAGCTCCTTCATCTGGCGCAGCAGCGTCACCGTGTCGGCCGGCGAGCCGAACACCAGCATGGCGTCGACATTGGCGGCCTTGAGCTTGGTGATCAGCGCCGAATAGTCGGTGGCCCCGATCGCCCAGGGATCGTCGACCGCGAAAGTGTAGCCATATTTCTTGGCCGCCGCCTCGAAGGCGCCGCCAAAGCCCTTGCCGTCGGGCGAATCCTCGGTGACAAGTGCCGGGTTCTTCGGCTTCTCATTGGCCGGCAGCTTGTTCCAGATCTCGAATGGCACCTCGGCGCCCGGCCCCGGGTGGAAGAAGAAGAGGGCCGAGTATTTGAGCTTCAACGGCTGCCACTCGAACGGGAACGCCGTCGTGATCATGTAGAACTTCTTGTATTTCTCGGCGACGATGGCACCGGCGATGTTCATCGGCCCGGAATGGGTCGATAGCAGCGCGTCGACCTTCTGCACCTTGATGAGGTTTTCCAGCGCCGAGGCGACCTTGCCTTCCGAGCTTTCGTCGTCGGCGACGACGAGGCGCACCGGCAGCTTCTTGCCGGCCGACTTGAGCATGATGCCGCCGGCCTTGTTGATGTCGGCCACCGCTTGCTCATAGGCCCATTTCTGCTCCTTGCCGTCGCCGGCCAGCGGCCCGGTCAAGGAGATCGGAGCGCCGATGACGATCTCGTCGCCGGCGGCATTCGCGACTCCTGTGCCGCCGGCCGCAAGTGCGGTCGACAGCACCAGGCCCGCCAGCATTGCCTTCAGATTGTTTCCCATTGCATCCTCCCAGGTTGTTTCATCGGCCGGACGCATCGGCGCCCGCCCGCATGCCTCAGACCGTCGCTGCCGCGACCAGCCTGGTATCGGTGAACTGCTCGAAACTCACGGCTTTACCGTCGTCCATCTCCCAGACATGGACGACGCGCGCCGACATTTGCTTGCCGGTCTTCCTGTAGGTGCCCGAATAGGTGCCGATGCCGACGATGGTGGCGCCGCCGTCGACCAGTCTTTCGAGCTTCAGCGTGTAGCCGTCCCACTCCTCGCCGATGCGCTTGAAGACCCCCGCTATGATGGCGTCGGGGCCGACATAGGTGCCGGCATAGGGGAAGCCCGCCATTTCGGTCCAGGCGGTGCGGCTGGTGATTGGCGCCATCATCGCAGATAGGTCCTTGGCATCGGAACCGGCGTAATGGGCCTTGATCGCTTCGTAGTTCTTGTTCATCGCGTTCTCCCGCGCGGTCAGACCGGCGCCTTGCCTTCGTCGTAGACGGTTCTGGATTTCTTCTCGATGTGAGCGCCGGCCGGCTTGTTCTCGACCTTGCCCAGGCTGGTCACGCCGAGGAATTTCCCGGTCGAGCGCATGACGTCCCAATTGTAGAAGAACAGCGAGGCGACCGGGATGATGAACTCGCGGAAGCCGAACACATATTGGTTGTCGGCAAACTTCCAGGTGGTCGCCAGGTCGACGTCGCCATGGCCACGCTGGATGCCGACGAGGTTCTGCCAGGCATAGCGCTCGGAGCTTAGATAGATGTGCTCGTAGACGTGGTTGGGGCTGTATGTGTAGTGCGCGGTGAGCCCGATCAGGTCCCGGGTCGGCGCCGGCTTGATACCGGTCGGCGCGTTGCTGGGATCCCCGAGCACGCCGGCCGACCAGGTCTGCGCGACGCGCGGCTCGCCGGGCGCTTCGCCTGCTTCACGCACCCGTTCGCGCACCGACAGCACCCGGCGCGTGCTTGTGTTGACGATGTAGGCCTCATCCTCGGTCGGCCGGGCGGCGAAAGTCATGTTGATGAAGAACACGTTGGCGGCGACTTCGAGCGCCTCGTACCAGTCCGCGCCGGCCTCGCTGCCCTCGCTCCACGCCACCGTGTCGGGCGACGTGAAGGCAAGGTCGATTGTGCGCCCCGTGTCGAGCGTGATCTTGAAGGTCTGGCCGCGCAACGCTGATGTCGTCGCCAGCCGGTTGGTGGCGATGCCGGCGGCGAAATCGTCGAAATGCTTCCAGTCCGCCGGCCTGTTCTGGTCGTTCATCGCACTCCCCCAATCAATCGACAAAAGCTAATGTCGGCAGGTCGACGACGGTGGCGCCGCCATCGACGGTCAGGATCGAACCGTTCATCATGGCCGCCTCGCTCGAAGCGACGAAGCAGACGACGTTGGAAACCTCTTCCGGTGTCGCCGGCCGGCCGAGCGGGACGTCCCTGGTCACCAGCCGGTAGGCATCGTCGATCGAGCCAAGTCCGTGCTTCTCGACGATCACCGCCATCTGTTCGTCGGCCATGTCGGTCGAGACCCAACCCGGGCAGATGATGTTGGTGCGCACGCCCTTGCGGCCATAGTCGCGCGCCAGCGATTTGCCGAAGCCGATGCAGGCATGCTTCATGGTGACGTAGCCGGCGGCGTCCGGGCCGGCAAACAGGCCGGCGATCGAGGCAACGACGACGATGTTGCCCTTCCGCGCGATCAGGTCCGGCAGGCATTCGCGGGCGCAGACGAAAGCGGTGTCGAGATTGGTGCGCGTCGCCAGGCTCCAGGTTTCGTCGCTCATCGAAATCGTCGGGCCGACACCATGGCCGCCGGCATTGGCGACGAGGATGTCGACAGGTCCGATTTTTTCATGCACTTCGGCAAGCGCCGCACGCACCGCCTTCGGATCGGCGGCATCGCCCTGCACCACCAGACCGCCAATATCCTTGGTCACAGCTTCCAGCGGCTCGCGCCGCCGGCCCATCAGGACCACCTTGGCGCCGTCGGCCGCCATGCGCCTGGCCACCGCCGCGCCGATCCCGGTGCCGCCGCCGGTAATGAAAGCCGTCTTTCCCGAAAATCGCATTGTTCCATCCCGATTGGTAAGCGCGCCGGCTATGTGCCGATCTTCGCTGGGAATAATGCGGCACGGGCCAATCTGCGTCTTGTCCGAGCGAGAACTTTGTTTTGACTGAGTGCGCACTTTGCGCCCTGTCCGATGAAGTGCCGCGCGACCTTGCGCGCGGCACTCGCTCGCCGGATTACTTTTTCACCGCTTCCAAATCCATGACGATGTCGACATCCGGGCCAAGGCCGAAGCCGGCCGCGGCCTTGGCCATCGGGAAGTCGGCCGTACTGACCTTGCCTGTGGCGCTGAACGCCGCCTTGGTCAGCGTCGCATCCCACGGCGCCGGCGCCTCGTTGATCAGCGTCACGTCGAGGGTGATCTCTTTGGACACACCGCTGATGGTGAGATTGCCGGTGACCTTGCCGGTCTTGTCGCTGACCTTCTCTACCTTGGTGCTTTCGAAGGAGATCGCCGGGAATTCGGCGGCGTTGAAGAAGTCGGGGCCTTTCAAATCGCTGTCGCGCTGGTCATAGGCGGTGTGCACCGAGCCGACATCGATCTCGGCCTTGACGCTGCTTTTCGATGGATCGGCCTTGTCCATCACGATGGCGCCCTTCACCGCATCGAACTGGCCATGCGCGATGCCGTAGATGCCGTGTTTTATGGTGAAGGTGATCCAGGCGTGCTGGCCGTCGATCTCGTAAGTGTCGGCATGTGCTGCCGATGCGAATGCGCACACCGAGGCAAAGGCCAACGCGGCCGTCAGTTTTCTCATCGTCACGTAACTCTCCCCATTGTTGGTTGTCGTTCTTTGGCTCAGGAAAAGCCGAGGGCGGCTCCATGCGGCGCCCATAGGATCGCCGTCAGGATGGCCAATATCGCCGGTGTGGCGATCAGCAGACCGGCAATCGGCGGCCGCAACGGCCGGACGCCGGGAACAAGGCCCCGCAGCGGACCGGGCATCAGCATGGCCACGATCAGCGGCAAGGATGAAAGCACCAGCGCGACCGGATTAGCCTTCGGCGCCAGCAGCGCGACCTGGATCTGCACGGTGGCTGCGGCGTAGATAAGCAGCAGTTCAGTGCCCTTGCTCCAGGCAACGGCGGAGCCTCCGCGCAGCACTGTGATGTACTGGACAAGACACCAGCCGCCGGCGAGCGCGGCAAGCGATCCCAGCAATTGCCCGGTGACGATCGAGGCGCCAAGCACCGAGATGATGGCGCCGGCCAGGCAAAAAGCGAGCATCGCCGCCGGCACCAGGAACGGCGCTTCGGCGGACGACGATGGCGAGGACCGCGCCGACAGCAGCATCGCGGCGCCGACGATCGCCAACAGGCCGGCGATGAGGGCGGCGACCATCTGCAGGTCGAGTGAACCGCCGGCCAGGCGGCGCCAGCCAAGCCACAGCAAGGCTACCGCAAGCGCGGCGGCGACAAGCTTGCCCGCAACGGCAGCGCTCAACAGGCGTTCGGGCAACAGGCCCACGACGATGCCGCCAGAGGCGAGATAGATCAGCTTCTGGCTGGCGGCGACCGGCGGCACCACAGGCGGCCCGAGCGTGTCCCAATAGAAGAACAAAATCAAAGCGGCCCACAGCAGAGAAAGCACTGATCCCGGCAGTGCGACCCTTGCCAACAGCGCCATCACCGTGCCGAGCGCGAGTGGCAGCGCAGCAGTGGTGACCATCGGATTGCCCAGCAACGCACTCAATCGTCGACACCTCTTTGACAACCGGGAAGCCTGCGCAAAACACGCTGCTCGATGCGACTTTGGTCTAGGCCAGTCGACTGCGGGGCGTCTTGTCCAAGCGGGAACTTTGTTTTGACTGAGCGTGCACTGGCACCATCAGCCGCTTGAAGCCAGCCGACACGCTCCATAACCCTGATGCAACGTGTTCACCAGCAATCGAGGAGGATGGCGTGAACGAGAGAACCGTGCCGCCGATCAGCACTGCTGCCGCCGCTTTCCTGGCGCGTCCGCACCGGCCCTTCATCAATGGACGCTTTGTTGACGGCTTGGCGGGAAATGGCCTCGCTGTCGATGATTCCGCCTCCGGCGAGATCGTCGCGCATGTGCCCGAGAGCGGTCCCGAACTGGTCGACCAGGCGGTGCGTGCTGCGCGTGCAGCCCTTGAAGGCCCGTGGGCCTCAATGCGGCCGGTCGACCGCCAGAACCTGATGCTGAAGCTCGCCGACGCCATCGAGGCCGATGCCGATCTCTTGGCCGAGATCGAAAGCATCGAGAACGGCAAGTCGCTAGGTGTCGCCCGCATGCTTAGCGCCGGCGGCAGCGTCGACTGGCTGCGCTATTATGCCGGGTGGGCGACCAAGATCGAGGGCTCGACCTTCCAGGTGTCCATTCCGGTGCCGCCTGGCGCCAGGCATCAAGCGATGACCATAATGGAACCGGTCGGCGTCGTCGGCGCCATCGTGCCGTGGAATTTCCCGTTGCTGATCGGCATGTGGAAGATCGCGCCGGCGCTCGCCTGCGGCTGCACCGTGGTGTTGAAGCCGCCGCAGGAGACGCCGCTCGGCCTGCTCAGGCTCGCAGAACTGATCAAGGCGTCAGGCTTCCCGCCCGGCGTCATCAACATCGTGACCGGCAGCGGCAGCGTCACCGGCGAGGCGCTGATCCGTCATCCCGGCATCGACAAATTGACCTTCACCGGTTCGACGGAAGTGGGAAAGCGCGTCGGCCACGCGGCCGTCGACCGCGTCGCCCGCTTCACGCTGGAGCTCGGGTCGAAATCGCCGATGATCCTGCTTGCCGACATGGAAGAAGGTATTGAGCCCCTGGTCGCCGGGCTCGGCATGTTTTTCAACCAGGGCCAGGTCTGCACCTCGGCCTCGCGGCTGCTGATCGAAAAGTCTATCTATGACCGCACGCTGGCGCGGCTGGCCGAGATCGCCGATGGCATGACACTGGGCGCCGGCCGCGATGCCGAAGCCCAGATCAACCCACTGGTCTCGGCCAAGCATCGAAGGAGCGTCGAGGGCTTTGTCGAGCGCAGCCTGGCGGCCGGCGGCGAACGCGTCAGCGGCGCGCGGTCGGTACCGGCCAGGGGCCATTATGTCGCGCCGACCATCCTGCACAATATCAGGCCCGACATGGAGATCGCGCGTGAGGAGGTGTTCGGTCCGGTGGTAGCGGCGATGCCGGTCGCCGATCTCGACGAGGCGATCCATATCGCCAACGACACGCGCTATGGCCTGTCGGCCTCGATCTGGACCCGCGACATGGGCAAGGCGATGACCGCCGTCCACGGCCTCAAGGCCGGCACGGTGTGGGTCAATTCGCATAACACGCTGGACCCTGCGGCACCCTTCGGCGGCTTCAAGCAGTCCGGCATCGGCCGCGAACACGGCCGCGCGGCGATCGACGGCTATCTCGAGACCAAGACCGTCATCATGCGCTACGCCTGACGCCATGAACGCTGCGTACGACTACATCATCGCCGGCGCCGGCTCGGCCGGCTGCACGCTGGCCAACCGCTTGGTCAATACCGGCAAGCGCGTGTTGATCGTCGAAGCCGGGCCGGCCGACAATTCGCGCTTCATCGACATGCCCGCCACCTTCGCCAAGGTGATCGGCACGGCGCGCAGCTGGATCTACGAATCCGATCCCGAACCCAGCGTCGGCGGCCGCCGGCTACCGGTGCCGCAGGGCCGCACGCTGGGCGGCGGGTCGTCGATCAATGCCATGCTCTATGTCAGGGGCCAGCCGCAGGACTATGATGACTGGCGCGACCTTGGCTGTCCCGGCTGGGGCTGGGACGAGGTGCTGCCGGTGTTCAGGCGGCTGGAGCGCAACGAGCGGCTGGCCGGCGATCGCCACGGCACCACCGGACCGCTGCCCGTCTCCGATCCCCGCCATCGCCATCCGCTGTCTCTGGCCTATGTCAGGGCCGCGCAACAGGCCGGCTATCCCTTCAATGACGACTTCAACGGGGACAGGCAGGAAGGCGTCGGCTTTTACCAGACGACGACCGCGAATGGCGAAAGACAATCGGCGGCAAAGGTGTTCCTGAAGCCGTTGGCAGGCAATGCCAACCTCACCGTCGTCACCGATGCGCTTGTCACCGGCGTGACATTGGAAAACGGTGCGGCAAGCGGCCTCGCCTACACCACATCGGACGGACAGACCCATACAGCGACGGCGGAAGCCGAAGTGATCCTCACATCAGGCGCGCTGGCGACGCCGAAGCTGATGATGCTGTCGGGACTGGGGCCAGCCGAACATCTGACCGCGCTGGGCATTCCCGTCATCCGCGACATGCCCGCGGTCGGCCGCGACCTGCAGGATCACGTCGCGGCTCCCGTCTATGCGCTGACGCGCCAGCCGATCTCGCTGCTTGGTGAGGACCGTGGCCTGCGGGCGCTGCGCCACGGCCTGCAGTACCTCATGTTCCGCACCGGCCTGCTCACCTCGAATGTGGTCGAGAGCGGCGGCTTCTTCGACGCCGATGGCGATGGCCGTCCCGATATCCAGTTCCACGTCCTGCCGGTGATGATCGAGAGCGCCGAACACGGCTCGATCGAGCGGCACGGCATGGAGATCAATCCTTGTGTGCTCAGGCCGAAGTCGCGCGGCACGGTCAGGCTGCGCTCGCGCGATGCGGCCGATCCGATCCGCTTCACCACCGGCTTCCTGTCCGATCCGGACGATCTCGCCTTGCTGCTGGCCGGCATGAAGATCGCCCGCACCATCCTGCGCCAGCCGGCGCTGCAGGCCATGGTGGCGGAGGAGCTTTCGCCGGGCGCGGCCGCGGATCTTCCTGACCAGGCGATCGTCGGCCACATCCTCGAACACGCCAAGACGGTCTACCACCCATCGGGAACCTGCCGGATGGGCAATGACGACAGTGCCGTGGTCGATCCGCGGTTGCGCGTCCGCGGCGTGCCGCGCCTGCGGATCTGCGATGCCTCGGTCATGCCCAGGCTCATCAGTGGCAACACCAACGCGCCGGTGATCATGATCGCCGACCGCTGTGCCGATTTCATCCTCGGCAGCGCTTAGCGAGAAACGGTCAGCCGAGAGAAATCCAGGCCGTTTTGAGATCGGTGTATTTGTCCAGCGCATGCATCGACTTGTCGCGACCGAAGCCGGACTGCTTGACGCCGCCGAGCGGCACGGTGATGTCGGCGCCGCCATAGGTGTTGACGTGGACGACGCCGGCATTGATGTTGCGCACCATACGATGCGCCGTGGAGAGGTTGGCGGTCCACACCGCCGAGGCAAGGCCATAGACCGTCGAATTGGCAAGCCGCACCGCCTCTTCCTCGGTCTCGAAGCGCATCACGCCGAGCACCGGCCCAAACACCTCCTCGCGGGCGAGTTGCATCTCTTGCGTCACGTTCTCGAAGATCGTCGGCGCCATGTAGCTGCCGCCGGTTTCGGCCAGGATCCGTCCGCCGCCGGTGACCAGACGGGCGCCTTCAGCTGTCGCCCGTTCGACGAAGCCGAGATTCTTGTCCAGCTGCTCGGCGCTTGATACCGCACCGACGTCGCTCGTCAGATTGAGCGGATCGCCGACCTTCAGCCGCGTGGTCGCTGCGAGGAGCTCGTCCATGAAGCGGTCGTAGACCGACGCCTGGACGAGCAGGCGCGAGCCGGCAACGCAGACCTGGCCGGAATTGCGAAAAATGCCGTTGGCCGAGACGATTGCGGCCTGTTTCAGGTCCGGGGCGTCGGCAAAGACGATGTTGGGCGACTTGCCGCCGAGTTCGAGGAAGACGCGCTTCAGATTGGAACGCGCCGCATACTCAAGCAGATGCCGGCCGACCGGCCCCGAGCCGGTGAAGGCTATGGCGTTGACATCCATGTGCAGGCCGAGCGCCTCGCCGGCAACCGCGCCACGGCCGGTAACGACGTTAAACACACCGGCGGGAAGCCCGGCTTCGGCAGCGAGCTCAGCCAGCCGCAGAAGCGTCAGCGAAGCGACCTCGGGCGGCTTGACGACGATGGAATTGCCGGCAGCCAGCGCCGGCGCGATCTTCCAGGCGCCGATCATCAATGGGAAATTCCAGGGTACGATGACGCCGACAACGCCGAGCGGCTCCTTGTGGATCAGCCCGAGCACATTCTCGGCCGTCGGCGCGATCTCGCCATAGACCTTGTCGATAGCCTCCGCGTAGTAGCGGATGGTGCCCGCGGCCGATAACGGCTCGGCCTTGTAGGCCATGCCGATCTCGGTGCCGTTGTCGCGGACGCCAAGCACCGCCAGTTCATCGACATGCTTTTCGACCAGCTCGGCTAACTTCGTCAGAATCTTCTTGCGGAAGGCGGGGGCGGCGCGCGACCACGAGCCCTTCTCAAACGCCTTGCGCGCCGACGCCACGGCGCGATCGACATCGACGGCGTTGCCGTCGGCGATGCTGGCGAACGGGCGGCCATCGATCGGCGAGATCACGGGCAGCGTGGCGCCACTTGCACCTGCGGTCTGCGCACCATCGATGAAGAGGTTTCGCACACCGACCTCGGCCTTGCGCAGCATATCGATGGTGTTCTGGTTGATCATTGGGTACCGGCTCCGAAGGCGACATGCAGGGTGGTTGGCGCGCGAAATTCCCAGCCCCGGAACACCGGTTCCTTGCCTGGCACCAGCCGCAGATCCGGAAACCGTTCCAGCAGAAGCCTTACCGCGAGGCACATCTGCTCGCGCGCAAAAAACCGACCCGAACAGAAGTGATGGCCAAAGCCGAAGGCAGCGTGGTTGCCTTCATCACGAAGGATGTCGAAACGGTCGGGATCGGAGAACCGGATTTCGTCGCGGCTGGCCGAGGAGACGAGCGCGGCGACTGGCGCGCCCGCCGGGATGGTCACGCCGCCGAGCTCGACCGCGCGCGTCGTCTGGCGCGTCTGCGTGCCGATCGGCGCGACCCATCGCAAACCCTCGTCGACCGCCTTCGGCACCAAGGTTTCCAGATCGTCCAGCACCTGCCGCATCTGCTCGGGATGCGAAAGCAGGCCGGCAAGTATGGAGCCGGCGCCATGGCCGGGCTCCTGCATGCCACCGAGCAGGATGACCTTGATGCTCGGCATCACGAAGTCGATGGCGCGGGTCGCACCCTGCGGCATGCCGTCATGCAGTATGTGCGACAGGGCGGAGTCGTCAGGCGCGTGGACAAGCCTCTCCAGCGTCGGCAGGATGGCGGCGCCAACCTCGGCGCTGATCGCATCGGCGATTTCCTGGCGCTTCGGATCGTTCTCGAAATTGATGGCGCCCTGGGCAAGGCCATAGAACCAGCGCCGCAAGGTCGGCATGTCGATGTCGGCCAGCCCGAGCGAGCGCGCCAGGCTGAGCGTCGACACCGGCTCGAAATACTCGGCCATCAGTTCCGCCGCACCCTGCTCGGCGATCCGGTCGAGATAGGGTCCGGCGATCGAGCGCACGAGATCCCCGGCATAGGAAGCGACGGTGCGCGGCCGGTATTTCGGGTCGACGCCCTGGCGCAGATCCTTGTGGACGTCTCCGTCGGTGGTCAGGATGGTCGGCTTGCCGAAGGAGCGTTCGACCGGGGATGTCCCGACAACCGCGGAGAAGATGTCGGGCGACTTCGCGACCGTTTCGACATCCTTCCAGCGGGTGACGAACCAGAGGTTGACCGCCGGCACGAAAGCGACCGGCGCGTTGCGCCTCAGTTCAGCATAGATCGGATACGGATCGGCTTCCAGCGCCTCAACGGTGATGCTCTCGGCAAAGCTCAACGCCGCTACTCCCCTAGGGTGAAGAAGGGGGCGGCGTCATGCGCCGCCCCTCTTGATCTCAGTCCTTCAAAGGCTGTCCAAGCTCGGCGAAGGCCACCGGATCCCGGCTCTTCAACGCGCTCGCCAGCACAAGGCCAACCACGGCCGCGATCAGCACCAGCGCCGGCAGGAACACGCCGAGGAACCCGCCAGCACCGGACAGGCCGCCGAAATTGATGACGATCAGGTAGATGATGATGACGAAGGCGATGAAGGTCAGCCCCGGCAGGATTGTGGTCTTCACCGCGTTCTCCTGACTGGACGGGTTGGCACGGAAGAACATCACGACGGCGAGCGAGGCCACCGCCATCATCACGATGACGCCGAGAGTGGCAACGTTGGTCAGCCACGAAAACAGCGCCAGCACCGGGTCAAGGCCAAGCACGGCGAAGAGCCCGACGACGACAGCGGCAAGCACGCTCTGGATGACCGAGGCGACATGCGGGCTCTGGTGCGTCGAATGGGTCACGCCGATGGTCCGCGGCAGGAGCTTCTCGCGGCCGGAAACATAGATGTAGCGGGCGACCGCATTGTGGAACGCCAGTACGCCGGCAAACAGGCTCGACACGAACAGGATGCTCATGGCGTGCGAGAGCATCGTTCCGGCGTAGCGGTCGGACAGGCCGAACAGGAACGTGGTCGGATCCTGAAGCCCCTGCAGCGCCGGCAGCAGCTTGTCAACGCCGGCACCGACCGCCATCAGCCATGCGGTGACCATGTAGAAGACGCCGATCAGGATGACGGAGAAATATGTCGCCCGCGGAATGGTGACCTTGGGGTCGCGCGCCTCCTCGGCATAGATCGTCGTTGCCTCGAAGCCGATGAACGCGGCAAAGCAGAACAGGATGGCGATCGCCGGCGCGCCGCTGGTGATCTGGCTCCAACTGAACGGCGCCGCTGACAGTCCACTATCGCCTCCGGTCTTGACGATCGCCATGTCGAGGATCAGCACCACGACGTATTCGGCAAGCACCAGAACGGTCAGGATCTTGGCCGACAGGTCGACCTGCCTGTAGCCGAGCACGGCGACGATGGCGATGGCGACGAAACTCCACGCCCACCAGGGCAAGTTGATGCCCCAGCCGGCGAACAGCCCGGCGGTCGCGGCACCGAGAAGGCCCATGACGCCGATCTGCATGGCATTGTAGGACAGGATTGCGATCAGCGCCGTGGCGCCGCCGGCGAGACCGCCGAGCCCGCGCGCCGCATACGCATAGAAGGCGCCTGCATTGCCGACATGGCGCGACATGGCGACATAGCCGACCGCGAACAACAGCAGCAGCAGCGTCACGATCAGATAGGTGCCGGCAAAGCCCGCGCCATTGCCCATCAGCATGCCGAGCGGCGTGCCGCCAGCCACAGCCGTCAGAGGCGCCGCTGCCGAGATCACCATGAAGGTGATGGCGCCAACGCCAAGGCTGTTCTTCCTCAGCCGGTTCGCTTCGCCGGCTTCAATTGTCGTCATCTTTCCCTCCAATTCCGCGCTGCGGAAGCCAAGTGTCCCTGAAATGTCGAGGCCCTGTTTCGGGCCGCCTTGTCGTTTCATTATTTGCAACGACATTTCGAATATAGACTTGCAAAGGAACCGGCTTCCTGTCAAGTTAATTCGCACGTTAAGTATCAGATGGAGGATCAGATACGCATGGGTACGGTGAGCAAGGCCATCACGCTCCTGGAAATGCTCGGTCGCGGCGAGCCCGAGACGGCGTTGGCTGACCTCGCCCGGCGCGCCGGCCATGACAAGGCAACAACGCGCCGGCTGCTGGTCTCCCTGATAGCGCATGGGCTGGTCGAGCAGGATGAAGCCACGCGTCTTTACCGGCTGGGCGCCGGTGTCGCGCGGCTGGCGCTGATGCGCGAAGCCCAGTTCCCCTTCCTGCGCATGGCGGTGCCGGTGGTCGAGGCGCTGGCGGCGGAAACCGATGAGACGGTGCACCTGTCGGAATATTCGAAGCGCGGCCTGATCACAGTCCATGTCGTCGAATCGACCAGGGCCAATCGCGTCAGCGTGCAACTCGGCGAGGTGCTGCCGATGCATGCGACGGCTTCTGGCATTGCGTTCCTGGCGTTCACGGAAGAGCGTATCCGAGACGCTGTTCTGGCCGGACCGCTGCCGGCCTTCACGCCCCACACAATACGCGACGCGAAAACACTTGCCGAGCATGTCGCCGCCGCCCGCGCGCGCGGGCACTCGACCGGCTCGCAAGGCTTCGAGGAGGGCGTGCTCAGCGTCGCGGCGCCGATCCTCGGCGCCGACGGTTTTGCCATTGGCATCATCGCCGTCGCGGCGCCTAAGGTGCGGGTCCAGAAGGGCGAGATCGAGCGCTATGGCGCCAGTGTGGCGGCGGCTGCGCGCGTTATCAGCGAGCGGCTTTTCGGACGGCAGGGCCAGCCGGGCCTCAAGCGAGCATGACAACAAATACCCCTGCAAGGAGATTGACTGTGGAGGAGACACGCCGAATCCTGGTTATAGGCACCGGTGACACCAAGGCCGACGAATTGCTCTTCATGCGCGAGCGCATCGAGGCGGTCGGCGGTGTCGCCGTGATGATGGATGTGAGCGTGCTCGGCGATCCGCCCTACCAGCCGGCGCATGACAAGCATGCGGTGGCTCAAGCTGCCGACACGACCATCGAGGCGATCATCGCCAGCGGCGACGAGAATTCGGCGATGACGCTGATGGCGCTCGGCGCCTCGCGGCTTGCCCGCGCACTCTGCGACAAGGGCGAAATCCACGGTTTCATCGCGCTCGGTGGCTCGATGGGCACCGACCTTGCGCTTGACGTCGCGCTGGCGCTGCCGCTCGGCGTGCCGAAATTCGTCATCTCGACCATTGCCTATTCACATCTGCTGCCACCAGAACGGATCGCCACAGACCTGATGATGATCCTGTGGGCGGGCGGTCTCTATGGCCTCAACAGTGCCTGCAAGGCGGTGCTGTCGCAGGCCTGCGGAGCGGTGGTGGGTGCCGCGCGCGCCGTCGTTAAGCCGGACGCGACGCGGCCCAGGATAGGCATGAGTTCGCTGGGAAAAAGCTGCCTGCACTATATGGTGACGCTGAAGCCGGAGCTGGAGAAGCGCGGCTATGAAGTCATCGTCTTCCACACCACCGGCATGGGCGGCCGGGCGCTGGAGGCGATCGCCGCGCAGCGCGGCTTCGTCGCGGTGATGGATTTCAGCCTGCAGGAACTCGCCAACCAGCTGACCGGCTCGGTGGTGAATTCGGGCTCCGACCGGCTGGAAAATGCCGGTCGGCAAGGCATCCCTCAGATCGTGGCACCTGGCGCCGTCGACATGGTGGATTTTCCGACCTGGCAAGCAGTGCCTGCCCGTTTCTTCGAACGGCCGTACCATGCGCACAACCGCCTGCTCGCCTCGGTGACATCAGACGGCGAAACCCGCAAGGAGATCGCGCGCGCCATCGGCGAGAAGCTCGCCGCCGCAACCGGGCCGACCGCCTTCATCCTGCCGGCAGGCGGCATCCAGCAATGGGACCAGGAGGGCGAGCCGCTGCACGAACCGGAGGCGCTGTCGGCCTTTGTCGAGGAGATGCGCTCGAGCGTGCCCGGCAATGCCGAGTTGCACGAGATATCAGGGCACATCAACGACGCCGCCTTCAGCGCCAAGGCGCTGGAGATCTTCGACCGCTGGGTCGCCGAAGGCATTGTGCCGCTGGGCGCGCCGGAAGGAACACAAGCTGCATGAGCGGGCCATTGCCAAAGGCGCTGGTGCTTGACTTCGGCGGCGTCGTCACCCGCACGCTGTTCGAGACGCACGCGCTGACCGAACGCGCGTTGGACTTGACGCCCGGCACGCTCGGCTGGCGCGGGCCGTTCGATTCGGAATCCGACCCGCTGTGGCGTTCCATGCAAGCCGACGAGATCAGCGAGCGCGACTACTGGAAGACGCGCACGCGTGAAGTCGGCCGTCTCGTCGGCGAGGACTGGGACGACATGTCGACTTTCGTGCAGCGGGCGCGCGGCGCCGACCCGCAAGCGGTGGTGCGGCCAGAGGCGGAACGAGCGATCCGTGTGGCGCATGAAGCTGGCATCCGGCTCGCCATCCTCTCCAACGAGCTCGACTTGTTCTACGGCAACAGCTTTCGCGAGCGCCTGCCGCTGCTGTCGCTGTTCGAGACCATCATCGACGCCACCTACACGCATATCCTGAAGCCCGATCCGCGCGCTTATGCGATGGTGAGCGAAGCACTGCACTTGCCGCCCGCGGCTTGCGTCTTCGTCGACGACCAGAAGCGTAACGTCGACGGCGCGGTCGCCGCCGGCATGCTGGCCGTGCATTTCGACGTCGCCCAACCGGGGCAAGGCTATGCAGAGGCGCTCGGCCATTTCGGCGTTGCGGCCTAAGAATTCAAGAAACGGAGTTCCCACCGATGCGCGACATCAACTTCCTCACCGAGAACAACGCCAAGCCGATCTGGCATCCGATGGCGCATCCGGCCGAGATGCGCGCGACGCCGCCAAAGATCATCATGAAGGGCGAAGGCGTCTCGGTCACCGATGCCGAAGGCCGCACCGTCCTCGATGCAGTCGGGGGCCTGTGGAACGTCAACCTCGGCTACAGCTGCGATCCGATCAAGAAGGCGATCGCAGCACAACTCGACGCCCTGCCCTATTATTCCGGCTTTCGCGGCACCTCGACCGGACCGTCGATCGAGCTTGCCTATGAGCTGTGCGACTGGTTCGCTCCCGAGGGCATGGTACGGACCTTCTTCACCTCCGGCGGCTCGGACTCGGTCGAGACGGCACTGCGGCTGTCGCGGCAATACTGGAAGATCAGGGGCCAGGGCGACCGGACGAAGTTCCTGGCGCTGAAGAAGGGCTATCACGGCACGCATTTCGGCGGCGCCTCGGTCAACGGCAACGCCAATTTCCGCCGCAACTACGAGCCGCTGATGCCCGGCGTTTTCCACACGCCAGCGCCTTGGACCTACCGCAACCCATTCGACGAGACCGGCCCGGCGAAGCTGGCGAAACTCTGCGCGCGGGCGATCGAAGACGAGATCGCCTTCCAGGGCGCCGACACCATCGCGGCCTTCATCATGGAGCCGGTGCTCGGCGCCGGCGGTGTGATCGTTCCGCATGAGAGCTTCATGCCGATGGTGCGGGCGATCTGCGACCGTCACGACATCCTGCTCATCGCCGACGAGGTGGTGACCGGCTTCGGTCGCACCGGCGCCTGGTCGGGCTCGCGGCTCTCCGGAGTGAAGCCGGATTTCATGAGCATCGCCAAGGCGATCACCTCAGGCTACTTCCCGCTCGGCGCCACGCTGATCAGCGCCAAGGTTGCCGACGTCTTCGAGGCCGACAAGACCAGCTTCGGCTCGATCGGGCACGGCTACACCTATTCCGGCCATCCGGTCGGCTGCGCGGCGGGGCTGGCCACACTCGCCGAGACCAAGCGGCTTGCCGTCAACGAGAATGCGGCGGCGCGCGGTGTCGAACTCGGCAATGCGCTGGAAGCGCTGAAGACGAAGCACGCTCTGGTCGGCGATGTGCGCTACCAAGGGCTGATGGCGGCGCTCGAACTGGTTTCCGACCGTGCCGCCAAGAAGCCGACCGACAAGAAGACGATGAATGCCGCCGCAGAGGCCGCCTACAAGGCCGGCGTCATGCTGCGCGTCTCCGGCAACACCATCATCCTGTCGCCGCCGCTGGTGATCTCGTCCGCCGATGTGGCAAAGATCGCCGAGGCTCTCGACGCCGGACTGACGGCAGCCGCCTGAGCGACGGTGACGCTCAGTCCTGACCGAGCCGCAGGCGTCGCCACGCCGCCGGCGAGAGGCCGACGGCGGCGCGGAAGAAGCGCGAGAAATAAGCCGGGTCGTTGAACCCGGTCTCATAGGCGATGTCCTCGACCGGGCGCACGGTGAACAGCAGCAGGCGCTTGGCCTCGACCAGCCGCCGCTCACCAACCGCCTGGCGTACGCCCGCGCCGAGCACCTGCCGCGCTGCCTTGTCGAGCAGATGGCGCGTGGTGCCGAGCGCGGCGACATAGCGCTCGACCGGCCAGTCGTCGCGAAAATGCCGGTCGATCAGACGCCGCAGCCGGCCGCCCAGCGCCACCGTCGCCGGCACCGCGACAGCATGCGACTGCGCATCGAGGCGGGCGATGCCCGACAATGCCACGGCGATCAGCGGCGGCAGGATTTTCTCCATACCGGGCAACCTGTCGGCATATTCCGCCTGGATCATCGTAACCGTATCACCCAACCTTTCCCAGAGGGCCGTTTCACCGCGTCCGGTGACGAAGACCGGCTGGTCGAGCGGCAGCGCGGACTGCTCAGCGATCGCCGCAAGGGCAGCATCGGCGACCGAGACAACGACGGCGTCGGCGCCCGTCTCGATGCTGAATCCGTGTACCACGCCGCTCGGCATGAAGCTCACCGTCGGCGCCGAAAAACTCCAGGTCTCGTCTTCGATCCGATAAATGCCGCTGCCGCCGGTCCAGAAGGTGATCTGCGCCATTTGCGGGTGCTTGTGCGCGAGAACCTGGCCGCGATGCACGGACGCACGTGCAAGAACAGTCTCGACATGCAGGAATCCGACGTCGAGCGCACGCGCCGGTTCGCCGTAGACGAAGAATTCGGGAATGGCAGTCTGGCTCATCACGGCGAAAAAATCCAAGTGGTTCTATACTTTCGTCCATAAACCTTTGTCACGACGATCGCTACAGTTGACGCGTTAAAGGAGGATCATGATGCGATCGGAAGATTTCCGGGCCGACACGAAACGGCCGTTTACCGGTGCCGAATATTTGCAGAGCCTGCGCGACGGGCGCGAGGTCTATATCAATGGCGAGCGGATTGCCGACGTCACCACCCATCCGGCGATGCGCAACTCGGCGCGCTCGCTGGCCCGCCTCTACGATGCCTTGCACGGTCCGGCGCGGCAGGCGGTGCTGACCTCGCCGACCGACACCGGTTCTGGCGGCTACACGCACAAATATTTCCGCGTCGCCCATTCCGCCGCGGATCTCGCCGCACAGCAGACCGCCATCGCCGACTGGTCGCGCATGTCCTACGGCTGGATGGGGCGCACGCCCGATTACAAGGCAGCACTTATGAACACGCTCGGCGCCAATGCCGAGTGGTACGGCCCGTTCAGGGACAATGCACTCGCCTGGCACAAACGCGCCCAGGAAGCGGCCCTGTTCATGAACCATGCCATCGTCAACCCGCCGATCGACCGCCACAAGCCGGCCGAGCAGGTGAAGGACGTGTTCGTGCACATCACGAAGGAGAACGACGCCGGCATCTGGGTGTCCGGCGCCAAGGTGGTGGCGACGTCGTCAGCGCTCACCCATTACAATTTCCTGGCGCAGAGCTCGGCGACGGTCACCGAGGACCCGTCATTGTCGGTGATGTTCATCGTGCCTATGAACGCGCCGGGGATAAAGATGTTCTGCCGCGTCTCTTACGAGCAGACGGCCAACACGGTCGGCCATCCCTTCGACTATCCGCTGTCGTCTCGTTTCGACGAGAACGATGCGATCCTGGTGCTGGACAATGTCTTCATCCCCTGGGAGGACGTGCTGGTGCTGCGCGATGCGCAGAAGATCCTCTCCTTCCACCCAGCGTCGGGCTTCATGCACGGCTATTGTTTTCAGGGCTGCACGCGCTTCGCTGTCAAGCTCGACTTCCTCGCAGGCCTGCTGGCGAAGGCGCTGCGCGCGACGGGCGGGGATGCCTTCCGCGGCAACCAGGCGGCCCTCGGCGAAGTAATTGCGCTGCGCCACATGTTCTGGAGCTTTTCCAACGCCATGGCGCACAACCCGATCCCATGGGCGAACGGCGCCGTGCTGCCCAATCTCGAAGCGGCGCTCGCCTATCGCACTTTCATGTCGGAGGCCTATCCGCGCGTTATCGATACGGTGCGCCGAGTCATCGCTTCGGGGCTGATCTACCTGCCGTCCTCGGCAAAGGATTTCGACAATCCGGAGATCGACAAGTACCTTGCCCAGTACGTGCGCGGCTCCAATGACATGGGCCATGTCGAACGCATCAAGATCATGAAGCTGCTGTGGGATGCGACCGGCACCGAGTTCGGCGGCCGCCACGCGCTCTATGAGCTCAACTATGCCGGTGCGCCGGAAGAGGTGCGGCTGCAGGTGCTGAAGGGCGCTGAGCGCGGCGGGCGCCTGAGGGCGATGGAGGAACTGGTCGACACCTGCATGGCCGACTACGACGAAAAGGGCTGGACCGGCGACACCTGGCTGCCGCCGCTGCCGGCTGGCGCAAGCTGAGGTCCCGGCCATGGAGCCACAAGTTGCAAGGCTGGAGTTCCGTGAGGCGATGGCGCGGGTCTGTGCGCCGGTCAACATCGTCACGACTGATGGTCCGGCCGGCCGCGGCGGCTTCACTGCGACCGCCATGTGCAGCGTTTCCGACGATCCGCCGACGCTGCTTGTGTGCATGAACGAGCGCTCGGCGCAGACCGGCCTGTTCCTCGCCAACCAGCGTTTCTGCGTCAACGTGCTGACGCAGTTACACACCCATCTGGCGGCAAAGTTCGCCGGCACGATCCGCGACATGAGCGAGCGCTACAATGCGGCAAGATGGCAGACCATGCCGTCCGGCATGCCGGCGCTGCTCGACGCCATCGTCAGCTTCGATTGCGAGATCGGCGACGTGAACAAGGTTGGCACGCACAATGTGATGTTCGGCCGCGTCGTCGACATCCGCCACGGCAGCGACGAGGCGGCGCTGCTCTATGTCGGCCGCAACTACATGCAGCCGAGCGCACTCGGCAGTTTTGGCGGGTAGAGGCTGTCAGGTCTGGTTTTCGGATGATTCCGACTGAATCAGGCTTTCGAGCAGGTCGAGCAGGTGCTCATGCTGTTCGGCGCCGTAGCGCTGCTCGATCGCATCGTAGATGGCGATGCGCTCGGGCGACAAATCCTCGATCAGCACCAGCCCGGCCGGGCTGATTGCGAGCAGCGCCCGGCGACCGTCATCCTTGACCTTGTTGCGGGTGATGAACTGCCGTTCCTCCATCGCCTTGATGATACGGGTCAGGCTGGGCGGAAGGATCGAGGCGCGATGGGCAAGTTCGGTTGCCTCGAGCGGCCCGGCTTCGGCAAGCACACGCAGCACACGCCATTGCTGCTCTGTGATGTCGTGGCGGGCAAGCATCGGCCGGAAATGCGCCATGATCACTTCGCGGGCGCGAAGCAGAGCCATGGGCAGGGAGCGGCGGGTGCTGGGCGGTAGCAAGGTCAGGTCTCCAAAAAATTCCAATTCCGGTACGACTCGCACCACACAATGAGGCTCGGATCGCAGCTATATCCGCGATTTTGCCGGGGGCGGCAATCCCACCATCGGGAGCTGTACCTGCATAGAGAACGACACTTGACATTCCGCCGTCAAGATGTAATTCACATGTTAATTACAAGGTGGAGGAAACCTTGCCACATATGGCGATCGAATATTCGGCGAATCTCGACGCCAAGGTCGACATCAGCGCGCTTTGCACGCTGGTCGCTCGCACCATCCTCGAAACCGGCCTGTTCGAACATGGCGCGGTGAGGGTACGCGCTTTCTGCGCCGAGGCATACGCGATCGCCGATCGCCTCCCGGAGAACGGGTTCATCGACATGAACTTCCGCATCGGCAAGGGCCGCAGCGCCGAGGAAAAGAAACGCACCGGCGAGGCGATCTTCACTACTGTTTCGGATCATCTCGCATCTCTGTTCACGACGCCGCATTTCGCGCTGTCGCTGGAGATCCGCGAGATCGATGCCGAACTAAGCTGGAAGAAGAATGCCATCCACCCGCGCCTGGGCGGCAAGTGACAGGAACCCATATCATGGCGGCATTGGACGACAATCTGAGAAAGGCCGAGGCCTATCTCGAGCGCTTCAGAAGCGCTGGCGTGCTCAACCAGATCGGCGGCGAAGCCGTGCCGGCCGCCGACGGCTCGACATACGAGACGCTGTCGCCAATCGACCTGAAGCCGATCGCCAAGGTGGCACGCGGCAAGGCCGCCGACATCGACCGCGCCGCCAAAGCGGCGAAGGCTGCCTTCCGCGACTGGGCGGCGATATCAGGCGACGCCCGCAAGAAGCAGTTGCACAAAATAGCCGACGCCATCGTCGCGCGGGCCGAGGAAATCGCTTTCGTCGAATGCATGGACACCGGCCAGTCATTGAAGTTCATGGCCAAGGCAGCGCTGCGCGGCGCGGAGAACTTCCGCTTCTACGCCGACCGCGCGCCGGAGGCCCGCGACGGCCACGCGATCCGCGCACCGAACCAGGTCAACATGACGACGCGCGTGCCGGTCGGCCCGGTCGGCGTGATCACGCCGTGGAACACACCTTTCATGCTGTCGACCTGGAAGATCGCGCCGGCGCTCGCCGCCGGCTGTACGATCGTCCACAAGCCAGCCGAGTTCTCGCCGCTGACGGCACGGCTATTGGTCGAGATCGCCGAGGAGGCCGGCCTGCCGAAGGGCGTGTGGAACCTCGTCAACGGCTTTGGCGAGGACGCCGGCAGAGCGCTGACCGAACACCCCGACATCAAGGCGATCGGCTTCGTCGGCGAAAGCCGCACCGGCTCGATGATCATGAAGCAGGGTGCCGACACGCTGAAGCGCGTGCATTTCGAGCTCGGCGGCAAGAACCCGGTCATCGTCTTTGCCGATGCCGACCTGGAGCGGGCCGCCGACGCTGCCGTCTTCATGATCTATTCGCTGAACGGCGAGCGCTGCACCTCGTCCTCACGCCTGCTGGTCGAGGAAAGCATCTACGACAAGTTCACCGCGCTGGTGGCGGAGAAGGCCAAGCGCATCAGGATAGGCCATCCGCTCGACCCCGAAACCGTGGTTGGCCCACTGATCCATCCGGCGCATGAGGAAAAGGTGCTGTCCTATATCGAGATCGGCAAGTCGGAAGGCGCTGTCGTCGCCGCCGGCGGCGGCAAGTTCGCCGGTCCGGGCGGCGGCTGCTATGTCAGCCCGACGCTGTTCGTCGGCGCCACCAACAAGATGCGCATCGCCCAGGAAGAGATATTCGGACCCGTGCTGACCGCCATCTCGTTCAAGGACGAGGCCGAGGCGCTGGCGCTGGCCAACGACACGCAATACGGCCTGACCGGCTATCTCTGGACCTCGGACGTCACCCGCGCCTTCCGCTTCACCGACGCGCTCGACGCCGGCATGATCTGGGTCAATTCGGAGAATGTGCGCCACCTGCCGACGCCGTTCGGCGGCGCCAAGAACTCAGGCATCGGCCGCGACGGCGGCGACTGGTCGTTCGATTTCTACATGGAAACCAAGAACATCGCGTTCGCCACGGCGCCGCATTCCATCCAGAAGCTCGGCGGCTGACCGGAGACCCCAACGATGCCCTTGCCCACACCCAATCTCTACCCGGCATTCAACATCGTGCGGCTCAGCCACGTCGAGCTGGCTGTTACAGACCTCGGTAAGTCGCGCGCGTTCTATGTCGACACGCTCGGCCTGCAGGTGACCGACGAGACCAAGGACGCCATCTATCTGCGCGCCATGGAAGAGCGCGGCCACCATTGCATCGTGCTCAGGAAAGGTGCCGCGCCGGAAGCCCGCGACCTCGGCTTCAAGCTGTTTTCCGACGACGATCTCGACAAGGCCGAGCACTTCTTCAAAGCCAGGGGCCTGCCTGTGAAATGGGTCGAGCGGCCCTACCAGTCGCGTACCTTCCGCACCCGCGACCCGCACGGCATTCCGCTCGAATTCTATTCCAGAATGGAGCGGCTGCCGCCGATCCATCAGAAGTATGCGCTGTATAAGGGCGTCAAGCCGCTGCGCATCGACCACTTCAACTGCTTCTCGCCCAATGTCGATGAATCGGTGGCGTTCTACAACGAGCTCGGCTTCCGCGTGACCGAGTACACGGAGGATGCCGCGACCGGAAGACTTTGGGCGGCATGGACGCACCGCAAGGGCGGTGTCCACGACATCGCCTTCACCAACGGCATTGGCCCACGCCTGCACCACGTCGCCTTCTGGGTGCCGACGCCGCTCAACATCATCGATCTGCTCGACCTGATGGCCACCACCGGCTGGCTGCCGAACATCGAGCGCGGCCCCGGCCGGCACGGCATCTCCAACGCCTTCTTCCTCTATATCCGTGATCCCGACAATCACCGCATCGAGATCTATTGCTCGGACTACCAGACGGTAGATCCCGACCTAGAGCCGATCAAATGGGACCTCAAGGACCCGCAGCGCCAGACGCTGTGGGGCGCACCGGCGCCGAAGAGCTGGTTCGAGGAAGGCAGCACCTTTGCCGGCGTCGAGCCGCGCAAGTCCGATCTGGCGGCCTCGCCGATCGTCGCGCCGTGACGTCGGCTAACTGCAGGGGAAACAAATGAGCGCGGCACGTCTCGCCACCTTCACCGTTGGCGGCAAAACGCGCTACGGCGCAATCACCGACAAGGGCGTCGTCGACCTGTCGGCGCGACACGCACAGTGGCCGAGTTTGCGCGAGGTGATAGAGGCCGGCGCACTGCGACGGCTGACGGAAGAGGCGGACGCTTTCGCCGCCGATTTCCCGCTCGACGCCATCGCCTACGAGATACCCGTCCCCTCGCCCGAAAAGATCATCTGCGTCGGCGTCAACTATCCGGACCGCAACGAGGAGTACAAGGACGGACAGGCCGCACCCTCGAACCCGTCGCTGTTCATCCGCTTCCCGCGCTCCTTCGTCGGCCATGGCACGCCCCTCGTGCGGCCGTGGGAATCGCCGCAGCTCGATTATGAGGGCGAGATCGTCATCGTCATCGGCAAGGGCGGCCGCAGGATCGCCGAGGCGGATGCGCTGGGCCATATCGCAGCACTTTCGCTCTGCAACGAAGGGACCATCCGCGACTGGGTGCGCCACGCCAAGTTCAATGTCACCCAGGGCAAGAACTTCGACCGGACCGGCTCTATCGGCCCCTGGCTTGTGCCGTTCACCGACGAGGCACAGATCGCTGACATCGCGCTGACCACGCGCGTCAATGGCGAGGTTCGCCAGCAGGACCGCACCGGCCGCATGATCTTTTCCTTCCGCAAGATCATCAACTACATCTCGACCTTCACCACGCTGGCGCCGGGCGACATCATCGTCACCGGCACGCCGACCGGCGCCGGCGCCCGGTTCGACCCGCCAATCTGGCTGAAGCCGGGCGATGTGATCGAGGTCGAGGCCGACGGTATTGGCTTGCTCAGCAACGGCGTCGTCGACGAAGGGACCGGCCGATGATGACGCCAGAACAGGTCGAAGACGCGGCCGCGAGGCTGTTCGAGGCCGAGCGCGACCGCCGCCAGATCAGGCTGCTCAGCCTTGATTTCCCCGGGGCGACGATGGATGACGCCTATCTCGTCCAGGCGGCGCTGGTGAAACGAAAAGTGGCCTCGGGCCTGACGATCAAAGGCTGGAAGATCGGCCTGACCTCCAAGGCGATGCAGTCGGCGCTCGCCATCGACATTCCGGATTCCGGTGTGCTGTTCGACGACATGTTCTTCGATGACGGCGGCACCGTTCCAGCCGGCCGCTTCATCCAGCCGCGCATCGAGGCCGAGATCGCCTTCGTAATGAAGGCGTCGCTGGCCGGTCCGGACGTGTCGATCGACGACGTGCTCGACGCCACCGACTACATCACGCCGGCGCTGGAGATCCTCGACACCCGTATCGAGCGCGTCAACAAGGAGAGCGGCAGGATACGGACCTTCTTCGACACCATCTCCGACAATGCCGCCAATGCCGGCGTCGTCGTCGGCGGCCGTCGTGCCGCACCGCGCGAGGCCGACCTGCGCTGGATCGGCGCCATCCTGTCGCGCAATGGCGAGGTCGAAGAGACCGGGCTCGGCGCCGGGGTGCTCGATCATCCGGCGAAGGGCATCGCCTGGCTGGCCAACCGGCTGCATCAGTACGGCATGCAGATATCCGCCGGACAGGCCGTGCTGTCGGGCTCGTTCATCCGGCCCGTGGAGTGTCGCCACAGTGACACTATCGCTGCCGATTTCGGACCCTATGGAGCGATCCGCATCACCTTTGCCCGCTAGCGGCAATTCCTCCATAGCCCGCTGACCCGACTTGCCGGCGGCGTGCTGAAACAGAACCCGGAAGAGCCCGAAAGGGTGTCGGCACTCCTTGCCAGCCTTCAAAGTATCGGCGCCGAAATCCGGGTGCCGCGCGAACAACCGTTCGATGCCATCGCTTTGCTGGACGATCAGGATTAACTCGACTTCCATCGCTGGCCGCGTTCCTGAAAGGCTTTATTACGCGATAGACCACGATCCGCTGACGCGCTTTTGCGCTCCTGTTTCAATCCGAGCCGCTGTCCCGAGCCGCTGTGCAGTTTTGGGCAACATGCGTTTGATCGACAAACCCGTGGCCAGAAGCCGTCGGGACGGCCGGCGCTATCGATTCGAGCGGCCGAGCGCTGTGGACGCAATCAGCAAAACGATCGAGGCGGCGATCAGCACTGTGGCAGCAGCCGCGATGGTCGGCGTCAGCGTGTCGCGCGCGATGGTGAACATCTCGCGCGGCAAGGTGCGTTGTCCGGGACCGGCGAGGAACATCGTCACCACGACTTCGTCGAGCGAGGTGGCGAAGGCAACAGCGCGCCCGACGCGATGCCCGGCAGAATGACCGGAAGCGTGACTTTGCGGAAGGTGAGGAAGGGTGGCGCCCCCATGCTGGCGGCCGCCCAGAGCAGCCGCCTGTCGAGACCGGTGAGAACGGCCGAGACGGTCACCACGACGAAGGGAACGGCGAGCGAGGTATGGCCGAGGATGAGGCCGGGAAGGGTCGCGGTCAGGCCGACCATCGAGAAGACGAAATACATGCCGACGCCGACGATGACCACCGGCGCGATCATCGGCACCAGCAGCAAGGCGGAGATCGTGCGCCGACCTGGCAGATTAGGCGCCGCGAGGCCGAGCGCGGCCATGGTGCCTAGCGGCGTCGCCAAAAGTGTCGTCGAGACAGCCAGAACCAGGCTGTTGCGCAGGGCATCCATCCAGGTCTGCATCGAGAAGAACTCGCTGTACCATTTCAGCGACCAGCCGGTGATGGGAAAGGTGAAATCGCCGCTGCTCTTGAACGAGAACAGCACGATGATGATCAGCGGCGCCATGAGGAAAGCCAGCACCATCATGGCCGTCAGCCCGAGGCCGAAGCGGCCAAGCCGGCTGGTGGTGGTTGATCGCGGGGAGGACATCCGGGCCTCCTAGCGCAGACCGGCGCCGCTGCGGCTGAGCAGGGCGTTCTGGATGGCATAAAGCGAGAGCGTGACGACCAGCATTGTTCTTTGCTGGCGGCGTCGTCGGCGCTGTGGGTTTCAAGCATGTCGGCTTCGCGGCGACGTTGTTTCTCGCGGCCATTCTCCTCGTGCTGGCCTCCATGCCAGTCCTGGAGGACGTCTCCGTTCGCATGAGGCGGCTTTGGCAGTAGCGCTGCAGAGCTTTGCCGCATGCCAGATTTGGTAGCACATTCGCGAAGGCGCTGTTCCTGGATTTCGGCAGCTATCTGTTTTGGCCGATCCTGAAGCACGAACACGATGAGACCGGCCCAACGGCAAAAGCAAGCGAACTCAGCCATACCCACTCTTAACGTAGAGTGAGGTCGAAGAGATAGCCGACGCGCCCGCGGCGGCTCCAATCGAGTGGCCGGCCGAGATAAGGGCCCATTGCCAGCCCCATCACGCGCAAATCCAAGATGGCTGGCGACAAGACTGGCCGTGACGGGAATGGCCGCATGGCTTTGGTTCGAGGCAGGGCGTATCGCCCGGTTTTCTACAGCCTCAAGACAGATGCGTCACGCATCACTAATTGAATGCGCCGCATTTTAATATATGCTGCAAGACGTAGAGATAATATCTCAAAGCTGATCAAAAGGGGGATGCGACCGTGATAACTGCTCCACAGTTGCGTGCCGCGAGGGCGCTCCTTGGCATCGACCAGCGCAGGCTTGCCGAATTGTCCGGTCTTTCCGTGCCGACAATTCAACGCATGGAAGCCAGCGAGTCGATTATTAGGGGTAACGTCGATTCTCTCATGAAGCTGATCGGGGCACTTGACCTCGCCGGTGTGGAATTGATCGCTGAAGGCGCCTCCAGCCAAATCGGCGGGCGCGGCGTGCGACTGAAAGCGGATTTTGACCCCGCCAAAATCCTTGGCGGAGTCGATACGGATGCCAAACTCCCCGTGAGGAGCGTGGCGTGATTTCGGGGGCCGCGGTCCTCCTGTGGGGCGTCGCTGCGCTCCTGGGGACTGCGGTGCTTGCGATTGCGGAAAGCCGCAGATCCGACTCGGGAACACGCCTGATCTACGGCTTGACGCTAGGTATATCGGCGGCCGTGCTCATGGTTCTCGCGAGCCGCGTCGCCGACAATCCCGTCACCCCGTCGACTGTGGTGTTGCCTCTTGGATTGCCATGGATTGGCGCTCATTTCCGTTTGGACGCGCTGTCGACTTTCTTCCTCATCGTCGTCAACTTCGGCGGCTCCATGGCCAGTCTTTATGGCCTCGGCTACGGCAGGCATGAGTCTGCGCCGCATCGGGTGCTGCCGTTCTTCCCGGCTTTCCTAGCCGGAATGAACCTTGTCGTGGTGGCCGACGACGCCTTCACTTTCCTGCTTTCCTGGGAATTCATGTCGCTCGCCTCCTGGGCGCTCGTCATGGCGCACCATCGCAAGCAGGACAATGCGCGGGCGGGCTACATCTATCTCGTGATGGCGAGCTTCGGCACACTCGCGCTGCTGCTTGCGTTCGGCCTGCTCGCCGGATCCGATGGAACCTACACATTCGACGCGATGCGAGCCGGCGATCCCACCCCGTTCGCCGCTGCTTTCGTCCTGGTTCTCATGCTGCTGGGCGCCGGCTCCAAGGCCGGACTCGTCCCGCTGCACGTCTGGCTGCCACTCGCCCATCCGGCCGCGCCAAGCCACGTCTCGGCTCTCATGAGCGGCGTGATGACCAAGGTCGCAGTCTATGGCTTCATACGCGTTATTTTCGATCTGCTCGGTGAGCCGGCATGGTGGTCGGGCGTTGCCGTGCTTTTCCTTGGCGGCCTGACGGCGGTTCTCGGCATCCTCTACGCGCTGATGGAAAAGGACCTGAAGCGACTGCTTGCCTATAGCACCATTGAAAACATCGGCGTCATCTTCGTAAGCCTTGGTCTCGCGCTCGCTTTCAAGGCGAACGCCATGCCATCGGCTGCAGCGCTGGCGCTCACCGCCGCGCTGTTCCACGTCCTCAACCATTCCTTTTTCAAGAGCCTGCTGTTTTTCGGCGCGGGCGCCGTGCTGACGGCAACCGGAGAGCGGGATATGGAGAAGCTGGGCGGTCTCATCCACCGCATGCCCTTTACAAGTTTTGCCTTTCTCGTCGGTTGCGTCGCGATCTCGGCACTTCCACCCTTCAACGGCTTCGTCTCCGAATGGCTGGCCTTTCAGGCCATATTGCAGAGCCCCGATCTGTCACAATGGGGACTGAAGGTCATGGTGCCCGCCGTTGGCGGTCTGCTGGCGCTGTCAGCGGCACTGGCCGCGGCCTGCTTTGTGAAGGCGTTCGGGATTACATTCCTCGGCCGGCCACGCTCGGCCGCGGTGGAACTGGCGCATGAGGTCGACCGCTACTCGCTGGCGGCAATGTTCATTCTCGCTGCCCTTTGTCTCTTGGCCGGCATTCTGCCCGGTCTTGTGATAGACGGCCTCTCATCGGTGACACTGCCACTGATCGGCAGTCGGATGCCTGTGCAGATGGCCCAGCCCTGGCTGTCTATCGTGCCGATTGCAGCGAGCCGCAGTTCCTACAACGGCCTGTTGGTGTTCCTGTTCATCGCCTTTTCCGCATCCGCTGCGGCATATGTGATCCATCGCTTTGCATCACATGCACTCCGTCGGGGTCCCGCCTGGGGTTGTGGCTTCCCGGATGTGGTCCCGAGCTCGCAGTACACGGCCGTCAGCTTCGCGCAGCCTATCCGCCGCGTCTTCGGCACGTTCGTATTCCGTGCAAGGGAAACCGTCGAAATGCCGGCACCTGGCGAGACCGGTCCGGCTCGTCTGAATGTCGAAATGCATGATGTGATCTGGGAGACGCTGTACCTGCCTATCGGCCGGGCCCTCGACTTTGCGACCGACCACCTCAACCATCTGCAGTTCCTGACGATCAGGCGCTACCTGACCCTCGTCTTTCTCTTTCTCATTGTCCTGCTCCTGGTGCTCGCACTATGGCCGTGATTCTCGAGTTGGCCGTTCAAGGCGCGCAGATGGCGCTGGTGCTTTTGCTGGCGCCGCTCCTGACCGGATTCGTGCGCAAGGTGAAGGCACGGCTCTTGCGCCGCCAGGGTCCTTCCCTGATCCAACCTTACCGCGATCTCTTGCGGCTGATGCGCAAGGAAGTCGTTCTGGCGGACAACGCATCCTGGCTGTTTCGCGTGACGCCCTATCTGATCTTTGCCACCACCTGGGTCGGCGCGGCGCTCATCCCGACATTCGCCGCCGGCCTCACATTCAGTTGGACCGCCGATCTCATAGCCATTGTCGCACTGCTGGGAAGCGCCCGGTTCTTCCTGGCGCTGGCAGGCATGGACGTCGGCACGAGCTTCGGCGGCATCGGCTCGAGCCGCGAGGTGATGATCGCTTCGCTGGCCGAACCCGCCATGCTGCTCATCGTGTTCAGCCTGGCGCTCGTCGCGGGTGCTACGCAACTCTCAACGGTCGCCGCCTTCATGGGGTCACCGGAGGTTGGCTTGCGGGTGTCGCTCGGGATGTCGCTCATCGCCCTCGTGATGGTGGCGATCGCCGAAAACGCCCGCATACCCGTGGACAACCCATCGACCCATCTGGAACTCACCATGGTTCATGAGGCGATGGTGCTGGAATATTCCGGTCGCCATCTGGCGATGATCGAGTTTGCCGCCTTCCTCAAGCTTCTGCTCTATGTGTCGCTGATTTCCTGCGTCTTCCTACCTTGGGGCCTGGCGAGCGCCGGGGCAGGACTGGAATCCCTTGCTCCGGGTGTCGTCGCCTATGTCGGCAAGCTTGCCGTCTGTGGCGTTCTCCTCGCCGTGTTTGAGACTGCCATCGCCAAGATGCGCGTCTTCCGCGTCCCGGATTTCCTCGGGGCAGCGCTGATGCTGGCCCTGCTCGGCACGCTCCTGCTGTTCGTCTCACGGAGCCTCTGATGAACGGCCTCACCTTCGACATCGCTCACCTGCTCGCCGGCGGCCTGGTGCTGGTCAGTTTCATGATGCTGTATCAGGATCGCCTCTTTGCTCTGATCAACGTTTTTGCGCTTCATGCAATCGTGCTGGCCCTGTCCGTAGCTTGGCAGGCATACATTCAGGACGCGCATCATCTCTACGTCACGGCGGCGATCGCCCTCGTCTTCAAGGCGATCGTCATTCCTGTCGGGCTTCATCGCATCATTCAGCGGCTCGGCATCCATCGTGACGTCGAGACCGCCGTCGGCATCGGTACGACGATGCTTGCGGGGATAGGCCTGGTGACCCTGTCCATGGTCCTGATGCTGCGCGTCACTCCCGAGGCTGATCCCCTCGCCCGCGAGGACCTGGCTTTCGCGCTGTCCATCATTTTGCTGGGGCTGCTGGTGATGGTCACCCGCCGCAACGCCGTCAGCCAAGTTGTCGGATTCATGTCGCTCGAGAACGGTCTGGTCCTCGCCGCCACGGGGGCCAAGGGCATGCCTCTGGTCGTCGAGATCAGTGTCGCCTTCTCGATCCTTATCGCCTTCATCGTCATCGGAGTCTTCCTGTTCCGCATCCGCGAGAGGTTCGACTCGGTGGATGTCGGCGCGCTCGACGACTACAGGGGAGAACACCGTTGACCGCGTTTTCCCTCGATGCGGTGGCCGCCATTTTGCTGATACCGGTCTTCTCGGCCGCACTTCTGGCGGCGCTGCCGAAATACCGGATATCGGCGGGCGTCAATGTCGCTGCGAGCTTGCTGACCGTGCTCGCCGCACTGTCGCTTCTTGTCACCGACCGCCCGCAGCCTGGGCAGTATCTGCTCGTCGACGATCTCAATATCGTCTTCATCGTGCTCAACACATTCGTCGGCTTCACCACCAGCGTCTTCAGCGCTTCCTACATTGCCCACGAACTGGAGAGCGGGCGGCTGACAGTCCCGAACTTGCGGTTCTATCACGCAATGTACCAGGTCATGATGTTCGGCATGAACCTGGCGTTCGTGTCGAACAATATTGGCTTGATGTGGGTGGCGGTGGAGCTTGCCACGCTGACCACCGTGCTCATGGTCGGCATCTACCGCACGCACGAAGCGCTGGAGGCCGCCTGGAAATATTTCATTCTGGGCAGCGTCGGCATCGCGCTCGCACTGTTCGGCACCATCCTCGTCTACATGGCTGCACAGCCGGTTGTTGGCGAGGGGACGAATGCGATGGTCTGGACGGTGCTCATCGCTCACGCCGCGCGCTTCGATCCGGCTCTGCTCAATGTCGCCTTCATCTTTCTGCTGCTCGGCTACGGGACGAAGGTCGGCCTTGCGCCCTTACATGCCTGGCTGCCAGACGCGCATGCTGAGGGTCCAACGCCGATTTCGGCAGTGCTGTCGGGCTTGCTGTTAAACGTCGCACTCTATGCCGTGCTGCGCTTCAAGCTGTTGCTCGCGGCAAGCCCGGAAGCGATCGCACCTGGGTCATTGATGATCACGATGGGACTGACGTCGCTTGTCTTCGCGGCCTTCATGCTCTACCGCCGCCGCGACATCAAACGCCTGTTCGCGTACTCCTCGATCGAGCACATGGGCATCATCGTGTTCGCCTTCGGCATAGGAGGCCCGCTCGCCAATTTTGCCGGGCTGCTGCACATGGTCATGCACAGCCTGACCAAGTCGGCGATCTTTTTCACGGTCGGCCACATTGCCCAGGTCAAGGGGACACAGAACATCGCCGAAATCCGGGGACTGACGGAAACACATCCTGCCCTTGGCTGGGCGCTCGTCATCGGCGTCGTTGCCATTGCCGGCCTCCCTCCGCTCGGTATCTTCATGAGCGAATTCCTGGTCGTGAGTTCGACATTTGCAAGACACCCTCTTTTGGCGATGCCGTTGGTTTTCGGGATTCTGCTCGCTTTCGGCGCCCTGCTGCTTCGACTGACCGGCGTCGCTTTCGGCGAACCGCGCGGCAGCACTGCACCCGCCGAGGCGTCCTACATTCCGATGTATTCCCACTTGGCGTTGGTGTTTGCCGCCGGCATCTATCTGCCGCCACCGCTGGTCACATGGTTCCAGCACGTCGCAAGTATCCTGGGGTGAGCAGAGGAGAGAAAAGAGCATGCCTGCGCTGATCGACCTCATCCTTGCTGGCCAACGTGTCGAAAATCATTTCCCGTGGTCGCGCGCCGTGGTGACTCCGAAAAAATGGGGCTTTGCCGTCGAGCAACTGGCCGAGGGCCACTGGAGCTTGCTCGGCCTATGGGGTGAGCCAGGCGCCGTCCACATGGCACTTCTCGATGAAAGCGCCGGGGACATCGGCGTTGTCAGCCTGGAATGCCCCAGTGGCCGCTACCCATCGGTCGGCCGGCTGCATCCGCCCGCATTGCGGCTCGAACGTGCGGCTGCTGACCTGTTCGGGCTCCTGCCACAAGGCGCGCCTGATACGAGACGGTGGCTTGATCATGGCCATTGGGGTGTCAGCTATCCGTTGAGTACCCGCGTCCGGACGTCTGCTGCGACTGCCTTCCCGTACAGTTTCCTGCCTGCCGAGGGGGAGAGCCTGCATCAGATCCCGGTCGGGCCCGTGCATGCCGGCATCATCGAGCCGGGCCATTTCCGGTTCACGGCAAGCGGTGAAACGGTCGTCCGGCTGGAGCAGCGCCTCGGATACGCGCACAAGGGTATAGAAGGCCTGATGGCGGGGTCCGATATCGACCGTGCAGCCAAATTGGCGGGCAGAACCTCTGGCGACAGTACCGTGGCATACTCCCTCGCTTTTGCCCGCGCGGTCGAGGCGGCGCTGGGTGTCCAGGTTCCCCCACGCGCGGTCTGGCTGCGAGCGCTCATGGCCGAGTTGGAGCGCCTGGCCAATCATCTGGGCGACATAGGCGCCATCTGCAATGATGCCGCCTTCGCGCTTATGCATGCCCACTGTGGGGTGCTGCGTGAGCGCGTATTGCGGGCAAGCGATGCTGCCTTCGGTCATCGTTTGATGCGCGACTGCATCGTGCCCGGAGGCGTGGCAAGCTTCCTGAGCGATGAGGGCACGACAGCGCTCAGGTCCCTGATCGCAGAGATCAGGCAGCGGTTTCCCGCGCTGGTCGAGCTCTACGACAACACGGCATCGCTGCAGGATCGGACTGTCGCAACTGGCCGGCTGAAGGTGGAACTCGCTCGTCAATATCGCGCCGGAGGCTACGTTGGCCGGGCCTCCGGTCGGGACTTCGATGCCCGACGCAATCTCGCTTATCCACCCTATGGCGAACTCGCCTTCGATGTACCTCTCCTCCAGGAAGGCGATGTGAACGCCCGTGTATGGATTCGTATCCACGAGGTCGAACAGAGCCTGTCTCTGATTGAACAAGTCCTGCGACAACTGCCAGACGGACCGATCCGTGTCGATTTCGCGCAGACAAACCGATCGCATGAAGGCATGGCGCTCGTCGAAGGTTTCCGCGGCGACATTCTGGCCTGGCTGCGCATTGGCAAGGGCGGCTTGGTCGAGCGCTGTCACCTCCGTGATCCGTCATGGTTTCAATGGCCGCTCCTTGAAGCGGCGATCGAAGGAAACATCGTTGCCGACTTTCCGCTGTGCAACAAATCGTTCAACTGCTCTTATTCGGGCCATGATCTCTGAAGGCACGCTGTCATGCGCAAGCTTCTTTTTGAAAGCCTGATACGCCCCCCTCTCACCGAGCGTCCGCCGTTGGCAAGCAGCACGGCAGTCGACGAACTCGCACGCGCGCTCGATGGGGCTGCTCACAAACGATTGGGGCGAAGCCTGTCGATCCGGGCGGTCGATGCCGGTTCCTGCAATGGCTGCGAACTTGAGATGCACGCGCTGAACAACGCCTTCTATGACATCGAGCGTTTTGGGATCCGGTTCGTCGCATCGCCGCGCCATGCTGATGTACTGCTCGTCACCGGGCCGGTCACAAAAAACATGCGCGAGGCATTGAAGCTGACCTATGACGCAACCCCCAACCCAAAATGGGTGGTCGCACTGGGAGATTGCGCAGGCAATGGCGGCTGTTTCTCCGGCAGCTATGCGGTGGTGCGCGGAGTGTCCGAGGCCTTGCCTGTCGATCTGCACATTCCAGGTTGTCCGCCGCCGCCAATCGAAATTCTGAAAGGCCTGCTCGCCTTGCTTGACGGCGTGAATTCCAAGACTGGTGCTGCCCGAAGGTGACTATGTAGAGGCTTTGCCAAGGTTGGCCTTGTCGCTGCATAGATCCAACCGATGCGTAGCCGTGAGTTTAAGGGCATCAGCCAACCTCTGTCCCAAAATTGGAAGGCGCTCGGCGGCGAGAACGGCTAGAACGCCTGCTTTTTCGCCGGCAGCCCAGCGCTTTCGATCGAAGGGGACCGTTCCCTAGTCCGAAATGGTTACTTGCGCTGCAGCTAATGTAGTTACAATCTTGTGCAGTCGGAAGCTGCATGGGCCGGCCAGGCGCGAATACCGCCTTCGCCGGCGTCTCAAGGCAGTCGACCACATTTTTGCGGTGCTCTAAGGGGGAAACAATGAGATTGACGATTGTTTGCGCGGCAATTGTGATTGCCGTATCCACCGCCGCCGTTGCGCACGAGAAAAAGAGGGTGGTCAGTACACCAGTAACGTCGTGCTGTGCCGACCTGTCGGGCAGCACGATCAAGAAAAACAGGGAAACAAAATTGGATTGCAGTTCAACCGGAACTGTCTCCAGCCCGATTTCGAAAGACAAATCGGAGCCGCGCCTGGGCTATGAAACGGTTAATCCTGCAATCATATCGATCTATTAGCTGAGGAAATAACAGGCAGGTCTATCGGCGCTCAGGCTTCGGGAGCAGGGCACGAACCGACTCGCGGCCATGGCCTGCGGACCATATTCAAGCATCGATCAAGTCGGACGCCGCCGCGAAATCAGCCGTTAATCGCTTGGTGGCGGCGCTCGGCCTCATTGCGCATGCCTGCGCTCAATGTTTGATGCGGTCACGCATTGCGTACCAAAGCATGCCGAGCACATAGAGCGGGCCGCGCAGCGCCGTGCCGCCGGGGAACGGCAGCGGGCTTAGGGTCGAAAACAGATCGAGCCGCGAAGCATCACCGGTGATCGCCTCAGCGAGCAGCTTGCCCGACAGCGTCGACAGGATCACCCCCTTGCCCGAATAGCCATGCGCAAAATAGACGTCGCCATAGCGACCGACATGCGGCAGGCGCGATGTCGTCACCGAGACCAGCCCGCCCCAGGCGTGATCGATGCGGCGGCCGCGCAATTGCGCAAAGGTCTTTTCCATGTGCGGCCGCACGAAGCCGGCAATGTCGGCGGGCGGCGACGGCGTATAGCGCTCGCCGCCGCCGAACAGCAGGCGTCCATCCGCCGACAGCCGGTAGTAATTGACGACGAAGCGCGTGTCGGAGACGGCCACATTGCTTGGGATGACGTCGCTCGCGTCGCCCAGCGGCTCGGTGGCGATGATGTAGTTGCCGACCGGCATAATGCGACTGTTGACGCGCGGCTCAAGCCCGTGGAGCAGCGCATCGCCGGCCAGTACGACATGCCTGGCCCGGACCGAGCCTTTGGCCGTCGAAACCCGGGGGGAAGCTTCCCGCTCCAGCCGCAGCGCCACCGAATTCTCGTGGATGGTGACGCCCGCCGCAGCCGCGGCGCGAGCAAGACCGAGCGTGTAGTTCAGCGGATGCATATGGCCACCGAGCTTCTCGTACATCGCGCCGTGATAAGGTGTGTTCACCATTCCGCGCGCCTGCGCTGCCGACAGCATCTCGACATCATGAAAGTTCATCACCGTAGAAAGGCACTCGGCTTCTTCTTCGAGGTCGCGCAGGTCGGAACCGTTGACCGCACCGGCCAGATGGCCGGTGAGCCTGAGGTCGCAATCGATGGCATGGCGCTCGATCAGACCGAGCACGAGGGCCCGCGCCTCGAAGGCGAGATCGAACAGTGCCCTCCCCCGTTCCGGCCCATATAGCTTGACCAGCCCCTTGGCACCCTTGCGCAGGCCGGGGATCATCTGGCCGCCATTGCGCCCCGACGCCCCCCAGCCGATCTTGCCGCCTTCGAGCAGCACTACCTTCAGGCCGCGTTCGGCTGCATGAAAGGCTGCGGAGAGGCCGGTACAACCGCCGCCGACCACCACCAGATCGGCGTCGACGTCGCCCTGCAGCGCCGGATGGTCCGGAGCCGGATTGGCCGTCGCGACATAGTAGGATTTGCCGATATCCAGGCCGGAGTTGAAGCCCCCAGAATTGAAGCCCATCATCACACCTTGAGCAGCAGATGGTCGCGTTCCCAAGAGGTGACGACGCTCTGGAACAGGTCGAGCTCAACGCTCTTGACGCGCAAATAGGTCTGGAAGAAATCCTCGCCGAGCACCGCCCGAACCGGATCGCACGCAGCGAAGCGGTCGAGCGCCTCTTCCATGGTTTTGGGCAGCGTGCTCCTGCTGCGATAGGCATTGCCCGACGCTTCCGTCGAACGAGCGATCTTCTCCTCGACGCCGAGATAACCGCAAAGCAGCGAGCCGGCTATCGCCAGATAGGGATTGGCATCGGCGCCGGGCAGCCGATTTTCCACGCGCCGCGCGGTGGGCCCGCCTGCCGGCACACGCAGGCCGCAGGAGCGGTTGTCGTGCGACCACTCGATGTTGGCGGGTGCACTGTGGTTCGGCCGGATGCGGCGGAACGAATTCACGTTCGGCGCAAACAGCGGCATCACCTCGGGAATGTATTTCTGCAGGCCGCCGATGAAATGCCCGAACATCTCGGTGTCGGCGCCGTCGCGCCCGGCAAACAGCGTGTTGCCGGCCTCGTCGACGACAGACATGTGGAGATGCATTGAGCTGCCGGCTTGTGCGGCTATCGGTTTGGCCATGAAGGTCGCCTGCATGCCACCTTCCTGCGCGGCCTGGCGCGTCATTCGCTTGAACAGCAACACCTTGTCTGCCAGCGGCAGCGCGTCGCCATGCAGGAAATTGATCTCCAGTTGGGCCGTGCCCGATTCATGGATGAGCGTGTCGAGCGGCAGTCCGGCTGCCGCAGCATAGTCATAGAGGCGCCGGATCACCGGCTCGAATTGCTCCAGTGCCGCCATGTCGTAGGGATGCTGCACGCTTTCGGAGCGGCCATTGCGCCCGACCGGCGCCGTCACCGGCCTATCGGGATCGGGATTGGGCGCGGTGAGATAAAATTCAAGCTCCGGCGCCACCACCGCCCGCCAGCGGCGCTGGCGATATAGATCGAGCACGGCCCGCAACACGTGCCGCGGCGAAGCCATCCACGGCCGGTCGTCCATGTGGAACGCATCGGCGAAGACATAGGCCTTGCCTGGCCCGCCACCGGGCGCCAGACAGAGTGTTGCGACATCCGGCACCATCCGCATGTCGGGGTCCTGGTAGGCGAACCCCTCGTCGACGGAACCGGAATAGCGGCCGTCGATGCTGACCAGGAACGCGCTGCTCGGCAGATAGAGTGCTCGGTCCTCGATCGCCTTGAGGAACTTGGCCGCTGGCAGGGCCTTGCCGCGCAGCACGCTGTTCATGTCGGGCACCAGGCACTCGACCTCGCTGACAGCGTGAGCGGCCAACCAGTCTTTCGGGTCGTTGGTGCCGTTCATGGTCGAGGCATCCGTTGTTGTGGTGTCAAGCATCAGGTCGGGTCCTTGCGAGAGCGAGAATGGCTTCGGCAGCCACGTCCGTTCCGGGTGTCAGCGCCATATGCACTGCATTCTCCCGGAGGCGTGCGCGCATTGCAGCATCGGCCATCAGGCCGAGAATGCTTCGCGCCAATTCGTCTTCCGTCCAGCCATCGCGGCTGATGTGGCGCCCGACGCCGGTTTCCTCGGCACGTTGCGCATTGTCATGCCCGTCCCAGCAATAGGGCATGACCAGCGACGGCACACCGAAACGCAGTGCTTCGCAAAAGCTGTTGTTGCCGCCATGATGAATGAAGAGGTCGCATTTCGCCACGACCGAAGGCTGTGGAAACCAGGCATCGAGATAGACATTGTCCGGAACGGCGCGATAGCTGTCGCGCAGACCTCCGGCATTGACAATGAAGCGGGCCGGCAGCCTGTCGAAAACGGCGAGCATCCGCTGGATCAGGCCGACATCCATGGCGCCAAGACTACCGAAACTGACATAAACCAGCGGTCCGCCATCGCGCGGAAAAACCGGCACGTCGAACGGCCCTTCCGAGCGAACGCAGCCTTCGAGATAGACGAAGCTGGCAGGGTCGAGCGGCTCGGCGCGCTGCCTTCGCACAATCGTTGGGGTCAGCAGCAGATTGAGGGCGGGCGAAGGTTCCAGAAAAAGACCCGTCGGCAAGGGCGCAAGACCGGCGTCGGTCCGAAGCCGATTGAAGCGGTCATGGGCCGGAGCGACCGCTGCCAGGTAGCGCGCCTCGAACGCCGCGCGGCTCGGGTCGTCGGCGGCGAGACCGGACAGATAGGGTGGCACATTGGCATCGGGAAGCTCGGTTTCGGCGCAGGAGACGACGCGCACCCACGGGCAGCCGGCTGTCGCCAATGCCGGGAACATGACGACGTTGTCGAGCACCACGGCGTCCGGCTTCAGCCGCGCCAGCAATTGGCGCAGCGGCGCCTCGGCGTTGACCGCAGTGTCTACGATTGCTTGCCAGGTCGGGGCAACGTAGGTTTCGAGCTGATCGATGGGGCTCAGCCTGAAATGCGGCAGATGACGGCGCACGAAGGCCTGCCAGTAGCTCTGGCGTTCGCTGTCGGTCAACGGATCGTCAGTCGGCAACTGGTATTCCTGAAACCCATAGTCGGCGAACACGCCAGAAAAGCCGGCATGGCAGATGAACACCGGACGGGCGCCACGAGCGCGCAGGGCCTGCGCTATGCCAACGCAATTCAGCGCAGCGCCGAAGCTCGCTTCCGGAAACAGTGCGATGGTCGGGCTGCCTTTGCGCATGATCCTCGTTATTCCGGCCGGCTGATCATGCCGAACAGCGCGGGCGCCCCGCGACTAGCCGCCTGCGGTCGCTGGCTGCGTGAAAGCCGCAGATGGACCCGAAGCAGATCGGCTGCAACCTCGTACTGCTGGCTCTCCAGATGGTCGAGTATGGTCAGATGCTCGCGCAATGATTGCTTCAGCCGGAAGACATTGACGCCGGCATACGTTCCCGGCAGCCGGCGCAGCCTGAGATGATCGGCCAACGCCTCGGCGACGAAGCGGTTGGCGGAGCCACCGGCGATCATCCCGTGAAAATCGATGTCCAGCCGTTGGAACTCTCTGGAATCGAATGCCGCGTCGGGCAGAGCCAGCAGCATTTCCATGCCCTGTCGCAAGGCTGCCGCGCGCGTCCCATCCAGCCGGAATCCAGGCGCCAGAAGGGCGGCGGGTTCCAGCAACAGCCGGAATTCATAGCTCTCCCCTTGTGCGCCAAGATCGTCCGGCGCTCTCCTGAAAAGCCAGGACTGCCCCGGCGCGCGGTCCAGAAGATTTTCCTCGGCCAGTTTCTTCAGCGATTTTAGTACCGTCCTGCGCTCGGCATTATACCGTCGCATCAGCGCGCCGACGGTGACCGTCTGGTCCAGCCGGCGCGCCGAGCGGTCTCGCAGGATCATGTCGGCAAGTTCATCCTCCTCGGCGCTCGGCAGGTCGGCGGCGACGGTCGCCTGGCTCGTGAGGTCTACCGCCAAGCGATAGCCGGACTCAGCCTCCCATCGAACCACGCCTTTTTCAGTGAGCAGACGCAGCGCGGCCCGCACCGGAGTTCGGGATACGTTGCAGAGCGAAGCGATCTGCTGCTCCGGGAGATGAGCGCCGGGTTCAAAGCCGCGTTTCCGGGCCACATCGAGAATGCGCTGTGCAAGGTCGAGATGGTTGGTACGGGGACGTCGAGCTGCAACTTGCATGGCAATTCTCGTGAAGGATTTGGCGGCTGAGATTTGGCCGATTGCCCTTGCGGATGCGATCGGCCGGGATTCACCGTAGTTTGACAAATTATGGATTGACGTACTTTTTTCTGCAATAGTACTGTGAGATCAATCGGCAATAAAAGACCGGGGAACAGGATCAAAGCGGCTACGGCTGCAGGCGCTGGTCCGACGACTAGTTCGATGATCAACCAGAATGGGAGTCTGTCATGACCACCACCCACCTGCGGCACCGTCCGTTAAGGAAGTCCTTGATCGCACTTGGCCTTGGCCTGGCGCTGTCAGCGCCGGCGGCTGCCTCCGACCTCGTTATCTCCAACTGGGACGGCTACATGGCGCCGGATGCCATGAAAGCTTTCAAGGCGGCGACCGGTGTCTCCGGTGAAGTCGTGGTTCACGCCACTAACGAGGAGATCATGGGCAAGCTCGTCGCGTCCGGCGGCAAGGGCTATGACGTGGTCTTCGTCTCCTCGCCCTTCGCCGAAGTGCTGAACAAGCTCGGCCTGATCGAGGCGATCGACCATGCCAAGATCCCTAACCTCGCTAATCTCTATCCCGAGGCGGCGAAGCTGCCGCACGACGCCGGCAACAATTTTTCCGTGCCCTACACTTGGGGCACCACCGGCCTTTGCTACCGTTCGGATCTGGTGAAGGCGGAGCCGGTCAGCTGGAACGACCTTCTCGCCCCGTCCGATGCGCTCAAGGGCAAGACGACGATGCTGGCGACCGACCGCTGGCTGCTTGCCGCCGGCCAACTCGCCAAGGGCTATTCGGTGAACGAGACCGATCCGGCAAAGCTCGGCGAAGTCAAGGACTTGCTGATCTCGGCCAAGAAGACCTTGCTGGCCTATGACGACACGACCTTTTATTCAAAGCTGGTCTCGGGCGAGGCGCTGATGGTTCAGGCCTGGGATGGCTGGTGCAATTACGGGATCGCCGAGAATCCACAAATTAAATACACCATACCGAAAGAAGGCTCGGATCTCTGGGTCGATACGATGGTCGTGATGAAGGCATCGGCCAACAAGGACGCCGCCTTCCAGTTCATCAACTTCATGCTGGACGCCAAGAACCACGCCTGGGCGGCCCAGAACATCGACTACAAGGTACCGAACAAGCCGGCCATGGAAAGCCTGCCGGCGGATTTTCTCGCCAAATTTCCCAATATGAGCATGCCGGTGGCAGCGTTGGTCAAGTTCGAGCAGTTGCGCGATGTCGGCGATGCCCAACGCGACTACTCGAAGATCGTCAGCGAAATCAAGGCCGCGCAATAACCGACATCAAAATCAGAAATCCCGGTCGACGGCGGGGTTTTCGCCGCCGACCGTTGAATGCGGTACCGCAATCTTGTCCCAAACAAGACTTCGCTCATTCTTGCTGATGACGCCGGCGCTGGCCTGGCTCACCGCCTTGATGGTCGTGCCATGCGCGCTGGTGCTGGCGCTCGCCTTCTTTCGGCGCGGCATCTATGGCGGCATCGATTACACTTTCACGCTGGAGAATTTCGGGCTGGTGTTCGACCCGCTCTATGCCGGCATCTTCCTCAATTCGGCGCGCATTGCCGGCACGGCAACCCTGGTCGCGGTGGTGATCGGTTATGCGGCCGCCTATGCGATCGCGGCAGCACCCCGGCAACGGCAGCCGGTGTTTCTGTTCTTTGCCGTCTTGCCCTTCTGGTCCAACTACCTGATCCGTACCTATGCCTGGATCGTGCTGCTCAACCGCGAAGGGCTGATCACACAACTGCTGCGCTGGTTCGGCTACACCGGCGAGCCGCCGTCGATGCTTTATACCGAAGGCGCCGTCATCGCCGGTCTGGTCTACAACTATCTGCCCTTCGTCATCCTGGCCTGCTACGCGCCGCTGTCGCGGCTCAATCCGGAGCTCGCAGAGGCCTCGCGCGACCTCGGCGCGTCGGCCGTGACCACATTTCGCCGGGTCATCCTGCCAGTGACCGTGCCGGGTATCGCCGCCGGTGCTGTTTTCGTCTTCGTGCTGTCGATCGGCAATTTCGTGACCCCTGCTCTGCTCGGCGGTGGGCGCTTCCAGATGATCGGCAATGTCGTCTACGAGCAGTTCCTGACCGCCAATGACTGGCCCTTCGGTGCGGCACTGGCAATGGTGCTGATCGCCATCATGCTGCTGGTGCTGACGGCGCAGGCCCTGGCTGCTGATCGCGCCTCGGGCCGTACCGCCGAAGCGAGAGGAGGCGCCGATGGCTGAGCGCTCCCTCGCCACGAGGCGCGCGCTCTGGCTCGTGCTTTCACTGGTCCTGGCCTTCCTCTACATCCCGATCGCCGTGCTGGTGGCGCTGTCGTTCAACCAAGGCGGGCTGCCGACCGTCTGGTCGGGCTTTTCGCTGAAATGGTATGTCTCGCTAATCGGAAACGCCGCAATCCTTTCTGCCGCGCTCAACACATTGATCGTGGCGCTTGTCTCGACCGCCATCGCCACGCTGCTCGGCACGCTGCTGGCGATCGGCGTCGAAATACGCCGGCAATACGGCAAAGGTCTCGAGGCGCTGATCTTTGCGCCGATGATCATTCCCGACATCGTGCTGGCGATCGCGCTGCTCAGCTTCTTCTCGATGCTTGATCTCACCTTGGGCCTGCACACCATCATCCTGGCCCATGTCGTCTTCAATCTCGCCTTCGTCTGCTCCGTGGTGCGCGCGCGGCTGAAAAGCTTCGACTGGTCGATCGTCGAGGCCTCTGCCGATCTCGGTGCTTCCGCGCTCACGACATTTCGGCGGGTGACGTTGCCGGTGATCCTGCCTGCCGTCGTCGCCGGCGCGCTGCTCGCCTTCACCCTTTCGGTCGACGAATTCATCATCGCCTTCTTCACCGCCGGCGCCGGCCGCGCCTCGACCACGCTGCCGATGCAGATCTATTCGATGATTCGCTTCGGCATCACGCCGGAGATCAATGCCTTGGCGACTATCGTCATGGCGGTCTCAATCACCGCGCTGACCCTGTCGCAGCGGCTCAACCGTGGGGTGATCGGCCAATGAACGAGCCCCGCACGCTGCTGGCGATCGACAACGTGTCGAAGAAGTTCGGCCGGGTGACGGCGGTCGACGGCATTTCGCTGGATATCCGCGAGAACGAATTCTTCGCCTTGCTTGGACCTTCGGGCTGCGGCAAGACAACGCTGCTGCGCATGCTGGCCGGCTTTGAGACGCCCAATGACGGGCGCATCCTGCTCGACGGCCGCGACATCGCCAGGACCCCGCCCAATAAGCGGCCGGTCAATCTGATGTTCCAGTCCTATGCGCTGTTTCCGCATATGAGCGTCAGGGCCAATGTTTCCTACGGCCTCGAAATGGAACGCTTGCCTGCAAAGGAAATCCGCTCCCGTGTCGACGCCATTTTGGCGACGACCGAACTCGTTGCCTTCGCCGACCGCAAGCCGGAGCAATTGTCCGGCGGGCAGAAACAGCGCGTCGCGCTTGCCCGAGCGCTGGTCAAGCGACCACGGCTGCTTCTGCTCGACGAACCGCTTGGCGCGCTCGACAAGAAGCTGCGCGGGGCCATGCAACTGGAGCTGAAGCGGCTGCAGCACGAGGTCGGCATCACCTTCGTCATCGTCACCCATGATCAGGAGGAATCGCTCGTCATGGCCGACCGCATGGCAGTGCTCAGGGACGGCAAGTTGCTGCAATGCGATACACCCCATGCGGTCTACGAGCATCCGGGGGACCGTTTCGTCGCCGACTTCATCGGCGTCATGAATTTCGTACCGGGCAAAGCCGCCGGCGATGGCGTGCTGGCAAGCAACGGCATGCGGATCGCCGGCGATGTTCCCGCAACAATTTCGCCCGGCGCTGCGGCGGTAGCTTCAGTGCGGCCCGAACGCATCCGGCTGTTCCCGTCGGCAGAAACGGCCAACCGTATCTTCGGCGCGGTCGAGGCGCTGGCCTATCAGGGACTCGATCTGCAGCTGCACGTCCGCACCGCCCTGTCGCCAAAGCCGTTCCTGGTGCGCGTCACCGCCGACGCCGCCGACCGCCGCCCGGTCTCGTCGGGCGATACAGTCGAGCTCGGCTGGGATGCGGCTGACGTCAGAATTTTCGCAGATTGATCGAAGGAGAACCTCTCATGGCGCAGAAGACGATCGCGTTCTTTCCGGAGGCCGCCTATGGCCCCGCGCTCAATTCCGTCGGCATAGCCCAGGCGATCGAGGCGCGCGGCCACAGAGCGGTGTTCCTGTCGGACCCCGGTTTCGTCGACGTCTACAAGGGCTACGGCTTCGAGGCTCATCCGGTGAACCTGTCCGAGCCGATGCCGCCGGAACAGATGGCCAAGTTCTGGGAAGACTTCATCAACGGCCACATCCCGAACTTCCGCAAATCGCCCTACGACCAGGTCGACAATTACGTGAAGGATTGCTGGACGGCGATCGTCGACAGCGCCAAATGGGCTGAGAAGGATCTGCCTGGCGTGCTTGCGACGATCAAGCCTGATGTCATCTGCGTCGACAATGTCATCCTGTTCCCGGCAATCAAGCAGTATGGCAAGCCCTGGGTGCGCGTCATCTCCTGCTCGGAAAACGAGATCGAGGACGAGGACATCCCGCCACATCTGTCCGGCTGCGGCGAGAACGACGACGCCTGCCATCGGCGTTACCGCGACCATTTCAACGCCGTCATCAAGCCGATCCATGACGACTTCAATGCGTTTTTGAAAGCGAACAACGAAGCGCCGTATCCGATCGGCCAGTTCTTCGAGGCCTCGCCGTACCTCAATCTGCTGCTCTATCCCGAGGCGGCGAAGTTCAAGCGCCGCTATCCGCTCGACCCGGCAAAATTCCAATATCTGGAAGGCTGCGTGCGGCAGGAGAAGCCCTACACCGTGCCGGTTTTTGCGAAGAATAATGACGGGCCGCTGCTCTATGTTTCCTTCGGCAGCCTTGGCGCCGGCGATGTCGATCTGCTGAAGCGCATCGTCGCAACGTTGGGCAAGACGCGCTACCGGGCGCTGGTCAATGTCGGCGGCTACAAGGAGCAGTACGCGCAAGTGCCCGAAAACGTCATCGTCGAGAGCTGGTTCCCGCAGCCCTCGGTCATCCCGCAGGTCGATGCGGTGATCCATCATGGCGGCAACAACTCGTTCACCGAGTGCCTGTATTTCGGCAAGCCGGCGATCATCATGCCCTACGTCTGGGACGGCCACGACAATGCGACGCGGGTCGAGGAAACCGGCCACGGCTTCGGCATGCCGCGCTACGACTGGAGCGACGCCGAGCTCATCGCCAGGATCGAAACCTGCCTGACCGACCCGGCAATCAGGGCCAAGCTGGCCAAGACGTCGGCCCAGATGCAGTCGCAGAACGGCCCGGAGAAAGCGGCTGCTTTGCTGGAGAAATTGCTGTGATCTCTGCCCCACACCTCCACCAAGCCTCGACCCGCACCGACCTCGTCGACTGGGGCACCCAGCCCGACGCGCTGGAAGACGCTTCGCACTCCACCGGCAGGCTGGTGCACAAAGGGCCGAACAACCAGCCGGAATCCGGCATCTGGGTCTGCACGCCCGGTCGCTGGCGGCTGGCGATTCCGCGCGACGAATTGTGCCATTTCGTTGCCGGCCGTGCGACCTACAGATCGGACGACGGCGAGGTGATCGAGGTATCCGCCGCCACGGTTGTCATGTTCCCGGCCGGTTGGACCGGCGAATGCACCGTCCACGAGACCATCCGCAACGTTTACATGCTGGCCTAAAGCCGGCCACTGGAGCTCCCGACATGCCGACACCGATCATGAAATCGCCGCTCGCCCTCACCGACCTGGTCGACTGGGGCGTCATCCCCACCCTGATCGACGGCGAATCCCGCAGTTCCGGCAAGCTGCTGCACAAGGGGCCGGAGGGCCGCTCCGAATGCGGACTGTGGGTCTGCACGCCGGGCAAATGGCACTGCCACGTCACCCGCGATGAGTTCTGCCATTTCCTCGAGGGACGCTGCACCTATGTCCACGAATCCGGCGAGGTGATCGAGATCGAACCGGACACCGCAGCGTTCTTTCCGCAGGACTGGAAAGGCGTCTGCACCGTCCACGAGACCATCAAGAAAGTCTACATGATCCGCTGAACCTTCTCGATAATTCTACCCTACCGGACACCTGACGCCGTTTTCTCCGCTTCCGATGCTCATGGACTTTAATCTCCGCTCCGCTTCGGTTCTCGAAAACCACGCCGCCTGTCTCGGCAGGGTGAATTCTCAAAAAGGTTCCGTGCACACGGGAGGACAGAATGGACTTTTCACCTGACCGGCCGACCTTCTTCGTCAATCCGGATTATCGGCCAATGACCGGTGCGGCAAAACCGGTGATCGATCCGGCGACGCTCGAAACCGTCGGCGCGATCACCGCAGCCAGCGACGGCGAGATCGACGCCGTGCTCACCGCAGCGACCAAGGCGCAAACGGCCTGGAAAAAGCTCGACGCCAAGAGCCGTGCCCGGCATCTGCACGCCGTCGCCAACGCCATCGAGGCGGCCGACTTCACGCACTGCGCCGAGCTGATGGTGCGCGAGATGGGCAAACCCTATCCGGAGGCGATCGGCGAGATCGCCAATTGCGCGCCGATCTTCCGCTATTACGCCGAAATGGCGCGTGACGACGCCGGCAAGATCGCCGGCACGACGCAGGCCGGTTCGTTCCAGTATGCCCGCTACGAGCCCTACGGCACGTCGGTGCACATCATGCCTTACAATTTTCCGATCCTGTTGATGTGCTGGACCGTCGCCGCCTCGCTTGCCGCCGGCAATGCCTGCGTGATCAAGCCCGCCGAAGCGACAACATTGTCGACGCTGGATTACATGACCGTGTTCCGCTCCCTGCCGAAGGGCCTGGTTTCCTGCATGCCAGGCGGAGCAGCAACGGCGCAGGCGCTGATCGCCTCGGACCGCACGCATGCGGTTGCTTTCACCGGTTCGGTCGCCGCCGGCAAGGCTGTCGCCGTCGCATGTGCAGAGCGCATGAAGCCTTGCGTTATCGAGGCCGGCGGCAGCGATCCCCTGATCATCAGCCAACACGCCCCACTGGACGTGGCGGCTGCCGGCAGCGTCACGGCTGCCTTCCATCTCACTGGCCAGGTCTGCACTTCGGCCGAACGGTTCTTCGTGGTTGATGCCGTTCACGACCGCTTCGTCGATCTGTTTGCCGAGAAAACGCGCGCGCTGCGTATCGGCAACGGCCTCGACAAAACCGAGATCGGACCGCTGGTCAGCGAGGCCGCGCGTGCGAAGGTCATCCGGCTGGTCGGCGATGCGATCCGCAGCGGTGCCAAAGCGGTCACCGGCGGACGCATTCCGCCGGCACATAATGTAGGCTGGTTCTACGAGCCGACCATCCTGACCGGCATCACCGCCGATATGGCAATCGTGCGCGAAGAGTGTTTCGGGCCGGTCGCCGCAATCTGCCGGGTCAAGGATTTCAACCAGGCGATAGAGCTTGCCAACGACAGCCCCTTCGGTCTCGGCGCCTCGGTCTTCACCACCGATCTAGCCGAAGCGCATGAGGCCGCGGAGCGGCTCGAGGCCGGCATGGTCTGGGTCAACAATCCGCTGATAGACAATGACGCGTTGCCGTTCGGGGGCTGGAAGGCTTCGGGCCTCGGCCGCGAGCTCGGCCGCCAGGGTCTGGATGCATTCCGCCGCTCGAAGATGGTCATCATCGACCACAGACCGGAGATTCAGGGCTGGTGGTATCCCTATCCCGACAGCTGGTTCCGCGAGGCAGGCGGGCGCAAGCATGTTTGACACGACTATCTTCGGGCGTGCTGCTAGCTAAGTGTTTAGGATATCCGCCTCCGGGAATGTAGCCGAAGGCTGGTGAGATCGGAATCAGAAAGGCCACCTGCGCTCAACGGCCATTCGCCCGGCGGACCCGCCAGATGACATTACCGACGTCGTCGGCGACGAGCAGTGCGCCAGTCTGATCGATAGCGACGCCGACCGGCCTGCCCATCGCCTCGTCATTACGCCCGATGAAGCCAGTGAGCACATCTTCCGGAGGACCGCTCGGTTTGCCACCATGGAACGGCACGAAGATGACCTTGTAACCGCTGCGCACACTCCTGTTCCACGAGCCGTGCTGGCCGACGAAGGCGCCGTTGCCGTAGGCCGGACCGAGTTGCGCGCCTTTGGAGAAGGTCAGTCCGAGCGAGGCCGTATGAGAGCCCAGGGCGTAATCGGGCTTGATCGCTGCCGCCACGAGATCGGGGCGCTGCGGCTTGACGCGTTCGTCGACGTTCTGTCCGTAGTAGCTGTAGGGCCAACCGTAGAAAGCGCCGTCACGAACCGAGGTCATATAATCCGGCACAAGGTCGTCGCCGATCTCGTCACGCTCGTTCACAGCGACCCAAAGCTGGCCAGTCTCAGGATTCCAGGAGAGCCCGTTCGGGTTGCGCAGGCCCGAGGCGAAGACCCGAGTGCGGCGGGTAGACCGATCCACTTCAAGGACAGCGGCGCGGTTCTTCTCCGCGGCTATGCCGTTTTCTCCAACGTTGCTGTTGGACCCAACGGTGACATAGAGCTTGCGTCCATCCGGAGTTGCGATCACGTCCTTGGTCCAATGATGGTTGAGGTCCCCGGCCGGCAAGTCGATGATCTTTTCCGGCGACGTGCTGACTCGGGTCTGGCCATTGGAGTAGGGGAAAGCGACGAGCGCGTCGGTATTCGCGACAAAGAGTTTGCCTTTGGACAGCGTCATGCCGAAGGGCGAATTGAGGCCTTCCGCGAACGTCGTGCGCACATCCGCAATGCCGTCGCCATCGGTGTCGCGCAGGAGCGTGATGCGGTTGGCGCTTTTGGTCGCGGCGCCAGCCCGCTTCATAGCCAGGTCCATGAAGACCTTTCTAAGACTGAAGCCTTCATCATGCTTGGCAGGGGCATTGGTTTCAGCAACCAGCACGTCGCCGTTCGGAAGCACATGTAGCCAGCGCGGATGGTCGAGGCCGATGGCGAAGGCGTTCACCGTCAGCCCCTTCGCCAGGGTCGGCATACCTTCTTTCTGCCAGCCTTTCGCCTCGGCGATGTTAACAGTCGGGATCAGCGTCGGTCTTGGTTTCGGTAAAGTGGGGTTGGGGCCATAGCCGGTTATTGCCCCGGTTTTTTGCGCCGGAATGCCAGCGCAGCTTGCCATGACGGTGCCCAACACCGCTACGAGTACGCTTCCTCGGAAGCCGGCATGCATCGGACGTCCTCCGCATGGATCTGTGTCGCGCTCTTTGTGTAAACGGAAGTCAGTGGCTTATTCTTCCAATTGCTTCGAAACAGCGGCGCTCGTGATCCTAGGAACCAGGAATTCGCGACAGATCTGCTCTCGGTAGAAATATGGCGCGAGAAGATTGTGGCAACCGCGCGAATATCTGTCGCGCGATATGAATCTCACATTCGTGTCGCGCGAAATCGATACGGCTTGCGCTTTTCGGTATCGAGTTGCTCATGGGCCAACATGCGTTCGAATGGAAGGAGACCGTGAACGGCGGGACCCACAATGACCCACCGATTGCGCCAGCTGGTGAAACAGCTGTTGTTGCTGCTTAGCAAGACGCTGCCAATCTGCTAAAGTCTGCGGTGGGAGGAGACGGATATCCAATCGCTGCCGATAGCACATCCAAGTGTAGCGAAGGCGACACCCGGCGCATCACTTCCGCTCGCCTATTCCCTCGCGACGCTCTGCTGGCTCCTGTCGGCCGGCGTCTATATCGCCGCCAAGTGGGTTGCCCCCGAGATGCCGCCTTGGGCGCTCTGCTTCTGGCGGCTGACGCTCGCGTGCGCGATCCTGCTGCCTATCGTCCATCGTCATCACGGGGCGATGCTCGTGCTGATCCAATCCCGGGTGATCGAGGTGCTGGTCATCGGCACTATCGGGCTAACCTTGTGTCAGGGCATGATCTACACAGGCCTCAACTACACCAACGCGACAACCGCCGGCATCATCATGGCGCTGTCGCCGATCATGACCATGGTGCTTGCCCGCTTCGTGCTCGGCGAGCCCCTCGGTGTCTGGAAAGCGCTTGGAGCGCTGGTCGCTCTGGCCGGGATGGTGGTGATCGTGGCGCGCGGCGACCTTGCCGCGCTGATGCAGCTGCAGTTCAATTCCGGCGAGTTGTGGATCGTCGGCAGCGCGTTTTGTTGGGGCCTCTACACCGTGCTGCTGCGTCGCGCCAAATTCGCTATCGAGCTTCTGCCGATGGTGGTCCTGCTGCTGGGAGCCGGCGCGCTGGCCGCACTGCCCTTCTATCTCTGGGAACTGTTTTCCGGGGATCGTTCGGCGCTGCATGCGAACGGCCTTCTGGCTCTCGCCTATGTTGCCGGCCCCGGCGGCGCTCTGATGTACTATCTCTACAACCGCAGCGTCGAGACGCTTGGTGCGGGGCGCGCCAGCATGCTGCTCTATCTCCAGACCGCCTTCGTCGCCGTTCTCGCTTATCTGGTCCTTGGCGAAAGCTTGCACGACTACGATCTCGCCGGCGCCGCCTTCATCATCGCCGGCCTGCTGCTCGCCACCGCGATCAAGCCGAGGCAGCGCACGGTGCGTGTCGCGTAGGCAAACATCAGTTCCGCTGCTTCGGCGAGCAGCTCGCAAAATCAGAGCGCCACCCGAAGCAAGCCGGGTCACTGAAGTCGGCTGTTGTGACGCAGCACGAGGCCGACCGCGCCGAGCAATGCGTCGTTCTCCGTGTGCTTGCCAACGATTATCCGCGTGCGCAGCGCAGGCGCCACATCGCGGGACTTGATGAGCGTGTGGCGTTCATATGATGCGATCAGTGGCGCCAGGAGAATGTCGCCCGCCAAGGCCATGCGGCCGCCGATGATGATGAGCGGCGGATTGAGAACCGAACCGATCAGGCCAAGGCCACGGCCGGCGAACTCGGCGGTGTCCTCGATCATCCGCAGCGCCCTCACGTCGCCCTGCTCGGCCATCATGATCACGTCGTCCATCGTGACCGGCCGCCGCACGATGCGCGAAATCTGCTCGAGCGGTCGGGCAAAGCTGGCATAGAGCTCCAGGCATCCTCGATTGCCGCACCGGCAAAGGTCGCCGCCGGGATCGATGCTGATGTGCCCGAATTCGCCGGCGCCGCCGGCGATGCCGCTCACCAGCCGACCGTGGTGGACAATGGCCCCGCCGACGCCCAGATCGACCTTGAACAGCACGAAATCGTCCTGGCCGACGGCCGCACCCCACATCAGCTCGGCAATGGCCGAGCAGTTGCTCTCATTGTCGGCGAAGATCGGCTGTTCAAGGACCGGCCCGAACACATCGCGGATGTTGACCCCGGCCCAGGTCGGAACGATACTCGCGCGCAGCACCACTCCTTCGCGGCTGACTGGGCCCGAGACGGAGACCCCAACCCCCAGGAGCCCCGCCATCGGCAGACCGTTCTCTTCGTAGCATCGGGCAATTACTGACTTGGCGAGCTGGGCCGCCTGTTGCGGCTGGTAGTCCAGACCCATGGGGATAGTTTGTTCGGCAACGAAAGAATGCGAGACGTCGGCGACGACGCACCGCATCTCGTCGAGGCCCAGATGGATGCCGACGCAGGTGCCCGCAGCGGGATTGAGCGTCAATGTCGTGGCAGGCCTGCCGATACCCCTCGCCGCGTCATGATGGGCCGGGGATTCGATCACCATCCCGGACTTTCTCAAGCCGTTGAGCGCGGTCGAAACCGTCGACCGCGCCAAACCGGTAATGCGGGTAATTTGCGACGCAGAAAGCGCGCCGCGCTCGCGCAGGCATCGGACGATCAGGCTCTCCGGCGACGCGGACGGCCTGTCGATCAGCCAATTTCTAAGCGAAGGTTTGTTCATGATGGGCACAAAGGACGTTGACTGATAGCCCAGATATGTCATTTTGGAAAGAACGGAGATTACTGCATCTCGCCGGCCACGACCTCAAATCGCGGGCCACAAGCGGTCGATACGAACCGTGCATCATATAGGGGAGTGAAACGATGAAATACCTGAGGACGGCCTTTGCGGCCGCTACCGCCTTCACCTTGATTTCCGGAACAGCCCTCGCGGAGCCGAAGACCAACCTCTTGCATCAATGGGCCACCGGATCGGACGCCCAGGCTATCGCCAAGCTCGGCGAGATGTTTACCGCCAAGGGTGGCATCTGGCAGCAGACCTCCATCGCAGGCCATACGGCCAATACCCTGGCCAAACTGCGTGCTGACGTGATCGCCGGCAACGCACCTCCCGCTGTGCAGCTAAAGGGCCCCGAGATCGCCGAATGGAACGAGACGGGCATGACAGCCAATCTCGACGACCTGGCGAAAGCGGAAAATTGGGAGAAGGTCGTCGCTCCCGAATTGCTGCCGGTGATGAAGCCGACCGGGAATTGGGTGGCCGCGCCGATGAACATCCACCGCATCAACTGGCTGTGGGCATCGCCGAAGGTCATGAAGGACGCGGGCGTCACCGAGATGCCGAAGACATGGGCGGAATTCAACGCCGCCTGCGACAAGATCGTGGCCAGCGGCAAGATCTGCATTTCGCACTCGACCGCCGACTGGACCGACTCGACCGTCTTCGAAGTGGTCGTGTACGGTCAGGACCTCGATCTCTACAAGAAAGCCTTCGTCGAGGGCGACGTCGACGCCATGCGCAGCGACGGCATGGTCAAGGCCTTCGAGCAGTTCCGCACCATGACCTCGAAGTACATGGACCCCGGCATGAACGGGCGTGACTGGGATACCATGTCGCATCTGGTCGGCCGCGGCGAGGCCGCCTTTCACATCATGGGCGACTGGACGATCGGCCTGCTGACGGCCGGCGGCTTCAAGGAGGGCACCGACTATGTCTGCGCCCAGGCGCCGACCGATTGGGGCAAGCCGGGCTTCATCCTGAATTCAGATTCGGTCGTGTTCTTCAAGCAGAAGGACCCGGACTATATCGAGGGACAGAAGCTGCTTGCCAGCATCATCCTGTCGCCCGAATTCCAGACCATTTTCAATCAGACCAAAGGGTCCATTCCGGCGCGCCTCGATGTCGATCTTTCGAACGGCTTCAATCCCTGCCAGCAACTCTCGCAAAAGGATTTGCAAGCCTCGATCGCCGCGGGCACGCTCGTGCGTTCGATGGCGCACAACATGACGGTTCCGCAAAAGGTCCGCGGCGCAATAATGGATAGCATCACGGAGTTTGTAGCAACGCCGGATATGAGTGCGCAGGACGCGGCCAATGCGATGGCGGATGCGGCCGAAGCGCAGAAGTGACGCTGCCGATGATGGCCGGGGGCGAAGCTCCCGGCCAGACCTCGCCGGAGCAGCCCGATGTCCACCCATGATCTGATTGTACCAGCCGCAGCTGCCGCGGCCCGTCCGTGGCGCGAGCGCCTGGGCACGATGGTGCCCATTCTGGTGCTGGCGCCGTCGATAGCGGCGAGTTTCATCTATGTTTTCGTCTTCACGCTCTGGACGCTCTACATCTCGCTGTCCAATTCGTCGCTGTTGCCGACCTATGGGTTCGTCGGCCTGGACAATTACGCTTCGCTCTGGGCAAACCGGCGCTGGAACATCGCCTATACCAATCTCTTCCTGTTCAGCGGCTTCTATATCGTTGGCTCGATGGCCGTTGGCCTGCTGCTCGCGATCGCGATCGACCAGCGCGTCCGCGGCGAGGCGGTTTGGCGCACCATCTTCCTCTATCCGTTGGCGGTGTCCTTCATCGTCACCGGTACGGTGTGGAGTTGGCTCTATAATCCTGTCGACGGTATCCAGGCCTTCGTTCGCGGGCTTGGCTGGACCGACTTCAGCTTCGCCCTGACGGCCAACCGCAACACTGCGATCTATGCGGTGATCATAACCGGTATCTGGCAGTCGTCCGGCTTCGCAATGGCACTTTTCCTGGCCGGTCTGCGGTCGGTCGATCCGGATCTCGTCAAAGCCGCGCAAATCGACGGCGCGTCGGTATTCCGGACCTATCGGAGGGTCATCCTGCCAACCATCGCTCCGATATTCCTGGCGGTGGCGGTCATTCAGATACAATTCGCCATCAAGACCTTCGACCTAGTGGCGGCGTTGACGCGAGGCGGCCCAGGTGTGTCCACCACCTTCCCCGCCATCTATGTCTACGACCTGATGTTCCAGCGCGGCCAAATCGGCGAAGGTGCCGCCGCGGCGATGATGATGCTCGCGGCGGTCGCGGTGGTGCTGGTGCCGTACTCCTTGTGGATCGTCTGGCGCCGGCGGGCGGAGGGCCGCAATGGCTGAAATTGGCCCTAATGCCCGTTTTGATCCGGAAGAAGCCGCTGCCACGCGCCGGCATTTCTGGAGCCGCTTCCTTGTCTATGCCGTGCTGACGCTTTTCGCGGTCGTCTATCTCGTGCCGCTACTGGTGGTGATCTTCAACTCGTTGCGCGAGCAGTCGGAGATTGCCCGCAACGGCCTCATCTCCGTACCGCGCAGCTTCCGGTTCGATGCGTGGGCGCAGGCCTGGGGATCCTACTGCGTCAGCGGTACCTGCGAGGGAATGAAGCGCAATTTCTTCAACTCCCTGGCCATGACGATCCCCGCCACCATCATCTCGACCATTCTCGGCGCCATGAACGGCTACATCCTCTCCAAATGGCGCTTCAGGGGCTCCGAACTGATCTTCAATCTGATGCTGCTCGGCGTATTCATGCCCGGCCAGATTTCGTTGATGCCGTGGGCGTTCCTGCTCGGCAAGCTCGGCCTGACCAATTCCACATACGGGCTGGTGTTGATCCACGTCGTCCAGGGCATCTCGTTCACCACCCTGTTCTGCCGCAATTTCTACGTCAGCATACCGGACGACCTGATCAAGGCGGCACGCATCGACGGCGCCGGGTTCTGGCGGATCTTCCGCAAGATCATCCTGCCCCTGTCGCCGCCCATCCTGATCGTCACCGTCATCTGGCAGTTCACCGGCATCTGGAACGAGTATCTGTTCGGCGTCGTCTTCACATCGGGCCAGCAGCAGCCGATCACAGCGGCACTGGTCGCGCTCACGGCCGGCGGCACGACCGCGCGTGCTTACGATGTGATGAGCGCAGCCGTGCTGATCGGCGCGTTGCCTCCGCTGCTGATCTATCTGTTTGGTGGAAAATACTTCGTGCGCGGCCTCACCCAGGGCGCCATAAAATGAGGCGTCGCCCATGTCCGCGTTGATGATCCGCAACCTTCACAAGAGCTACGGCTCGCTCGAGATTCTTGCCGGCATCGATCTCGAGGCTAAGACCGGAGAATTCGTCGCCCTTGTCGGCCCGTCGGGTTGCGGCAAGTCAACCTTGCTCGCCATGATCGCCGGACTGGAAACCGTCACGTCGGGCGAGATATGGATCGGCGACCGGCTGGTGAACTCGGTGCAACCCAAGGACCGCGATATTGCGATGGTGTTCCAGTCATACGCTCTCTATCCCACCATGACGGTGCGCCAGAACATCACCTTCGGCATGGAGAGCCGCGGCGTGCCAAAAGCGGCGCAGGCGGAAGCTGTCAAGCGGGTTACCGCACTCCTGCAGATCGAACAGCTGCTTAAACGCAAGCCCGGCCAGCTCTCGGGAGGCCAGCGGCAGCGCGTTGCGATGGGGCGTGCCCTCGTGCGCGACCCGAAGCTGTTTCTGTTCGACGAGCCCTTGTCCAACCTCGACGCCAAGCTGCGCGTCGACATGCGTACCGAAATCAAGAAGCTTCACCATCGCGTCGGCAAGACCACGGTGTATGTCACCCATGATCAGGTCGAGGCGATGACGCTTGCATCCCGCATTGCGGTGATGAACCAGGGCTCGGTACAGCAGTTCGACACGCCGAAACGGATCTACGACCGGCCGACCAACATGTTCGTTGCCGGTTTCATGGGATCGCCGGCGATGAATTTCATTCCCGCCCGGCTTACGGGCTCGACCAGCATCTCGGTACGCGCCGCTGACGGCAGCGACGTCAGCCTCGCCCTTGCCGCGCCGATGCCCGCCGGCGCGCCAAAGGACGTCGTGCTCGGTATCCGGCCGGAACACATCTACCGTTTCACGACCGATCTGAAGTCGCGCAAACCTGCTGTAGCGTCCATGCAGGCGCCGGTCGAATTGGTCGAGCCTACCGGGGCCGAGACGCTTGCCGTGCTCAGGCTGGGTGACCTGGAGATCACCGGCCGTTTCGAGCCGGATGACGCTCCCGTCATGGGCGAGACGATAACGCTCGGCATCGACATGTCGCGCGCCTGTCTGTTCGATCCAACAACCAAGGCGCTTCTGTAGTTTGATGTCCGTACAATTCGCGACTTATCCAAGCTTGACCGATCGGGTCGTGCTGATCTCCGGCGGCGCCTCCGGTATTGGCGCCGATATGGTCCGCGCCTTCGTGGCGAACGGCGCCCGGATAGCCTTTCTCGATGTGCAGGACGAACCAGCGGAGGCGTTGGTGCGCGAGCTCGCTGGTGCCGCCGGGCAGGCTCCGTTATATCTCCATTGCGATGTGACCGACGTCGATGCGCTAAAGGCGTCGGTAGCACGCGTACGCGCGCGGCTTGGTCCGGTCGCCGTCCTGGTGAATAACGCAGCCAATGATCAGCGCCATCCCCTCGACGCGATAACGGCCGACTATTGGGACCGCAGCTTCGATGTCAATCTGAGGCATCACTTCTTCGCCGCGCAGGCAGTGCATCCGCATATGAAGGAACTCGGCTTCGGCTCGATCATAAACTTCTCCTCCATTGCCTGGCGGTTCGGAGCGGACCAGATGGTGGCCTATGCCACCGCCAAGGGGGCCGTGGTGGCGCTGACGCGTGCGTTGGCGCGGTCATTCGGACCGGATAACATCCGCGTCAATGCGATCGAACCCGGCGCCGTCATGACCGAGCGGCAGCGCGAGCTGTGGTTCAAGACGCAGGAGGCAGTCGACCAGACGGTGCAGCGGCAATTGATCCGCCGCGTCCTGCTGGGCGAGGAGATTGCACGCACGGTGCTCTTCCTGGCAGCCGACGACAGCCGCATGATCACCAAACAGTCCATTACCGTCGATGCCGGTCTGCGCTAGTGACGCCTCTCCGCTCTCCATTGGAACCGCCAAGCTGATGCTTCGTCTCGGCCTCAACCCCTACGGACTGACCTATCATCTCGGACTGCAGGGCCGCGGCACGCCGCGGCACAATCCGCACGGCGCGGGGCTGGAAGGCTTCATCACGCTGGGGCAGGAACTGGGCGCACGCACGCTCGAGATCTACGAACCCTGGTTGACCGACTTGACTGACGCCGAAATCGTCGCGCTGCGCAGGCGTCTTGCCGCGCTGGACATCGTCCCGGTGGTGAGCGGCGGACTGGTGGTGGCAGGTCCGCTGGACACCGCCTTCCGGGCTGCGCGCCTGCTCGAGGCGACGACGATCCGTATCGCACTGACGCCTGTCCTGTGCGGCGACCGCAATGCGTGGGGTCCGAAATGGAGCGAGTTCAACGCAACGATTCGCGCTGCCTTGACGGAATGGGGGCCGCGTGCGGCGGCCGAGGGACGCGTGCTCGGCATCGAGAACCATCAGGACTTCGGCAGCGACGAACTGGTTGCGTTCTGCGAACTTGGCGGACCGGGTGTCGGCATCACCTACGACACCGGCAACACCTTTCCTGTCGGCGAGGCGCCGCTTGCCTTCACGCGCCGGATCGCGCCCCATGTCCGCCACGTTCACCTCAAGGACTATCGCGTCCAGTTCACGGATGAGGGCTACCGTCTGGTCCGCTGCGCGATCGGCGACGGCGCCGTGCCTTTCGCCGAACTGGCAGCCATCCTTGGCGAGCACCACGACACGCTGACGGCGGTGCTTGAGCCCGGCGCGCTGGAGGCTCGTCACGTTCGCTGTCTCACCGACGACTGGTGGAACGGATATGCGCCGAAGACCGCCCGCGAATTCGCGGCCTGCCTGAGTGCTGCGCGCCTGAACCGCCTTGGGGACGACGCCGACTACCGCACGCCATGGGAGCGCGATGATGACGGTGCGCTCGTTTCGTACGAGCTCGACATGATCCGGCGCAGCGCCGCCAACATGATGAAATTCGATTTCATTGCAATGGAGAAATCAGCATGACTGCCCGAGAACTCAGCGGCCTGACCGCCTTCGTCACCGGCTCGGGACGCGGCCTCGGCCGCGTGATGGCCGACCGCTTGGCCGAACTTGGCGCAAACGTCGCGGTCCACGACCTCGATTGGGCCCGGCCATCTCAATATGGCGAATTCGCGGACCTCGGCGACTCTGCCAGGGGCTTGGAGAAGCACGGGACGCGCATCACCGCGGTCACCGGCAACATCGGCGACAAGCAAGCTGTCGCGGAAATGAAGAGGAAGATCGAGGCGGAGCTCGGCGACGTGCACATCTTGGTAAACTGCGCCGGCGGCGACATCGGCGCCAAGGGCGTAAAGCCCAATCCCAACAACGCACTGGACATCGACTACGAAGACATCAAGGTTCTAACCGAGAACAACCTCATCGGCACGATGCTGGTCTGCCAGGCGTTCGTTCCGCCGATGGTCAAGCGTGGCTCGGGCTCGGTGATCAACATCGCCTCGGCGGCAGCGCATATCGGCTGCTCGCCCGAGGTGGTCTACTCGACGCTCAAGGCGGCTGTTGTCCATTATACGCGCTGCCTCGCCAAGGAACTGATCGACGATGGCGTACGCGTCAATGCGGTGAGCCCCGGCGCCACCAAGACGGCGCGGTTCCAGGCGAGCCGCGTGGTCGATCCACAGCGCATGGATTCGAGCAAGAAATCGCTGAACCGGTATGCGGAGCCTGAAGAGATCGCCGACGCGGTTGCCTTCCTCGCCGGTCCGCGCGCGCGCTTCATCAACGGGCAGGTAATCCGCGTCGATGGCGGTTTCACGATCTTTCCAGGTTAGGCCGCGATCGTCCAGATCGGGTACCGGCAGCAACTTCGGCATCGCGCGCTGTAGATAGCTCCGCCCGAGTTCGGCCAGAACTATGCACTGCATTACAGTCGGAGCTTGACAAAAACTGCGGTATAGCGGGTATATTAATCGAATAATATGTCGCCATCCATTGTGAGGAAGGCGGTGGCAAACCTGGAGGAGACCAAGATGCGCCGCTACAAGTCAGTCGGGTTCCTGCACGGTGTGGTTTTAGGCGTGGCCCTGACGACCGCGAGTGCAGCCCATGCCGAGACCCTGACGCTCTATTGGAACGCCGGCCACGCCTATCAAGCTTATGCCGACGCAATAGCAAAGTTCGAGGCCGATCATCCCGGATGGTCGGTGCAGTGGGAGAAATTCCAGTGGCCGGATATGCGCACCAAGCTGGTGGCGGATTTTGCGGCGAAGAGTCCGCCCGATCTTGTCGCCGAACCCGGCGGCTGGGTGCAGGAATTCGGCCAGCGGAATCTGCTGCGGCCGCTGAACGACTTCATCCAACAAGACGGCAAGACGATCGGCTATCCCGACGACTGGCAAGCCTATTCCGTCGAGCGTAACAAGCTCGGCGACCAGTACTATGGCGTCCAGATCCACCTCACCTGCGCCACCCTCGTCTACAACGTCGATATGCTGAAGCAGGCGGGCTTCGACGCGCCGCCTGCGACCTGGGAGGAGTTCCTGAAGGTTGCCAAGGCGACGACGACCGGCGCCCGCTTCGGCTTCGCTCCCAACCCGAGCATCGGATATTACTCGTCGTGGCTGCTGCAGAACGGCGTGACCTACTACGATCCCAAGACAAACAAGGTCAATCTCGACAGTCCAGAGGCGATCGAAGCGATCCAGTTCCTCGCCGACCTGATCCACAAGGAAAAAGCAGCGACCAAGCCGGCGGCGGGTGCTGACTATGAGGGTCCGCAAAAGCTGTTCACGGCCAACCGGGTCGCCATGATCATAACCGGTCCGTGGGACGTGAAGCCGATCCGCTCGGGCAACCCGAAGCTCAACTGGGCGGTTGCGCCATCACTCAAGCACAAGGTGCAGGCGACGTTCGCGGGCGGCGTCAGCGTGATGATCCCTAAGGACGCCAAGCACCCGAAGGAGGCCTGGGAGTTGTTGAAGCGGCTCGTCGCGCTCGACACGGAACTGGCGGCTACCAAGGAAGCGGGCATGACGATGCCGCGCAAATCCTGGGCCAACAACGCCGAGGTTCAGGCCGATCCGGTCATCGGCAGCTTCAGCAAATGCCTGCCTTACGCGCAAGACGTCACCGCCGAGCTGCGCCTCACCGGCAAGCACGCGCGAATCGAGAAGCTCCTGCAAAGCGCGCTCGAGGATATCATCTACAATCAGAAGCCAGCAGCCGAGATCATGCCGAAATTCGCGGCCGAGGCCAACGTCATCCTGGCCAACAACTAGGCCGATGTTTATCAGCGGCAGCACCGATACGGCCGATACGGACATTCGCGTCGGCGCGATGCCGACCCGGCGAACTGGCCGCTTCAGCCGGCGCACCCGGCAAACGCTTCTCGCTTACCTGCTGCTGTCGCCAGCAATCCTCTATTTCTCGGTCTATTTCTTCTATCCGATCGGACTAGAGTTTTGGGCGAGCCTGTACAGCGGCCAGCCGCTGATCGGCGAGAGCCGATTCGCCGGATTGGACAACTACGTTGCTGCGCTCGGCGACGCGCGCGTTCGGCAGTCGCTCTTCGTGACGCTGGCCTTCGCGATAGGCGTCACCGCGGCCAGCATCGCCATTGGCCTCGGACTGGCGGTCGTGCTCAACCGGCCGATCCCGGGGCGCACTCTGATCCGCGCAATCATCTTCTTTCCCTACATCACCTCCTTCGTGATCGTCGCGTTGATGTGGCAGGCAATTCTCGATCCCTACACTGGCATCTTGAACAGCTTCCTTGCCGAGCTTGGGCTGCCGACCCAGAATTGGCTCGGCGACACCTCGACCGCGTTGCCGACCCTCATCGCCATCACGGTCTGGAAGGATGTCGGCTATGCCATGCTGATCTACCTCTCCGCGTTGCAGTCGATCCCGTCCGACTTCTATGATGCCGCATCCATCGACGGCGCCACGCCGACGCAGCAATTCCGCTATCTGACCTGGCCGTTGTTGACGCCGACCACGCTGTTCATCGCGGTCGTCAGCACGATCAGCCAACTGCAGGAGCTGGCGCCGGCCTACCTGATAACCAAGGGCGGACCGGCCGACGCGACGCGGTTCTTCAGCCTGCACGTGTTCGAGGCAGCCTTCTTCGAGCTCAACATCGGCTACGCCTCGGCGCTGTCTTTCCTGATGTTCCTGCTGATCCTGGCCATCACCTTCGTTCAGTTCCGCCTGCTCAACCGCGAAACCACCTATTGAGGTTGGCATGACATTGGCAAAAACGCTCCCGTCCTACCTACTGCTGCTCTTCTGCGTGGCGCTGTCGATCTTTCCGTTCCTCTACATGCTTTCGCTGTCGCTGCAGAGCGATGCCGACGTCTTCAGCGGCATTCCGATTCTGATCCCCGAGACGTGGCAATTCACGAATTACATCGACATCTGGCAGAAGGCGCCGTTCGCGCGTTTCACGCTCAACAGCTTCATCATCGCCGGCGGGATTACCTTCCTCCATCTGATCTTCGATCCGTTGATCGGCTACGTCTTCGCGAAGATGGAATTCGCCGGTAAGCGCGTCATGTTTGTCGCGGTGCTGTCTACGCTGATGATCCCATTCTTCATCCGCATGATCCCGCTCTATGTGCTCACCGCGCGGATGGGATGGCTCAACACCTATCAGGGCCTTATCCTTCCATTCGCCATGAGCGCCTATGGAATCTTCCTGATGCGGCAGTTCATCCGTCCGATTCCCGACGAGTTGCTTGACGCTGCACGGATGGACGGCTGCTCGGAACTCGGCCTTTACTGGCGCATCGTGCTGCCGCAGGTCCGTCCGGCACTGGCGACGCTGGCCCTCCTCACCTTCGTGTTCCAGTGGAACGAATTCCTCTGGCCGCTGGTCGCCGTCAACACCACCGAAATGCGGCCGATCACGACGGGACTGACGCTTTTCAACCAGGAATTCTTCACCCAGTGGAACCTGACGGCGACGGGCGGGATCATTCTCTTCATCCCGAGCCTGCTGCTGTTCCTCTTCACGCAGCGCTACTTCGTCCGCAGCGTGATGCTGGCAGGCATGAAATGACCATTCGGAGCCATTGCACCCTATGACGTCCCGCCGACCGAACGTAATCGTCTTCTTCACCGACCAGCAGCGTTGGGACACCGTTGGCGTCCATGGCAATCCGCTCGAGCTTACGCCAAATTTCGACCGCCTCGCCGGGACCGGCACGTTCGTGGCGAATTCGTTTACCTGCCAGCCCGTTTGCGGACCCGCCCGCTCCGTATTCCAGACGGGGCGGTACCCGACCATCACCGGCTGCTACCGCAACGACATCCCACTGCCGAAGAGCGAGCGCACGCTCGCGCATCATTTCACCGCGGCAGGTTATGACACCGCCTACATCGGCAAGTGGCACCTGGGGTCCGCCGAGCCGGTCACCCAGGAACAACGCGGCGGCTATCGCTACTGGCTGGCCTCCAACATCCTGGAGTTCACTTCCGGCCCCTTCGACACCGTCGTCCACGACAATGACGGCAAGGCGGTGAAGCTGCCGGGATACCGCGTCGATGCCCTAACCGACGCTGCAATCCGCTATGTCGCATCGAGGGAAGACGAGCCGTTCTTTCTATTCCTGTCCTTCCTCGAGCCGCATCACCAGAACCAGACGGACAACTACCCTGCCCCGCTCGGATACGAGGACAGGATCCGCAAGAAGCTCGCCATTCCCGGCGATCTCGCCGCACTTGGCGGCACGACAGCGGAACATTTCCCCGGCTATCTGGGCATGGTCGCACGCCTCGACGAGGCGTTTGGACGGCTGATCGAGGCGCTCTACAGCCTTGGCCGGCTTGACGACACGATCATCCTCTTCACCTCCGACCACGGATGTCACTTCAAGACTCGCAACAACGAATACAAGCGTTCCTGTCATGAGGCGTCGATCCGCGTGCCGACGCTATTCCACGGCCCCGGCTTCCAGCGCATCGGCACATATGAAGGCCTGGTCAGCCTCGTCGATCTCGCGCCGACCCTGCTCGCCGCGGCCGGCCTGAAAGTGCCCAATTCGATGCAGGGCGTCTCGCTGCTCGACGCACTGCAGGGCGAACGGCCGCCGCGCGACGAGATATTCATTCAAATCAGCGAGCACCATGTCGGCCGCGCCTTGCGCACCAGACGGTGGAAATATGAGGTCGAGGCACCGGGAAAAGACGGCTGGCGGGATTCCGGCAGCGATTTCTATGTCGAGGCGAGACTCTACGACCTCGATGCCGATCCAAACGAACTAATCAATCTCATAGCTTCGCCCGATCACGCAGCGACGCGTGCATGGCTGCGAGGCCGCATCGTTGCCCTGATGGAGGAGGCCGGCGAGGCAAGGCCCGAGATCCTTGCCGCCGGGCATGGAAGCTGGAATGAAATCCGGCTGAGCGACAGCTGATCATGTCACGTCGCGCAGCGGATCCAACAATGCACGAGAGAAGTTCCGATCGCAGAAAGGCGCCGACCATGGCCGATGTCGCCCGGCGCGCCAATGTATCGACCGCTGCCGTGTCGTACCTGCTCAGCGGCGACAGCACGCGCCTGAAGTTCGTCGGCAAGGAGGCGCGGCAGCGCATCCTCGAGGCCGTCGCTGAGCTCAACTATGTGCAAAACCGCACCGCGCGGCAGCTGCGCCGCCAGCAGGCCGAGCGAATCTGCCTTGTACTGCCTCGTCTCGGCGTGCCGTTCAGCGACCGGATCGCGCAGGATATCCAATCTGGAGCGGCGCTGAGGGGATTTTCGACAATTATCACCGCGGGAGACACCTGCGAACGAACCGACCGGATCGTGAGGGAAATCGAGAGCGGGCTGGCAGACGGCATTATCGCCGACTGGCAGCATCTCTCCGAGCCCGAGGTGATGCTCTTGGCCGCGCGCCTGGCGGCCGCGGGCCGGCCAGCGGTGATCTTCCATCCGACCATCGAGCCGGCAGGCTTCTCGGTTGTGCGCCAGCATACCGGCAGGGCCGTCTTCGAGGCACTCGACTACCTCTACCGAGCCGGCCATCGCTGCATCGCCTATATGGTGCATGAGCAAGCGGTGGACGGGAGCCGTCTCGCCGCCTATCGCAGCTTCCTGCAAACACGCGGCCTTCCGCTGCGAGACGACCTGGTGATCGGCGGTGCAGAGGCGCGCAAGGCTGCGTTTGCCAATGCTACGGCGCTGGCCGCCCGCGCGGATCGGCCGACCGCGCTTTTCGTCGAATCCGATCTTGCCGCCGTGACCGCCCTGCACGCATTCGAGGAGGCCGGCCTCTCCGTGCCCGGCGACATTGCAGTCATCGGCTGCGGCAATATCGACGAGGGCGAATTCAGCCATCCGGCATTGACGACAATCGGCCCCGAAACTGCCCACTACGACCATCTTGCCGATCATCTGATCTCATTGATCTCGGCAACACCGGGCGCAATACCTACCCTTTTCAGCGTTTCGTGGCAGTTGGTCCGTCGCGCGTCCGCATGAGCAGGATCGCCGCTATTTGACGCCCACGCTTTCAGGCCAGAGGACCTGGATTTCCTTTGGCAGCGCATCCCGCACCTTTGCCGACTGGCCAAGGTCTATATGCCGTGCAAGCACACGCAGCACTGAGCGTGCCGCATCCTCGGGATCGACAGGACGGGTCGATTTCAATTCATCGGCGATGTGTTGCAGGAACTTCTCGAGCGAGCGTGTCTTGTCGGGCATGTCGGCGGGCCGATAGCGATCATAGTAGGCGCCGCGCACGAGCAGCGGCAGTTCCGCTCCCAATTTGGCCGCCAGTCCGATCTGCAGCCTGTCGCGAAGGGTTCGCAGAACGGCGCCCAATGTATGCCAGGCCACGTGTCGATCCGGACCAAGATCCGCCATGATCTCGTCAAGCCAGATGTTTGTTATTTGCAGCGTTTTGTCAAAAACGTCCAAGCCGGTTGCGCTCATCGTCGCCTCCTCGAAAGGTTCTGCGGGCGAAACGGCGACCGGAGATTATTGTTTCGTGGTCCTGTGAAAATCGTCCTGGCAAAGCGGCGGAAACCGGTTCGGTCGGAGAGCCTGTCGGCGTCAGGTCTGCTCGACACTCTGCATCTGCTGGATTTCGGCGATCTGTCGGAAGCGGCCGTTTTCACCCCGTTGAGTGCAGTCACAGCGGCCAGATTGTCACCCTTTTCATCCCACCGAACGGGCTCGCGATAAGCGATTCCCTTGAAACGGATATTGTGCACCGCCGCCAGAACGTCGCGCCGGCTCGGATGTCCCTTGGATACAGTGCTGGCGTCTTTGATCGCGGCAAGGAGAAGGCAGGCCGAATCGTAGGCATTCACGGCATAATTGCGCTTCGGCTTCGCCGTCCGACGATCTCGCCGGCTTCGGCGAGCGTCGCTTCCAAGCAATCCCTTCGCGCGTCAACCACGCCCGTTCAACCTTCCCACAGTTGTATTCGGCGCCTGCGTTCCGATCATTAAAGTCGGCCTTGCTGATCCGAAAGGTGGTTGTCCTCCGCCTAACTGAGCTTGTGCTCATCGGTTCCGAACGCCGTCTCAGCAATGAGACCAGTCCTCACGTTGCCCGAGCCCGGGTATCTCTTGACTGACTGAGCGGCCCGCGCCGACAATGGCATTGGGAAGATGGCGGGATGGCGCCCACGGTGTTCGGCACCACTTGGCGATCAAGCTGCGAAAGGGCTGTCATGGATTGGAAGCTGGAGCTGGTCCCGGTCCCCGTATCGGACGTCGATAGAGCAATTGCCTTTTATGTTGGGAAGGTCGGCTTTCATCTCGATCACGACCACACCGTAAGCGACGAGATACGTTTCGTGCAATTGACGCCGCCCGGTTCGGCCTGTTCGATTGCCATGGGCAAGGGCCTCGTCGACAGCCCCCCGGGATCCATAAGGGGCCTGCAACTCGTCGTGCCCGATATCGATGAGGCTCACCGGTACCTGGCCGCTCAAGGTATCGAGGTCAGCGATATCAAGGATTTTCCCTGGGGCAGATTTGTCTTCTTTGAGGATCCCGACGGCAACACCTGGTCTGTCCAGCAACTTCCACCTCGCAGCTGAGACGGCACGCTGCGGCAGGGTCGTGCCCCGACACAGATAGCGCGGGATGCACGGTTCAATTCGAACGCATCCCGGCCTAACGCCTCTTCTCGTCGAAGGCGGCATTCCAATTGTGATAAGGCGCGCGATAGGTGGGGATGCGGTCCTCGACATCGACAAGCGCTTCGAACGGTTTGTGCGGTTCGGCCTGATACCAGAAGGCGACCGACGAAATGTCGTCCGAGCGGCGATTGGCGTGACCGTGCTCGATGGTCACCCGGATGCGTTTGTGGAAGATGACCGGGTCCTCTATGTGCCAGCGATAGAGCGTAACCGGCTCGGTCCAGTTCGGCCCGCCGGCGGCGATGATGCCGTGATAGGGCGCGCTGTAGTCCTGTGTCGGGCACCATGCCGTATTGAAATAATCTTCCGTGCCGGTGCCGTGCAGCGTCGGCGGCCAGGCATCGTTGGCGCCGGGGCCGGTCTCGCCGCGATCGTCGATCAGTTCGGCCTTCGGTCCGATGCGCGGATCGGGCTTGCGCACTGTATCCGGCACGGAAATGCCCGGCTCGCCATCGACGAAGATCATGTCGTCGCCCTCGCCATACCAGTCCCATAGTGCGGAACGCCGCCGCGAATAGACGGAATAGAGTACGCCGACATAGTGGCCATGACCTTCCGCCTCCAGGATGGTGTAGTTGCCGTTCCCGTCGGTGTTTTCCCCGCCAAACAGGACCTGCTCGTTGGCCAGCCCCGTCTCGTCTATGCCGTCAGGTCGCTGCTGCCTGTATTGGGCGTGGAAGCGGCCCAGGCCTTCCTCGAGTTCCTCATGCAGTTCGAGATCGACATAGTAATAGAAAAGCAGGTCGTCCTCAGCCTCATTGGTGACGGTGAAGCGCATGTGGCTGGCAAACGGCATCGGAAAGTAGCAGTTGAAGGCCTTGCCATCCTCTGGACTTGCCTGCACCGGCAGGCTGGCAAAATTGCGGGTGCGGGCATGGCCCATGCCGAAGAAATCGCCGATCGGCGTTTCGATGCTCGGATGTGCCTCACCATCCCAATAGGCGCGCAATACGATCTTGCGCAGGAACGCCTCGCTCTCGCAGGCGAGCGTCGCCCAGATATGCGTGACGATGCCGGCACCGTCATGCTCGGCAATCACCACCGTCTGGCCGGGTTCAATGTGCAGCCGGTCGTCATTGCCGCCGGTGCGGTCGTAGCTTGAGAACCGGCGGGTTTTGGCGTCGCGCAATTTGGCGAGCCCGCGAAGCGGCGACAGGCCGGCATTATCCATGTGTTTCTCCTCTTGCTTCAGCGGTTATTTCAGGCCGCTTGTCTTGATGGATTCCATGATCTGGCGCTGGAAGATCACGAAGAGGACCAGCATCGGCACGGCGACGATGGTCGAGGCGGCCATGACATAATTCCAGGCGGCGGCGTACTGGCTCTTGAAGTTCGCAATGGCTACCTGCACCACCCAGAGGTTGAGGTCCGATGTGATCGTCAACGGCCACAGGAAAGCGTTCCAGTTGGCGAGGAAGAACAGGATCGCCAGTGCCGACAGGATCGGCCGGCTGAGCGGCAGGATGATGCTCCAATAGATGCGCCAGTAGCCGGCGCCGTCCATGATCGCGGCTTCTTCCAGTTCCCTGGGCAGCGACAGGTAGTATTGCCTGAGCAGAAAGATGCCGAACGCGTTGAAGATCGCCGGAATGATCAGCCCGGCATAGCTGTCCAACATGTGCAGCGTCCGCGTCAAAATGAACAGCGGCACGATGATTACTGGCAGCGACACCAGGAAGGTCGAGAACATGGCGAGGAACAGAATGTCGCGGCCCGGAAAACGCAGCCGTGCGAGCGAATAGCCGGCCATCGAATGGAAGAACAGCGCAGCGACGGTTACTGTGGCCGACACAAAGAACGAATTGAAGAGATAGCGCAGGAACGGCACCTCGGTCAGCACATAGAGGAAATTGCCGAGCGTCGGCCGTTCCGGAATGAGGCTCGGCGTGAAGACGTCGCTCGCCGGCTTGAGCGAGATGACCAGCATCCAGACAAGCGGGAACACCGTCATCAGGCCAAGCGCTGCGGTCGCCAGCATCCAGGCAAGCCTCGCCGCTCGTATCTGCGAACGGCCGGAATGAGTTCGGCCGTCAGTCATGCTCGAAACGTCCGCCGCGCGTCAGCACGAAGAAGAAGACCGTGACCAGCATCAGCGCCAGCACCAGCAGCGATGCCATTGCCGATGCATAGCCGAAGGCGCCGAACTGGAACGCCTGCTTGTAGATGTAGATGATCAGCACCGAGGTCGAATTGACCGGCCCGCCTTTGGTCATCACATAGATCAGGTCGAAGACCTGGCCGCCGGCGACAGCCGCGACGAGCGAGACCAGGAGGACGAAGAAGCTGGTCGGCTTAAGCAAGGGCAAAGTAATGTACCAGAAGCTTGTCACCGGCCCGGCACCGTCGATCTTTGCGGCTTCGTAGTACTCTGCCGGGATGTCCTGGAGCCCGCCGAGGAAGATCAGCATGTAGAAACCCATCAGGAACCAGACGCTGACCAGCACCAGCGTGAACAGCGCCAGATTTGGATCGCCGAGCAGCGAAATTCCGCCGAGACCGACGAGCGGCGCCAGCCGGCTGACGATGCCGACCTTTTCGACCAGCATGAGCTGCCACACGAGCGCCACCACGACCAGGCTGACCATCTGCGGCGCAAAGAACATCGAGCGCATGACCGCGTTGAAGCGGTTGGTCTTCTGCACCAGAAGCGCCAGTCCCAGTCCGGCGACGTAGAGCGCCGGCACCAGCATGACGGCATAGGCTACCGTCACCTTCACGGACGACCAGAACAGCGGGTCGCCCCACATGCGCCTGTAATTGCCGAACCCGACGAACCTGTAGCCGCCGAAGCCGTTGACCTCGAAGAACCCGACGGCGAGCGACAGCAGCATCGGCACGCCGACGAACACCAGTAGGCCAACCGCATCGGGCAGGACGAACAGCCATGCGGCGCAGCGCTCCCTTTGCTTGGCGGTGAGGCCGCGGGCGGAATTCGCGCCCGCGGCTGGCGGTTTCAACTGATCCATGCTGGAAAGGGCCTAAAGGATCGGCGCGCCGGAATAGGAAGCGAGGAACGCATCGAGTTGCTGACTGGCCGTCGTCGCCGCCTGCTGGGCATCAACCCCGCCAAGCTGTGCCGACTGGATGGCGTCGGAGATGATCTTGTACGCCTCCGGCGGAACCCGCGGCTCGGCACGCGTTCCCGGGTGGATCTCCTTGGCGAAGGTGCCGAACTTGCCCGTGCTGAAGACATCGGCGCCGGCCTTCAGCGCGCTGTTGCGCGGCGGCATGTCGCTCTTGGCGACCGTGCACCAGTTGACGACACGGTCGATCGAGGCCTGGTCCATCGAGGCCAGCGCCCAGGCGCAGAACTGGGCGGAGGCATCTGGGTTCTTGCCCCCGGCATTGGCGACGAAGGCCCAGCCGCCGCCGACAGTGACGTATTTGCCATTGGCCGGCGTCGGCAATTTGAAGATGCCGTAGGGCACGTCCTTGGCGTTGTTGTCCATCGCCGAAATGCCCCAGATGCCGCAGTTCTGCATGGCGCACAGCCCTGCCCCGAGATTGGCGACTATGTCGAAACCACCGCCGACCACTTGACGCGGCGCCACGCCGGTATTGATGGCATCCTGCCAGAGTTTCAGCGCCTGGACGGTGGCCGGCGAATCGAAGGCGCTCTTGCCGTCCTTGCCCTGGAATTCGCCGCCGCCCTGCCACAGGAACGGATACCAGGTGAAGTTCTGGTAATAGCCGGGAGTCGTTTCGAACAGCACGCCGTAGCGACTGGGCGTCGTCAGCTTTTTGGCGACCGCCAACAGCTCGTCCCAGGTCTTCGGCACGTCGTTCTCGTTGAGCTTTGCATCCTCGAAGGCTTTGACCGAATAGTAGAAGGCCATCGGCTCGACTTCCATCGGCACACCGTAGATCTTGCCGTCCACCATGCGGTTGGCGATGACGCTTTCCGGGAAATCGGCTTTGGCGGCATCCTCGATATGCGGCGTCAGGTCGGCAAGCACGCCGCCATTGTAATAACGCAGGAAATCGCCGGGGCTGATGAGGAAGATGTCAGGACCCTCGCCCGACGCGAAGGCCGTTGCCAGCTTGGAACCGGAGATGTACTCGCTGTTGACGACATATTCGAGCTCGACCTTCTGGTCGTGGCCGTCGTTCCAGTCGGCCACCAGCTTCTCGAACCACTGGACCTGCGGCTTCACGTCTCCGCCAGGCGCATAGAACTGCCAGAATTTCAGCGGCGCTTCCTGAGCGCGCACGGCCATCCTGTTGATGAACGGGAAGCCTGTGAGGCCGGCGGCAGCGAAAGTGGCGCCGCCCTGGATCAGCCGACGGCGATTCAGGCTGGCCAATGGCCGGTCGCGGGTCGTTTTGTCAGTCATCAATTCCTCCCTTGGATGTTGTTCGGTCGAACGTTGGCGAAGGGACCTCCGTTCCCTTTGCCGGCATCTGGCGTCACGCGCTGTCGAATGGGCTCAACGCGCATGGGATCACTTCGGTGCGCGGCGCGCCCTCGACTTTGCCGCCCAGCCGTTCGAGCAGCATTTCCGTGGCGCGCTTGGCAAGCATTGTCGGACTGTTGCCGACACAGGTCAGCTTCGGCCTGACATATTCCAGTTGAGGCAGGTCATCGAAGACTGCGATGGCGATATCCTGAGGGATATTGATCCCATGGTCGTAGAATTCGGTCAGCGCACCGGAGGCCATCAGATAATTGGCGAAGAACATCGCCGACGGCAGGTTTCCGCCGTGCTTCTCCCTGAGCCAGGTGACCGCTTCCCGCCCTGACGGGGCAAGATAGCTTCCCTCGAACCGCAGATCGGCGGAGATTGGCACGCCATTGTCGGCGAGCCCTTTTTCGAAACCGGCGGCGCGCGCCATCGCCTCCTTGAAAAAGGATGGCCCGGTGACATGGGCGACGCGGCGATGGCCCCTCTTCGCCAGATACTCGCCCATCAGATAGCCGCCGCCGAAATCGTCCAGCTGGACGCTGTCGACAGCATGGTTCGGCAGATGGCCGATGAAGACGGCGGGCAGATCGAGGCTGAGCAGTTCGCTGTGCATGCCGTGCAGCGCGAAGTCGGCAACGATGACGCCGTCGACCCGCTTGCGACCGATCTGGCGCAAATACTCGCGGCCGTGATCCTGTGAATGTCCGCCCGGCACGTCGGTGTTGAAGATCAGCATGTCGAGGCCGACCACTTCGAGCGTCGACTGCGCCGTTTTCACCAGCTCCGGATAGAACGGGTTGCGGATGTCCGGGATCAGCATCGCGATAATGTTGGTACGGCCGGTGCGCAGGCTCTGCGCCTGCGGGTTCGGGGTGTAGCCGAGTTCGTCGATCGCCGCTTGTACGCGCTCACGCAGCGATTTCGATACCCGGTCCGCATGGTTGATGACATGCGACACGGTCGTGCGCGACACGCCCGCTCGCGTGGCAACTTTGGAAATCGTGCTCATGGTGACAGGCTATGGGCACTTGAATGCATTTGCAAATCGATTTTACCGATGTCTCGCAAACTAGGGCCATCAGGCGATTATACAAATGCCAAAAGAAAAGGCCGGGTTGTTAAGCCCGGCCAAGTGTGAAGGTCTATAACCTCCAGAGGGGAACGCGCCGGACGCAATGGGAGGAGACATCCGACGCAATTCGCATATGGGTCTGCATTGGTGGCGTTTCAACGATGCGGCAGTAGACCAACGGCGTTGCTGCCATAGAGCCAGAAACGCAAAGCATTCGAAGGGGCGGTGGATCGCAGCTGCCAGTTGGACACAAAGGTCGCCGAATGCAGGGCAGGCTCCTGGCATTGGGACTTCAGTCTGTAAGCCTATCGACCAAGGACCCGCACAGCCAAACTTTGGTCCGAGGCTGCTATCGCAAAAGCCCGAAATGCGAGAGTTTCAGGAACTGAGTTCCGAGGAGCCCCGTTGCGATGCCGACTGTTACAGGAGGCCGCCATGGACCCGAGCATTCACCAGGCACGTTGGCTGCTTTTTCCGTTATTTGGCCTGTGTTTCGGGGTCGCGGCCATTGGATTTATTGTTGGCTGACGGTGGAAGTCGGCGCTACCGCGGAGAGACGCAACCAAAGGAAGGCAAAAGACTTGCGCAGTAAATAGTCCCTTCCTGCGCTAGCGAGACCCACCAGTTACCATCGTGGGACTGGTGGGCCTTGACGTTCCGGACGCAAACCATTGTTTTAAGCATCACACGAATTCGAACAGGAGGCAGTACGACAGAGCCGTATGATTAAGGGGAGTTCCGACATGCGACGGGCAAGTTCATTGATGACGACCCGGAAACGAAGGACCGGATCTTCACGAGGACGTCGTGTCGGCATTTCTGTAGTCGTCTTGACCTTCATTCTCGTCGTAAGCCCCTATCGCGTCGTGTTCGATGGCCCGCAGGCTGCCTGGGCCAAAGATGGCGGGAACGGCAACGGCAATGGCGGGAACGGGAACGGGAACGGGAATTCGGGCAATTCGGGTGGAAACTCCGGCAATTCGAACTCGAACGCTGGTGCCGGCAAGGGCAAAGCAAAGTCGCAGGACGACAATCTCCCTGATCCCGCCCCTGCGGTAAACCCCGATAGCAAGCCAAAACTCTTTGTCAACGCATCCACAGGAGACCGGGTCGAGGTGAGCGGCCCGAGCATTGGCGTGGTGCATTCGAACGGACTCAGCGAACGCATCGACAGCGACCAATATGAAATGCGGGATGCCGAGGGCCGCATCATCATTCGGCGCCTGGCGACGCGTTCCGATCGGGACAGGTTGCTTGGAATGATCAACTGAGGGCCAGTTCACATGGCCGCGCAGTGCGGCAATTTCGGCTCAAGCATGATCGCGAACAGGCGGATGGCGGCGCTCAGTCGCGTCGCGCAAGGTCATGGCAGCTTCGGTCCTGTTGCTGACGTTGAGCTTGGCCAGGATTCGCGTCATGTGGTGCTTTATCGTCTTTTCATGGAGGTTCAGCCGAAGCCCGATCCGCTTGTTGCTCAGTCCCGCGGCAACCAGCGTCAGGATCTCCCTTTCGCGGCTGGTGAGGTCGGCAAGTCCGTCAGCTTTCGCCGGCTCTTTTGATTGAGCCGAGAGATCGGCCAACAGGCGCGCCGACAATTGTGGACAGACATATCGTTCGCCCGACGCTACCGTGCGCAGGATCGCAGCCAACGTCCTCGACCCGACCCCCTTCAGAACATAGCCCCTTGCCCCGCTCTGCAACGCGGTCATCACGTGCTGGTTTTCTTCCGAAACGGTCAGCATCACAATTTTCAGTGCCGGATGCCGCTCAAGGGCCGGTCCGATCACGCCAAGGCCACCTCCAGGAACCGAGATGTCCATCAGCAGAATGTCGGGCCGCTGGTCTTCGATTATCCGCAGGGCATCGTCTCTGCTGCTTCCTTCACCGACGATCTCGAACCCGCCGATCTGATCGAGCGTGCGCACAACGCCTTCCCTGAACAGCGGGTGGTCGTCGACGATGGCGAGCTTGATGGCTACTGTCATGTCTGCCCCATTTCAACGATGTTGAGGGCCATTCTTACGACTGTGCCACTCTGTGAGGAAGTTACGGCAAACTGGCCCCCGAGGCTTTCCACCCGCTCGCGCAGCCCTACGAGTCCCAGCCTCTCGGGACGCACGATTTGCGGGTCAAAGCCGGCGCCGGCGTCGGCCACTTCGATACAAACGCGCTCGCCGTCGAAATGTTTCTCGACCGACTGACCTTCACCTCCGGCATGACGGAATCCATTGTTCAGCGCCTCCTGGACGAAGCGGAAGATGCAGATCTTGGCCGCCGGCGACAATGGCGCATGGCCGCCGGTCATCGATAGTGTCACTTTGACGCCGGTTCGTTCTTCGTGCGCCCGTACGGCAAGCTGGAGAATTTCACCCAGTTCGGCATGCTCGATATGCGGCAGGACAAGGCCCTTGCTGATGCTCCTGATCTCGCGCATGGCATCGTCCAGATGTGCTTTGATGGCCAGCAATTCCTGTGCACGCTTCGATTGCGGCGTAGCGGGATCGGCAATGACGGGGCTGTCGATCCCCAGCGCCGCGAGAGCAACCAATTGCGCCGGGCCATCGTGCAAGTCCGCACCGATGCGCCTGAGATAGCGTTCGTTAAGTGCGGTGGCACGCTGCGAGGCACGCTGCACCCGCAGCCTCAACAGTCTGTTTTGCGCAAGCAGATCGGAAAGCTCGGCAATGCGCTGCTTCAACGAGCGGCTCTGCGAACTGATCATGCGGCTGCCACGGAACACGATTGCCGACAGCCCGAGAAAGAAGGCCGCTGTGACGGCGGCAACGTCCAGCCAGGTTCGAATGAGTGCCTGATGCAGGTTTCTTTCAAAATCAGTGGCGACCTCGTAGAATTCTGAAACGGCCACCACTTCCCCTGACCATGGCTGCAGCACCGGATTGTAGATCTCGAGAAGATGCAAGCCGCTGGCCCTTTCGGCCTCGCTGTCCGAATCGTCCAGCTTGTCGAACTCCGAGACCATTTGGCCTGCGAATGCCGCCCGGAGATTGTCGCTGGGTTCAAAGCGCTTGCCGATCAATGTCTTGTCGGTCGAATACAGGATGGTTCCGTCGCGACGCCAGAGCTTGAAGGATTCGAGCCTTGTGCCGAGTGCCCCTTGTCCCAGCGTTTCATCGAGCGCGTGGGCGACGCTCTCGTCGAGCACTTCGCTCTTGCGCATATCCGGAAGCAGCGGCGCGATGACGCTGTCCACGTAAAGAGCCGTTGCGGAAGCCGAATTCTGCGTGACCACGGTTTCTATATGGTTCGTGACGGAAATCCCCACCACCACCATGGCTGACAGGGAAAATAGACCGCCCGCGAGCAGGAACTGCGTTGCCAGCGACAGCGCATTCCAACGGTCAACAAGGCTTGTCAGCCTGTGTGGCTTGGTGTTCCGAATGGCCCGCTCGGCAGCACGCCGCACCAGTGGCGCGATTCTGGAGAGCCGGCTAATCCGTTGTCGAACGTCGCTGAAAGACGCCATCCTAGGTGTGTAACCGATCAATCGCGATGGAACTAGGGCCTGATGAGAGGGCGAACAGCGTATCCGGCGCTTTTTTGGGCAAACCGTCTCATTGCGTCGTTCGGTAAAGCTCGGACGCGGCCTGCTTCAGTGCCGCCCGTCCATCCGGCCTCAGATACATCATGTGCCCGCCCTCCAGCACCTCGGTGCGAATGGGCTTTGCGCCGGCAAGCGAAGGAATTTGACCAAGCAGGTAGCGCGAGCCCATGTACGGCGTCACCAGGTCGCTGTAGCCGTTGACGATCAGCACGCCGAGGCTGGGGTTTAGCACGCGCGCCTGTTGAAGGTCGTCCATGACACCCGCATAGCCCTGACGCGTCGCGCTCGTCCCATAGTCCCAATTGCCGCTGACTTCACGGTTGAGAAGCCGATAGCTGATATCCGTGCGGAAGTTCAATTCATCACGCACATAGCCGACGAAAGCGGAGGTGAGCGCCGGCACGCTTCGGTCGAGCACCGGATCGGGACCCTCGACTCCCAGGCTCTCTGGCGCCACGTCCGCTGTCGCGATGTTGCCGTCATAGGCGCTGAGAACATTGCCCTTTGCCCGTGCAAACTCCTTGGCGAACAGCCCTATGGGAATGCGTGCAAAGTGCCGCTGGACGAGATCGAGCGGCAGACCGGTGATTGCGGCGACACGCTGGCTCGCCAGGCGTCCACCCTGCTCCAGCCCACCGGCCAGCGCGGCCAGATAATCGCCGAGCGCATAGCGTTCGACTTCCGCCAGCCGCTCCTGCAGGGCCGGGCCGGAAACGCCTTCGCTGTGTAGGCGCACTGCCGCCAGCGACGGCAGTTCCAGCGCCCAGTGGAGCGGCTGGAACTCGTCTGGGCGCACCAGCGTGAATTCGAGCGCCGGCGAAATCAGCACGACGCCACTCGGGCTGATGCCGATGTCTTCCTGAAGCTTCCTGGCGAGCAATGCTGCTCGAAAGCCGCCATAGCTTTCGCCAGCCAGGAAGACAGGCGATGCCGTACGGTTCGTCTGCGCCAGATAGAGCCGGATAAACGCGCCTATCGACGCGACGTCCTGGCTGACGCCCCAGAAGCTGTGTGCTTCTGTGCCGGGCGCTTCACGGCTGTAACCGGTTCCAACAGGGTCCACAAAGACCAGGTCGGTCATGTCGAGCCAAGTGTCGGGGTTGTCGAACAGCCTCTGCGGCGGCGGCAGGAAACTTCCATCGGCCGCCGTCGCCAGGACCCGCGGACCGAGCGCGCCGAGATGAAGATAAGCGGAAGCTGCTCCCGGACCGCCATTGAACACGAAGGTGATCGGGCGCCGCGGATCCGGTCCCGTTTCTTTCCCGGAATGCAGTGCATAGGCGACGTAGAAAATCTCGGCGGTGATATCGCCTTTGCCGGACGGCAATGACAGCGTGCCGGCCTTGGCCTCGTAATCGAGCGTGCGTCCGGCTATGACGATCGAATGATCGGAAGTCTGCGGCGGTGGCAGGAGCGAGAGAACCCCGCCTGTGGGCGGCGGCCGCTGGGCCGTCTCCGCGTGACCCACCCCAACTCCGGCAACCAACAGCAGAAGAGCGAGGGCGATTTCTTGCAGCTTGATAGGCATGACGTCTCCGGAGCAATTGGCTGGAAACTAGCACACCGTCGGCCGAACCAAAGTCACAGCACCGTGCGCCAGTACATCTGACAAGAAGAGGGGTCGGATTTGGAAATCCGATGCCCAGGCGGAAGATAGGGCGCGAGGGTCACGGCAGCAGCCTCAACCTCTTCCAGCAGATGCGTGCGGCGGATTGGCGGACCAAACGACTTCGTGAATTTTCTGCCGGTTGACTCGATTGGCCCACTTCCTAGGTTGGCATTCGGGGCTCCCGTGCAATCCGAAGTTGGTATGACATCTTTCCACACCCGAAAGCTTGCCTTTCTCCTTCTATCGGCAAGCGCCGCCATCCTGTCTTCCTGCGTCATGCCCGACGACACGTCGAGCACTGCGAAGGAAGACGCCACGGCGGCGGCAGCCCGCAGGGAGATGGTCGGCCTTAGCGAGGCGGACGTTCGAATGTGCGCCGGCTTTCCGACCGCCACTGCCGATGTCGGCAAATCCGGCCAGATCTGGACCTATCAGCGCGTCGTTCAACGCGGCAATCTCAACATTGTCGTTCCGACCGTGGCCATTGGCCCGGTCCCGGCGCTGGGAGGTTCCGTCAACGTCGCCCCCGGCGGCTATTGCAACACGCAAATTCGAATGGTTGACGGTCATGTTGCCGAGGTTGCCTACGCCGGCGACAACAACCTGCCGAACAACCGCGATGCGCTCTGTGTCAGCACGGTAGACGCCTGTGTCGCCTACGCCCGTCAGTATCATCCAGGCAGGACAATGGGCAGATAGCGTGATGAGTGGCATTGCCGCTGATCTGAACGCCTGAGATTTCTGGTTTGCCGGCTAGTATCCTCGATCCCGATCGAGCATCACCGATTTGACCTGACATTCCCCGCTCTCAACCGCCGACCCCATCGCGAATAGCGGAGAAATAGCGGTCGGTTCCGACCTGCCCACCCTTGAGGGCAATTTCCAGCCCATCGATCGCCTTAATGCTTGAATGCGCCACACAAAGTGGCGAGCCCGGCGATGCCGGCAGCGGCATTCGCACAGTCAGCGCGTCTACGCCCATCTGGCCAAGTGCATGGCTCGACGTGTCGCCGCCGGCGATGACCACGCGCAGTAGCTTCTCTTGAAGCGTCAGTTCGCGGAGAACCTCGCCAAGGCCGTGGCCGAGCTTATGGCGGGCGCCTTCCCGGAGATCGATTTCTGCACCGCGGTCGGCCGCAGGCCCGAGCGCGGTGTAGAGGATGACGCTGCGCCCGGCCCGTAGGCTGGAGCGGCCGGTTGCCACCGCGCGCGCAATCGCGTCGTTCGAAGCCTCAGAAACCAGTTCGACTGGGTCGAGCTCGATCCCGTCGAAGCCGTCGGCCAGAGCATAACGGATCTGTCGTTCCGTCGTCGGCGAGCAGCTCCCCGAGACCACGGCGATCCTGTCGGCAGCGCCCGGCGGCGAAAAGGCGGATTTGGTATCCACGATCCGGTTCGCTGCCCATTCGACCAGCAAGGCATATTCGATGCCTGAAGAGCCGACGACGAAATAACCGCCCGGCTTGCGAGCGCGCCAAATCTCCTTGCCGGCAAGTGCCTGGGTTTCCAGGCTATCGACATCGACAAGCACAATACCTGAGCCATTCTCCACAAGCCGGTCGAATGCTTTCGACCGCGACGCAGACTGCAGCGTCGCCAGGTCGACCAGGCCCGAGGCGAGGCTGGTCTGGCGCGACAGATGGATCAGCAGGTCGGATTCGTCCATCGGCGTGGTCGGATGGCGGCTCATCACGGGATGGCGGTCGATGCGGAAATATTTTTCGCGATAGGCCGCGAACAGATGACCGAAGGCGGTGTAGCGCTTCAGCTGCGGCGCGCCGACCACCAGCGGCACGCCCTCTTGCCGGAAAACCGAGCGGCCGATTTCGATCGCCCGGCCGATGCTGCCGATTGCCGGGCTGGAATCGAAGGTCGAGCAGACCTTGTAGTGGCAGATCTCGGCGTTGACGGTCTTCAGCCAGGCGAAGGCATCTCGCAGATGCGTGTCCATCCACTGCGGCGTCTCGCTGCGGCTGGTGCCGGCCAGCCCAAGGGCGCGGCAATGCGCAAATTGCGAAAGCAGCGCCTCGTCCGGCTGGCGCATGAACAGGACGGTCGGCACGCCGCCGAGCTCGAGCGCCTCCATAACGTCGGTCGAGCCGGTCAGGTCGTCGCCATAGTAACTCAGAAGCAGGTTTTGCATGGCGTCAGGCCGCCTCGCCGCCGCCGAACTTCTCGATCGACCGCGCCAGCTCGACATGGCTCAAGGCATAATCCGCCAACGAAATGTCCTGGACCGCCGCCTGCCAGGCCTGCTGCACGGCGCGCACGCCGGCGCCCGGCCCGTCCGGGTGGCTGACGATGCCACCGCCGCAGAGATAGAGAAGATCGACCGTCCGGCCGGTTCGCTGGAAGGTTTCAGGCGCCTGCCCGCCCCACTGGCCGGAGCCGGCGACCGGCAATGCGCAATCGGCCGGCGAAAAGATCGGCGTGGTCACCGCCTTGAAGGATTCGACGAAGGACCAGTCGGGTTCCCAGTATTTTGAGGCGATGCCGTTGATCTGGAACTGGTCGACGCCGAGCAGCCGCCAGAACTGCTGCCAGACCTTGAAATCCATGCCAAGGCCGGGATGACGGGTGAGAATGTCCCAGCCATTGCGGTGGGCATGGAGCACAAGGCTGGAGCGTTTTCGAAGGTAAGCCATGCCGCCGAAACCGATCGAATTGATATTGACCACCGCGCAATTGCCGCCGGCCTTTGCCACCAGATCGTGGTTTCGCATCATCTCGTCGGGATCGGCATGTGAAATGCCGAAGGCATACATGACCTTCTTACCGGTCTTCTGCTCGTGGTCGAGGATCAGCGGCATGATTGCCCTCACCCGCTCCGACAGCGGCGAATAGGCCGGGCTCATCAGCTTCTCGTCGTCCTTGATGAAGTCGACGCCGGCCGCAATCAGCTCTTGCACCATTGCGGCCGTCTCGTACGGGCGGAGTCCCAGCGCCGGCTTGACGATGGTCCCGATGATCGGACGATCCACGACACCGGTCAGCCTGCGGCTGCCCGTGACGCCGAATTGCGGGCCCGGATGCGCGCCCCGGTACTCCTCGGGCAGCCTCATGTCGACGACACGAATGCCGGACAGGCCCTTGATCGAAAAGGTGCCGCCGATGACGATGGTCATCAGCGCCGACAGGTCGGTGCCGATGGCGTCCAGCGGAAAGGCGATGTCGACGTCGGCGCGCTTGACCGGGCCGTTGCGCGCTTCGGGACCGGTTTCGGGAAGAGACGGCCGATCCGCATCCGGCAGATGCCGTATCGCCAGGACTCGCGCTGCGACCCTGGCCTTGAGCTCTTCGGTCTCGCCGGCCAGCGCGACGAAGGTTCCGGTCGACTGGTCGCTTGCGATCTTGGCCGCCAGCGCCTCGATATTGCCCGGCGTTTCGATGCGATAGGTGAGAACAATCATATTCGCGCGGCCTGCCGGGTGGTTCGAAAAAGGTTCCTTGGCCCTTGAAATCTGGTATAATGAGTACATAAGCTTTGCAAGCCCTATCCGGCTTGGCGGTAAGGGCGAGCCGGCAGCAGGCGTTCCGGAATTCACGGCGGAAATGCTAGATAGGGGCCGGTCAAAGGAGTGATTCGCGACGATGAACCGTTCGGAGCCGATCGTCCGGCGCAAGCTTTCCGACGAAGTATTCTTGAGACTGAAGCGCCTGATCACCAGCGGCGAATTGCTGCCGGGTGACGACATGCCGTCGGAGCGCGAATTGATGGAGCGCTTCGAGGTCGGCAGGCCGGCGATCCGCGAGGCAATGCAGGCGTTGAGCAATATGGGCCTTGTCGCGATCTCGCATGGCGAGCGGGCGAAAGTGCTGCAGCTGACCGCCAAGTCGATCATCAAACAGGTCGACGGTGCCGCCAAGATCATCCTGTCGTCGTCGAAGGACACGCTGGAGCACCTCAAGAACGCGCGTATCTTCTTCGAGCGCGGCATGGTCAGGGAAGCCGCGGAGAAGGCAACCGCCGAGGACGTGCAGCGGTTGCGGGCAACGGTTGCCGAGCAGCGCAGCCATCGTGGCGACTCGGAAGCCTTTATATCCGCCGACATGAAATTCCACACCCAGATCGCGGCAATATCCGGCAATCCGATCTATGTCGCCGTCAGCGAGGCAATGCTTGGCTGGCTAAAGGAATACCACACCGAAATGCTGATCTGGACTGGCAAGGAAAAGTTCACGCTGACCGAGCACGAAGAGATCATCGGACGCATCGAGGCCAAGGATGCGGATGGCGCCGAGAAGGCGATGATCAAGCACCTCGAACGCTCGCGTGCGCTTTACGTGATGAACTCCGGCAGCTGAAAATCAAGAGCAAGGTCCCGACCGCAGCGGCCGGCACCTTGCTCTCGGCCTACTGACTGACCACAGATCAGCCTGAGCCCGGACCGACGCAGTTTTCTGTTGCGTCTGAATCCGATGTATGTGCCGCGTGTTTTCATTCAACGATTTCAGCATTTGCATCTTCCCAGCCATGGATTTCCGCGGCCCGCTTTCGTCAGCAAGCCCGCATAGGCCCTCCTGGAGGCGCCGCGCTTGTTCTGGGATTGGCAATTCTTGCAAAGACTATGCTAGGCTTGCCATCCGAGAACGATACTGGAGTACCGCAATGGCTGACAGGGGCCTCCACGTTGTGATCTGGCTGCCGTCGAATTTCTATTCGGCCGTCGTCTCGACGCTCGTGGAAATGTTTCAGCTTGTGAATGACGTCTGCCGTTCGCAGGTTCTCTCCTGTGAGTTCGTTTCAAGGAGCGCGCCGTCGGCATCGAGCACCGGAATTTCCTTCCCGACAAAGGCTCAACCATCCCGGAAAATGGATGTCCTGATTCTCATTGCCATGCCGGGTGTCGAGATTCCGGAGCTTCTGCGCTCGCTCGACGAGGAGAGTGAGCATTCAAAACCGCTGATCGCGCTCGCGCAGCAGCAGGACGCAATCATCGCAGCACATTGCGGCGCGTGTTATCTGCTCGCCACTTCGGGATTGTTGGACGGCAAGCGCGCAACGATATCCTGGTGGCTGAAGAACGAGGCAAGCCGCCGGTTTCCGCAAGTGCGATGGGACGCTTCCCGCCTGCTCATTCGCCAGGACCGCCTTTACACATGTGGAGGCGGGTTTTCCGGATTCGAACTCGCCAGGGCTTTGCTGATCGATCTGGGCTTCGAGAAGGAAGAACGGATCATTCGAAAACTTCTGGTTCTTCCTCCGCCGCGCAAATTCCAGAGTCCCTACGAATTTCCTCTCGACAAAATTTCGAACGAGGCCAGCCCATTCGAGAACAAGCTGCGCGAGCTCTCGAAAGACAAGATGTCAGAAATCGATTTGAAATTTCTTGCAACCGAATTGGCAATGTCTTCGCGAACCCTGTCTCGCAGGGTTTTCGACGAGCTCCAGACAACGCCGGGAAAATGGATCCAGGAAAGGCGGCTGGAGTTGGCAAGGTCCATGCTTGAGGAAACGAAACTGAGCGTCTCAGAAATCTGCTATCGGGTGGGATATCAGGACGTCGCTTCGTTCAGCCGTCTTTTTTCCAAGACAACTGGAATGGCACCAGGCGAGTTTCGAAAGCAAGTCCGGTGACAAGTCGGCAGCGGAAGTGCTGCGGCTACGGGCAACCGCTGCGGAACTGCGGCGATTCATGAACCCCGGCGTGACTTCAGCCAATCCGGACGATTGCGTAGGGCGTCATGACAAGACGGTCTCGGCCCGACGCGTCGCGCTGAATCTGGCGTGACGTTCGTCCATCCCAGATCTTCAGAGGACCCCGATCGGAGCCGAGCCCGGAAACATCGACTGGAAGGTCGTCCGGAGTAAGGTTCGCCAGCCAGACGATGATCTTGCCTGTCTGGGAGTGGCCGGCCAGTGCCAGCACCCGCGTCTCATCGGTCGTTGTCGCCGCCACATGCGCATGGCCGGCCAGATCGCAAAGTCCTTTCACCGCGTGGAAAATCGGCCGGGGTGTACCTTCTTTGACAGGTTCGCCCGACGAGGCCAGCACGCCGAATGGTCCGGTGAAGCTGCAGAGCGTCAGCATTTCGAGCCCGGCCGGCGCAACGCGCGCGGCATAGCCGATCGTCCATGCGGCCCCGAACAGCCCGGCATGGCGAGGGTCGCGGTTGGCCATGGCAATGCGCTGACCGTCAGGATTAGCCTTGGTCGCGCCGCCATAAGGGTTCTGGCGCATGGCAATGGTCGACGGCCCGATCCGATAAGGTATTGTTCCGAAGATCGTTCGTACTGACGCCGTGATGAAAGGCAATGCCTCCAGCGATTGCATGACGCTGAGATCGTCGGCGGCGTGCACGATCGGGCAGGTGCAATGCGTGACGAAATCGAGCAGGTCGGCCGGCACACGCTTGCGATTGAGTTCGGTGAAATAGCTGAACATGCCGCCGCCGAGGCGGCTGTCGGGAAAGGCGCGCCGCGCCGCGGCGTAGACGTCTTCGAGCGGCGGGCAGTGCGGCCACGCGCTGCCCGGTGGCGTCGACTGCCGGTCGACCGAGGGCGAGACGGCAATGGCCGAAAGCTTGAGCCCGGCCTGGCGCACCCTGTCGGCGACGCCTGAAAGCTCGGCGTCGAGATCGCCGTCGCCGGCAATGACACATTCGAGCGTTGTCCGGACCGGATAGGCGGCGGCGAGCCGGGCGTAGGATCGCAAGGCGTCGAGCCCATGGCCACGCGTCGGGTCGTAGTGGAACATCAATTGCTGCGGACCAAGCTCGCACAGCATCGGCAGCTTGCCCAGCGCCGCCTCGACCTCATCCGGGTAGATGATCACGCCAACATCCGGCAGCGCCGGTCCGGCTTGGCCGAGCGTGACGCGAATTGGTTCCGCGATTGCCGCAGCGGCCGGCACTTTCCCGCGACCCTCTATCCGCAAACTAGTGGTCTGGCGGAAGGTCTTGCCGGCAGGCAGCACATAGGGCCATGGCAGCGCGAGCGGCCGGACATAGGTCTTGTAGGAGGCATCCGACCAGTTGCGCTGGTCCTCCATCTCGAAAATGTCGCCTTGCATCCGGCATTCGGCGGTGACGCCCGGCCGGACCTCATAGGTGATCGCCCGCAGATCCTTGAAAGGCTGCCAGGGATCGATCAGCTCCGGAAGCCGCGTCGCGACCACGCTGCCATCGGTATGCTCGACCGTGACCGGGCTGCCGGCCAGCCCGGCAATTGGATGCAGGATGCAGAAGCCGCAGCGATTGGTCTCGAAATCGTTGTCGGGAAGAGCGCTCACGTCGAAGATCAGCTGGCCATCGGCCGAGCCCTTGATGGTCGCACGGAAGTCGAGCCGGCTTCCCTCTGGTCCGAAGCAACCTGCCGAATAGCTGACGAAGAAAGCGTCATCGCCCTGGTCGATGATTAAATCGGTGAGCGCCGGCTCGTAGGTGCCCCAGTCGCGATCCCTGACGATGAAGGCGACGGCGCGCAGAACCTCGGTGCCGCCATGCCGGATGGTGCGCAGATTGCCGTTGACGAAGTCCGCCGTCAGCGCGCCGGCGCGCAGCCTGACCGGTTCGGCTTCAACGGCACGTGTGCCGTAGAGGAGGAAGGCGTCGGCTGTCATTTCAGCAAGGCGTCGAGTTGCACCGGCTCCCGGCTTGCGGCGCCAGCGTACGCAGCCTCGACCAGCGCTAATGTCTTGAGGTTGTCCGCGCCCGAGGTCGCGGGCTCGGTTCCCTTGGTCAGGCAGTCGACCCAATGCTTTTGAATGGCGACGACGCTTTCCTGGATGTTGTGCCACGGCCGTGATGCCCAGGCCAGCAGCGGTGGCGAGACGTCGCTCACAGCTGTCCCGCTCCTGCCGGTGACGGTGAGCCGGTAGCCCTGCGCCAGCCGGATCGTGCCGTCGCTGCCGTCGATCTCGATCAGCGTCTCCGGAAACGGCTCGGTAGCGAGCTTGCTCGCGTAGCTGCAGTCGACCACGGAAGTGGCGCCGCCCGTGTGGTCCATCAGCATCGTCGCAACGTCCTCGCCGGCAATGCCGGGATTGATGCGCGCCGTTCGCGCAGTGACGGTCGAGACGTCGCCCAGCAGGAAGCGGGCTATGTCGAGGATGTGGATACCCAGATCCTCGATGATGAAGCGCTTTCCCGTCGCCAGATAAGGCTGGCCGGAAAACACGTCATAGGCAGAGCGGAACGAGATCCGTCCGAAAAAGGGGGTGCCGATTTCGCCGCTGTCGAGCACGGTACGCACCGCCTGGATCGGCGACTGCCAGCGAAAATTCTCATGCACCATCAGCGGCACGCCGGCGTCAGCACAGGCCTTTACCATCGCCTTGGCGTCGGCAAGCGTCGGCGCAAACGGTTTTTGGCAGATTGCCGGAACGCCGTGCTGCGCCGCCATCTCCACGAGCATTCTGTGGCTTGGTGCCGTGGTGGCGATGTCGACGAAATCCAGCCTTTCGCCGGCAAACAGCGCTGCCGCGTCGGTATAGCGCCGTGCGACCCCGAACTGGTCGCCAATGATCCGTAGCCGGTCCGGATCGCGGTCGCAGATGGCGGTGATCGAGGCGCCCTCTATATCGCGCCAGGCATGCATCTGGTTGATGGCAAAGAAGCCGCAGCCGATCAGCGCTCCACGCAGTTCCGCCATGTCAGCCGGCCTTTGCCATCTGCATCAGCGTGACACGGCTCTGCAGCCGGCGCTGTGCCTGGTCGACGACGACGGCGACGATGATGACGAGGCCCTTGATCACCATCTGCCAGAACGAACTCACTCCCATCATCACCAGCCCGTCCGAAAGGATGCCGATTACGAAGGCGCCGACAATGGTGCCGCCGATCGTGCCGCGACCGCCCGACATCGAGGTGCCGCCGAGCACCGCCGCGGCAATGGCGTTGAGCTCGAAGCTCTCTCCGGTCGCCGGATGCGACGCCATCAGCTCCGACGAGATGATCAGCCCGACGATCGCCGCGCAGAAGCCGGAGAACATGTAGACGAACATCTTCACCATATTGACGCGGACGCCCGAAATCCGCGCCGCCCGTTCATTGCCACCAACCGCGAAGATGTGGCGGCCGAGCGGGGTGTACTTGGCGAGATAGGCCGCCCCTAGCGCAACGACGAGCAAAATCCAGAGCGCAACCGGCAGGCCGAGCAACCGGCCGGCGCCGAGAAAGCCGAATCCGGTGGTGCCGAGCTCCGGCTTGCCGACGAGATTAGGGAAAGTACGGCCGTCCGACGACAGCAGCGCCAGGCCGCGTGCGACGTAGAGCACGCCGAGCGTGGCAATGAAAGGCGCAACGTTGAGCCTGGTGATCAGCAAGCCGTTGACGGCGCCGATCAATATGCCGACGGCAAGCGTGATCAGCGCGATCTCGAAGACGTTGAAATAGATGGTGTAGCCGACCTGCAGGTCGATGCCGTTGAGCACGAGATAGCCGGCCACCATGCCGCACAGGCCGACGATCGAGCCGACCGACAGGTCGATGCCGCCGGTGATGATGACGAAGGTCATGCCCATTGCGAGGAATGCGTTCAGCGCCACATGCTTCGACATCAGGATAAGATTGGCGGCCGATAGGAAATTGGGGGCGGCTATCGAGAAGAATAACAGCACGGCGATCAGCGCGATGAACGTCCTCGCCTTCATCAGCGTCAGCAGGACCGAGCCGCCCGACATGGAGTTGACCGCCGCCTTGGCTGGGATGTCAGTCATGCGTCTTGCTCTCCGTGCGGGACCGGTCCGTGGCCGAAGGCGGAGGCAGCGACGAGTGCGGCCTCCGTCGCCTCGGCGCGGTCGAACATGCCGGTCAGTTTTCCATTGCTCATCACCGCGATGCGGTCGGACAACGCCATCACTTCGTCGAGATCGGAGGTGGCAAACAGAATCCCCAGGCCGTCGCGCGACAGCTTGCGCATGGTGCGGAACACGTCGGCCTTGGCGCCGACGTCGATGCCGCGGCTGGGCTCGTCCATCAACAGCACCTTCGGCCCGGTGAGCAGCGCCTTGCCGATCACCACCTTCTGCTGGTTGCCGCCTGACAGCGACGAGACTTCCTGCGCCGGATCGGCGACCTTGATCGCCAGTTCGCGCACCGTCCGGGCCACCGCCTGTCGTTCGGCGGCACCGCGAATGTGGAACAGGCGCACGAACCGCGACAGGCTGGCCAGCGTCAGATTGCTGGCGACGGAGAGGATTGACACCAGCCCTTCGCGCTGGCGGTCTTCGGGGATCAGCGCCAGGCCGCGCCGGATGCGCCGCGTCGTGTCGCGCTCGTGCACTTTCTTGCCGGCAATGAATATCGTGCCCGTCGAATGGCCGTGGCGGCCCATGATGCAGTCGAACAGCTCGCTGCGTCCGGCGCCCATCAGGCCATAGATGCCGAGAATTTCGCCGGCGCGCAGCGACAGCGAGACGTGATCGACCGCAAGCCCGCCGGTGACGCGCGGCAGGCAGATGTCCTCGGCGCGGAATATTTCCTCGCCCGGCACATGGCCGTCGGCCTTGGCGAAGTCCTTGGCATCCGAGCCGATCATCTGCCGCACGATCCACTGGGTGTCGACGTCTTTCATCTCCGCCTGGCCGGTGATGCGGCCGTCGCGCAGCACCGTGATGGTGTCGCCGATGCGGATCAGTTCCTCGAGCCGGTGCGAGATGTAGACGATTGCCACGCCGCGTGCCTTGAGGTCGGCAATCACCTTGAACAGGATCTCGACTTCCGCCGCGCTGAGCGCCGAGGTCGGTTCATCCATGATCAGGATGCGCGCATCGAGCGAAACCGCCTTGGCGATCTCGACCAGCTGCTGCTGGCCGATGCGCAGATCCTCGACCAGCATGTCGGGCCGGATGCCGGCTTCCAGGCGTTCAAGGAACTCCGCCGCGCGGCGCTCCTGCTCCTTGCGGTCGATCTTGCGGAAGCGGTTGGTGATCTCGCGGGTGGCGAAAATATTTTCGGCGACAGTCAGATTGCCGAACAGATTCAGCTCCTGGAAAACCATGCCGATGCCGCGGCTCACGGCATCACCGGAAGACGAGAATGAAACCTCCTCGCCGTCCAGCAGGATGCGCCCGAGCGTCGGTTGCTCGACGCCGGCGATGATCTTCATCAGCGTCGATTTGCCGGCTCCGTTTTCGCCGACCAGCACGTTGACCGCGCCTTTGCGCACCTCGAAATTCGCCCGCTTGACCGCGACGGTGCCGGAATAGACTTTCGAGACGTCCTCCAGCTTCAGGATGACATCTTGATCGCCGCTCATGACTTCGGCCCGATCTTTGCCTCCGCCGGCGTCACCAGCGGCAGGTCCTGGCCACTGCCCGGCGTATAGGCGCCAAGTACCTCGACGCTGCGGCCCTCGAGTGCCTCGCGCGGCAGCTTGGAAAGCACGGTCTTGTCGGCATAGGCGTTGAAAGCCTTGCCGAACTGGGCGAAGTCGATCTGGTTGGTGAAATCGTTGAACTGGATGAAGTCGAGGCTGTCGCGCAGCGCGGTTCCGCGCATGGCGGGTCCGATCTGCACCCGCGCGTCCGCCTTGCCGTCGCCGTCGGCATCGACGTCCATCGTCGCCGCGCGTGACTGTGTGTTGGCTGCCACGACCTTGCCCTCGAGCCGAACGGCGAAGGTCCATGGCGAATTCGCCTGCTTCTTCGGGTTGCCGTATTTGGCGCCGGCAGCGGCGGGATCGGTCTTGGCCAAGGTGTGAACCTCGGCAAACGGCCCGGCCTTCTGCTGCAGATAGGGTATGACTTTCGCCGCCCAGATGTCCGCGACCATCTTGTCGGGATCGAATGCGGAGCCAGTGCCGCCGTTTTCCGCCGACGGCGTCGGCAGGATCTTGCAGGCGGTCAGGCTGCCTATTGCTGCGAGGAACAACGCGACAAGGATCGGCCGGGTCAGCGTGTTGAACATGTCGGCTCGTTCGGCATGGCGGTCAGGAGCACCCAGAGAAATGGAGGCAAGGGCGAAATGGAAGCAAGGGACGAACCGGAGGCTCGTCCCTTGCTGCTTGATGTTACGCCGGCTCAGTTGGTGAGCGCGAACGTCTCCAGCTTGGCGGCATTGTCGCCATTGACCAGGACGCAATCCATCAATTGCTTTTCCTCGGCCGGAGACTTCTTGTTCTTGATGAAGTCGTTGGCCTGCTCGACCGCCATCTGCGCCTGCGCGAAGGCCGGCTGCAGGACTGTCGCCTTGATGCCGCCGGAGGTGATCGAGTCGCGCACGTCGTTCGACCCGTCGAAGCCGACGACGATGACGTCCTTGCGGCCGGCAGCGGCAAGTGCCGCATGAGCGCCCATCGCCATCGTGTCGTTGCCGGAGATCACGCCCTTGATATCGGGATTGGCCTGGAGGATCGATTCCATCTTTGAATAGGCCTCGGTCTGGCTCCAATTGGCCGACTGCTGCGCCACCATCTTCAGGTCCGGATAGTCGTCGATGACGTCGTGGTAACCCTTGGAGCGGATGCCGGCATTGGTGTCGGATTCCTTGCCGACGAGCTCGACGAAATTACCCTTCTCGCCCATCAGCTTGACGAATTCCTGCGCGCCGAGCTGGGCGCCCTGATAATTGTTGGAGACGATCTGCGCGACGGCAACGCCGGTGGCATTGATCTCGCGATCGATCAGGAAGGAAGGAACGCCTGCGTCCTTGGCCTTCTGCACCGCGGCGACGGTGGCGTCGGCGCCGGCATTGTCGAGGATGATCGCCTTGGCGCCGCGGCCAATCGCCGTGTCGATCAATTCGGACTGCTTGTTGGCGTCGTCGTCATGGACGAGCACCAACGCCTCGTAGCCGAGTTCCTTGGCCTTCGCCTCCGCGCCGACAGCTTCCGCCTTGAAGAACGGATTGTCATGCGAGGGCGTGATGATGGCGATCAAATCCGCCGCATAGGCGGGTGCGGCGGTGCCAAGCGCCAGCATGCCGGCAAAAGCCGCAAGCGTCATTCTGCGTGTCAGTTTCATGTATTCCTCCCGTTGAAAATCCGTGCCTTATCCCAAGGCTATATGCATTCGATTTCGTTAGCCGGCCGTAGGCGGCGGGTCGCGTCAGATTCACAAGCCCTTGGCCGGCTTCACCTCGAAGGATCGCTCCCCCTATCCTCCACTCATCCAGCGCCTGATCCTGCGGCGAAGCTTGACGGTCCGATCCATCAAACAGCTAAGCCAACTGGTATAATGAGTCAATGACAATTTCAGGTGACATGTTCCGGAGAACGCGTCGCTGCCCTCAAGTGATGCGCTGAATGCTCGCGGCAATCTCCTCCGGCTCGAACACCCGCTTCCAGTCGTCGCGCATCAGCACCGGCTTGCCGAACTCTATCGCCTTGTTGCAGGCGTCGGAGAACACGCCTTTGGTTTCGCCGAAGATGACGGCGCCAAGCACGTTCATATGCCCAAGCAGGAAATCGAGCGCCGCCTGCTTGTCGACCCCGCGCGCCACCACCTCGTCGACGGCCTCTTTCATGATGACGAGCAGCGAGGCGCACACCGTTTCAGAAAGGCCGGGCTCGAGCAGCGCCATCTGATCGACCGTGACGCGATGCGAGCGCATGACCGGCGCCCAGATGATCTTTGCGATCGCCTCACCCTTGGCGAAATCTTCCTCGGGTCCCTGCATCAAGGCGCTGACCATGTGCTGCTTGGCCTTGACGCCGCCGAAATAATCCTTCTTGGCCGCCATGTCGGTCTCGTCGTTGAAGATCGGCGGATGGCACGGGTGGGTGACGAAATAGGTCAGGTCCGGCCGCTTCGGCAAATGCCCGGCGAAAGGTGCCGCGGCGTCGAGCACGACGACCATCGTGCCTGATGCAAGCTTGCTCTCGATACTCGCCGCGACCTTGCCGATGTGCGTGTCCGGCACCGCCAGGATCACCACATCGGCTCCATCAAGCGCCTCATCGGCGCTGACGGCATCGATGCCGAGGCCCGACTTAAGCCGCTCGCGGCCGGCGTCGCTGACCTCGACATGGCGTATCGTATAGGGAGATCCGCGAAAATTGGTCGACAGACGGTAACCCATTTTGCCGCCCGCACCAAACAGCGCAATCGTTGTCATGTGTCCGTTACTCCTGAATTCCAACGACGGCCCTGCCGATCGTCATCCCATTGACTTGTATGCACATTGCCGCCGGTCGGCGGATTAGAGAACGCAGGGGAGCCGCCGCTCAAATGACGATGCCATGGACGATGTCTCGGGCGCCCGGATGTCCAGCACAGCGCAGCTACGCGGAGCATGCTACCTTAGGTACACATTATACCAGCATACCAAATTGGCAAGCGGCCATGGCACGGCTCTGACCACTTGCTTGGCCGTCGTTTACCTCCTGTTCAACGGCAAGGAGCGATCATCGCGCTGAACCGCCGATCGGCGGAATGATTCGCAGCCGACAAAGGCCCATGCTCGAAACTTCACTCTACAGCCCGGTCAAGACCTTCCTGGAAGGCCTGGGATTTATGGTCAAGGGCGAGATCGGCGGCTGCGATCTGCTGGCGCTGAGTGCCGACTCTCCGCCGATCGTCGTCATCTGCGAGCTGAAGCTGAAGTTCAACCTCGAACTGGTGCTCCAGGGCGTCGACCGTATGGCGGCGAGCGACGAGGTCTGGCTAGCGGCATGCATGTCGGCCCGTGGCAAGGGCCGTGAGAGCGATGTGAGATACCGCAATCTCTGCCGTCGGCTCGGCTTTGGCCTGCTTGGCGTGCGACCGAACGGCGAGGTTCAGGTGCTGCTCAGCCCGACGGCATTGGCTCCGCGTCGGGATCCCCGGCGCCGCTCGAAGCTAATTGACGAACATCGGCGTCGGCAGGGCGATCCTGTCGCCGGCGGCGGCTCGCGTGCGCCGATCATGACCGCTTATCGCCAGCAGGCGCTGGCATGCGCCGCAGCCCTCGCCGATGGCCCAAAGCGGCCGCGTGACTTGAAGCCCAACCTGCCGAACGCGCCTAAGATCCTGCTGCACAATGTGTATCGCTGGTTCGCGCGCACCGATCGCGGGATCTACGAACTGACCGCTCAGGGCCGTGAGGCGTTGCAGCGCTGGCCGCAGCCCGATCGCAGCCACACCGCTGCCTGAGACAGGCAACGCCGGATTTCGCGCCCTGCTTTCCGCGACAATCACGGCTTTCGGCAAGACATCACCTCGTCACGGAACCATATTTCGACACGATGGTTTTGTCGTCACCGAATTGATCGTCCGCTGAGCAAACGGAAGGAACGGCTATGCGCCTATCGACGACAATTGCCACACTTTCGGCACTGGCCCTTGCCTCGCCGGTCTATGCGCAATCCGTGGCACCAGAGCTTGCCCCTGTCCCGCCGACGGCCCCGCAAACCCTGCCAGAGCAAGCCACGCCCGAAGGGACCACTCCCGACCAGGCTACACCTGACCAAGCCTTCTCCGCCCAGAATTTCACCGCAGTGACAATCGTGGCGATGGAGGATCTGCCTCCTGACATCAAGGCACAGGCGGAGGCCGTCGTCACCCAGACCAGCGCCGAGGATTTGCGCATCCTGCAAAGTTCGATCGACGCATCGCCGCAGGCGGCATCGGCGCTGGCGGCGAACGGGCTTAATTCCACGCAGGTCGTCGCAGCCAATATCGACGGCGACGGCACGCTCACGCTGATCATCCAGACGACGACGTGAGCGGCTGAAAGCGGACAAGCCGGCTCCGGCACGGAACCAAAGCCCGCTTGATCGCGGAGGACTGTCGTGGCCGAGGCTGCAGTTCGCAACTTCACCATCAATTTCGGGCCACAACATCCCTCCGCTCACGGCGTCCTGCGGCTGGTGCTCGAACTCGACGGCGAGATCGTGGAACGCGCCGATCCCCATATCGGCCTGCTGCATCGCGGCACCGAAAAGCTCATCGAGTACAAGAACTACCTGCAGGCCTTGCCCTATTTCGACCGGCTCGACTACGTCGCGCCGATGAACCAGGAGCATGCATTCTGTCTCGCCGCCGAGAAGCTCCTCGAAATATCGGTTCCGAAACGCGGACAGCTCATCCGCGTGCTTTTCTGCGAAATAGGCCGGCTGTTATCGCACCTCCTCAACGTCACCACGCAAGCCATGGACATCGGCGCGCTGACGCCGCCGCTCTGGGGTTTCGCCGAGCGCGAGAAGCTGATGGTCTTTTATGAGCGCGCGTCCGGCGCCCGCATGCACGCGAATTATTTCAGGGTCGGCGGCGTGCATCAGGATCTGCCGCCGGAACTCCTAGACGACATCTGGAAGTTCTGCGATCCGTTCCTCAAGGTCTGCGACAATCTCGAAGAGCTGTTGACCGAGAACCGCATTTTCAAGCAGCGCAATGTCGATGTCGGGGTGATCGGCCTCGATGATGCCTGGGCCTGGGGCTTTTCCGGCGTGATGGTGCGCGGATCGGGCGCGTCCTGGGACCTGCGCAAGGCGCAGCCATACGAATGCTATTCGGAGATGGATTTCGATATCCCAGTCGGCAAGCATGGCGACTGCTACGACCGCTATCTCGTCCGCATGGAGGAAATGCGCCAGTCGGTCCGGATCATGCGGCAATGTCTGGAAAAGTTGCGCTCACCAGAAGGCCAGGGACCGGTCGCGATTCCGAGCCACAAGATCACGCCGCCGCCGCGTGCCACGATGAAGCGCTCGATGGAAGCGACGATCCACCACTTCAAACTTTATACCGAAGGCATTCGCGTGCCGAGCGGTGAAGTCTATGCCGCCGTCGAGGCGCCGAAGGGTGAATTCGGCGTCTACCTCGTGTCGGACGGGGGCAACGTTCCCTACCGATGCAAGATCCGCGCACCTTCCTTCGCCCACCTGCAAGCGATGGATTTCCTGTCCCGAGGCCATATGATCGCCGATGTTGCCGCGATCATCGGCTCGCTCGACATCGTGTTCGGAGAAATCGATCGCTAGTTTAGCCAGGTCGCAGGATCTTCCCCGATCGCAGGATCATTCGTCGTTAGTAGCCGCGCAGGCAGGCCTGGACGGCGCTCGACCGCCGGTCAGACGAAGGCTCTCACCTGTGGCGGGCCAGCTCAAATTCTCACATCAAAGACGGACGCATGGCCGCGACAAGGCGCAGCCAAGCGTCGAGGAGTTTCACAATCTGCGCGGCCCGACGGCGCACGAGCCCTTCCAAGTTCGGAAGCGCTCTCCACGGCGCGGAAAGAACGCGTGTTCCGCCGTTCCTCGTACCGCCTCAATGCACGATCAAGCCCTTCATCCAGGCAACAAATCTGTTGCCGCGAACTATCCCGCGCACCCTGGCAGCGGCCCATCTCGCTTGCATCGTAGCGCCGACATGGCAATGGCAGACGATTTGGTGCAACTGCCGGTCGCTCAGTTCGAAGAAGCGCTTTGCCTCACCATAGGTATCATCGCTGAGGCCCATGGCACGCAGAACCGGATCCTCGAAGGCGACAGTGAGCGGCGTCCCAGCGCCACGCGATCTGTCGCGCGCTTCCCTGTTCATATATTCGGTGCCTGGAAGCGCCCCAAGGCATCGCGTCGGGTTTTGTTCGAGAAGTTCCGCCCAACGTTCAATCCGCTGGGTTCGAGTCATCGCCGGATACGCCGCGAAGGACTCAACTTCCGCGACGGCCTGCAGTTGGTCGAGTGTTTGATGTTTCATGGTCGGCTCCTGTCGACAGGTGAATTCGCCCACGCCTATATGAGCAATTATCGCGCCATGGAGCGCTGACAAGGCCGGACCGCCGCAACATGAGGCGTACGGATCACCTGCCCGGTGAAGCGGCGCTCGAATTCCGACGCGCCCCCGCCTGTGTTCGATGTCGACCGGTTAACCGAACCCGTTTCCGGACAGGAACTTTTGCGGAAGCTTGCCGTTTGGCTTTGCGTCCGCTTCGGCGGCTGCAATATCAATCTTGAAAGCAATTCCGTTGGACACGAAGCCTCAACGCGTCGAGCAAGACGTCGAGCCTGTAAATGAAACCCGGGAGCAACCGGCCCCGGTTCGAGAATCTCGTGAGCGATCGGCAGAGCCCCGGCAGGAAAAACCCGACGGGAATGCCTCGCAACGAAAGGCCGGTCTGCTCGGCTTTCCCAGGCGCCATCCCTATGCGGCCGCAGCCATCGCGCTTGCGCTGTTGCTCGTCGTGGCAGGCATCGCGATCTGGTGGCTGAACGCTCGCCAGTACGAATCGACCGACGACGCCTTCATAGATGCGCGCACAGTGACGATCGGTGCGCAAATAGCCGGCCGCCTTACCGAGCTGGCGGTTACCGACAATCAGCATGTACAGGCGGGCGATGTCCTCCTGCGTATCGACGACAGCGACTATCAGGCAAACCTGAAGCAGGCCGATGCCGGCGTCGCCGCGGCCGAGGCCGAAATCGTCAATGTCGCCGCCCAGATCGAGGCTCAAAACGCAAAGGTAAACGCTGCCCAGAGGCAGGTTGCACAGGCCAAGGCAGCGCTGGATTTCGCCAAGGCCGAGGATCAACGCAATCGCGAACTCCTGGCCAGGGGCACGGCAACGCAGCAGCAGGCGCAGCAGGCGGCATCGACGTTGCGTCAGGACCAGGCCGCGCTGGACAGCGCCGAGGCCAATGTCGCCTCCGCAAAAAGCCAGGTTTCGGTCTTGCAGGCACAGGCCAGGAGCGCCGAGGCGCAGCTCGAGCAGGCCAAGGCCAGCCAGGAGCAAGCCCGCACGACGCTGTCACGCACGACTATCACAGCACCCGCAGCCGGGCGGGCAACGAGCATTTCTGCGGCTAACGGCACCTACGCCCAACCTGGCCAGGTATTGATGATGTTCGTTCCCGACGAGGTCTGGGTGAAGGCCAATTTCAAGGAGACGCAGCTCGATCTGATGCGGCAGGGACAGCCGGTCGACATCGACATCGACGCCTACCCGGACAAGTCCTTCCATGGTCGCGTCGACAGTATTCAGGCCGGCAGCGGCACCGCCTTCAGCCTCCTGCCGGCCGAAAATGCCACCGGCAATTTCGTCAAGGTGGTACAGCGCGTGCCGGTCAAGATCGTCTTCGACAAGCCGCCGGATGTGCTTCTCGGGCCGGGCCTGTCGGTGGTGCCGACGGTCAAGGTGCGATGAGCGGCGAAACCGCCAGAAATCAGGGTGAAAGCCGATCCGCCGCCGGGACGCACAATCCCTGGCTTATCGCCGTCGTCGTCTCCATCGCCACTTTCATGCTGGTGCTCGACACCTCGATCGCCAATGTCGCCCTGCGCAACATCGCCGGCAGCCTGGCGGCCGGAATGGACGAAAGCACCTGGGTGATTACCACCTATCTCGTTGCCAACTCGGTGATCATCCCGGTCAGCGGCTGGCTGGCAAGCGTCATCGGCCGCAAGCGCTACTACATGCTCTGCGTTGCGACCTTTACCGTCGCGTCGCTGCTGTGCGGACTGGCGCCCAACCTGGAACTGCTCATCCTGTTCAGGGTCCTTCAGGGACTCGGCGGCGGCGGCATGGCGCCAAGCGAGCAATCGATCCTTGCCGATACCTTTCCGCCAGAAAAGCGCTCGCAGGCCTTCGCGCTTTACGGCATTGCCGTCATCGTCGCACCGACGGTCGGGCCGACGATCGGCGGCTGGCTGACCGACCATTTCTCCTGGCACTGGATCTTCTTCATCAACGTGCCGTTCGGCATCCTGTCGCTGGCCCTGGTGCAATGGCTGTTGGTCGAACCGGACGTACTCGAACGCGAACGCAAGGAACGGCTGAAAGGCGGCCTGAAGATCGACGGGATCGGGTTCGTCCTGGTAGCGACGGCATTGGGGTGCCTGGAGATTTTTCTCGACCGGGGCCAGCGCTACGATTGGTTCGCCTCGGATTTCATCACCACTTTCGCAGTGATTTCCGCGATCGCGTTCCTGCTGCTTATCCCATGGGAACTCAGTCGCAGCGATCCGGTCGTCGACATGCGCCTATTATTCACGCGCCAGTTCGGCACGGCGTTCCTGGTCATGATGGCGGTCGGTGCTATCCTGTTCAGCACCACCCAGATCGTGCCTCAGCTGCAGCAGACGACATTTGCCTACACCGCGACGCTCTCGGGCCTTTCGATGATGCCGGGCGGCATCGCCATGTTGATCTTGATGCCGGTGTCCGGATTTGTAGGCAGCATCGTGCAGCCCAAATATCTGATCATGATGGGCATGTCGGTGGTCGCAGTGGCCCTTTGGCATATGACCTCGCTTACTCCGGACGCCAGCTTCCGCTTCTTTGCCTTTGCCCGTGTTTTCCTGATGGTCGGGCTGCCGTTCCTGTTCATTCCCATCTCGACCGCGGCCTATGTCGGCCTGCCCCCGCAGAAGACCAACCAGGCATCTGCGCTGATCAACGTTGCACGCAATATCGGCGGCAGCATCGGCGTCTCGCTGTCCAACACCGTCATTGCGCAAAGCTCCCAGATCCATCAATCGAATCTGGTCGGCCACACCGTGCAGTCGTCGCCCGCCTATCAGCAGGCGCTTCGGCAGGCGACCGAGCATTTCGTCGCCCAGGGTTCGCCAATGGTCGAGGCGAAGCAGCAGGCGATCGCCTGGCTTGGTCAGTTGATCGCTCGCCAGGCCACGCTGCTCGCCTATGTCGATGTCTTCCGCTACTGCGCGGTGGCAACCGCCCTGCTCGTTCCGCTGGCGCTGCTGCTGCGGTCAAGCAAGTCAGGCGGCAGCCAGCCGAATCCGGAGATGGGCTGACCCGCAGGCGCGACGGTGTAGTTCCAAAAACGGGCAAGCCGGGAACCAGCCGACCCGTTGCGTTGTTCTGCGCCAAGAGGAGATGATTACGATGGCCACTATTCCCACACCCGAGCCAACACCGACCCCGGTGCCACCGCCTCCCATCCCCGATCCCAAGCCCGTGCGTGAGCCGGACCCCGACAGGCTCCCCGACGAAGATCCCGTTCCCAACCCGGATGAAAACGACATTCCACCGAAGCGGATGGCTGTTACCCGGCAAGTGCCATGATCGTTCTGCAGCGTGCACGGGCGATTGCTTGCGCCAGTGGCGCTGCCTGTCAGATTTCGAGCATGGCGTAGGGGCGGCCCGTCGGCTTGGCGACATGCATGGCAACGTTATAGACCGACGCCCCGCCCGGCGTACGGCCCTCGTAGGCGCCGCGATGCGCATGACCATGCACCACCGCACTGACCTGGAACCGGTCTATTGTTTCGGCCAGGCGTGACGAACCGAGAAATGGGAAGATCTCCAGCGGCTCGCCTTCGACCGTCTCGACGACAGGCGCGTAGTGCAGAACGACAAGCGTGCGTTTGGCGCGGACCTGCCGCATCGCGTTTTCAAGCCGCATCGCTTCGTTCACGCTTTCCGCCACCATCGACTTGATGGCCGGTTCGCCGAAGGAGCCGAGCATGCGCGATCCAAAACCGCCAACGAAACCCTTGACCCCGACGAACCCGACCTCGTGAATCTCCGTCGCCTCGCCATCGAGCAGATGAACGCCCGCCTGGCGCAGAATGTCGGTGACCTGCTCGACGGCGCCTGACTCATAGTCGTGGTTGCCAAGTACGGCGACGACCGGGATCGTGCAGGCACGCAGTTCCTCGGCAAGGATTTCGGCCTCCCGAGGCTTGCCGAGATTGGTAAGGTCGCCGGTCAGCACGAGAACCTGGGCTTCGCGCGACATCTCGCCGAAAAGATCGCGGTACGACGCCTGGTCCTCCTTGCCGACATGCAGATCGCCAATGGCGGCGATCTTGAGTGTGCCGCCGTTTTCCGCCTTTGCCGAAGCAGGTTTGAGTTCGTCAGCCATCGCTATATTCTCCTTCACCGCCGACGTCGGCAAAGCCCCATTCCTTGACGTCGATCTCATAGTCGGTTCGTGAAAGCATGCGCCCGCGGCAGATCCGCATCCGGGAAGGCGGCAGTTCGCGCTGTTTGGCCAGCCGGTCGAGCAATTCGTCGAGCAGCCACGCCGGCACACGGTCTCGCTCCGTCGGATAGATCCATCGGAAGTTCAAGAGATGCATCAGCAAGACTTCCCAATGGACTTCCATGTAGGAAAGCAGCCTTTGCCAATCGATCTGGTCGTGCGCCTTGAGGATGGTGTGCGCGACGTCGGCGCCATCGTGGCGGCGGCGGTCCTGGATGAAGCTTTTGGACCAGATAAGCTCGGTTGGGCCGATGATCCGCACCTGGCTGCCCAGCAATTCGCCCTGACGGGCGTGCTCCAGCCACAGGTCGTCGACGGGCATTGTGCCGTTCATCGAGGCGAAAATGACGTCGAAAAAATGCGTGCCCTTGAACACTTTGCCGAGCCACCGGTCGTCCTCGACCACGACGGCGTAACCGATCCGCTTGAAATGGGCGAGGATGCGCGGGCAGTCGCCGGCCTTGCAGAAAATATCGAGATCCTTGGTCAGGCGGGTGATCCCGGTATAGGCGCTTACGGCATAGGTGCCGGCGACGAGAAAGGGGATGCCGGTCGTGACAAGCTCGCGGATCGCCTCGATATAAAAGACCTCCGCTTCGGCATTGCGAGGCGTCGGGGCGGCTTTTGGATCGACCGACGGAACGGATGCCGGGATGGCGCTTTCCGGTGGGGGATTAATGATCATAGCTATGGCTCCTGGCCCGGCAGACCAGCAGCCGCCTGTATCTAATAGCCAAGCACGCCCAATGGTTCCCGCCGTTACGCGGCACTGCCGCTCCCGCCGCTGCATCAGGCGAACACATCGCCGTCGCAGGCCTTCGAAGCGGTCATGGCTGTCGCCGTCGCGGCAGTGATGAAAAGACATGCGACCGGTTATTTTGGCGTCAGGATCGCAGTGCAATCAGCCTCAAGCGCGTCGAGGCGGAGTAGGCCCGCTATCATCCTCAGGTCCGGAAAGGATTGGCTTCAACATGGTTCCGGAGCTGTCGGAGGCGCTGCGCACCCGGCGCAACAGCCATTTGAGCGCCCGTAGCCAAACCGACTCTGTTTTCCGTAACGGTGCAGGCGGCGTGGCGAAAAGGCCATTCTCCATTTTGTAGTTCCTCACAGTCTCAGTCCAAATCAGCGTTCTTCAACGAGCAAAGCTTGTGTTGGTTCCGCGTCGCCATCGGCGGGAGCACGGGCTGGACGGGGCGAGGCCATCATTGGCGGGTTCGAGCGGGCTAGCCTTCTGCAGGGAGATCAGCGCCTCGCGAGATCAGCCTCGGCGATCAAGTGGCGGAATTCAGCTACCAGCCGGCGGGATTCGGCTCGTATCCTGATGCGCCGGCTCTGGACACGACCCGCGAAGGCTGAAATTGTGATCGTATTTCCAGTTGCAAATTTGGTTGGGCTCGGCGGGGATGGCGCTGGTTTCTGAAGACATTGCCCGCCATCCGGCGCTGCGTCGCCATGTCCAGGCTCAGTCGCGGACGCTTCTCCAGACCTATGAAGCGAACCCGCGGCTGGCCTCCGTATTCGCCACCCAACAACGTTGGCTGATGGCCCATATCGGTCTTGCCTTGTATTTCAATCGAGAGCCGGACGATCATCGCAAGGGACTTACGTCCGCACGGTTCATGGACGACATCTGCCGGCATTCGGTGGCCAGCCGCAACACCGCCGACGCCTTCCTGAAGGAGATGCTGCATTACGGCTTCATCCGGCATCTGCCGATCAAATGTGGGCGCATCCGCCCCTTTGAGCCGACCGCGGGCACTCTGGAGACGGTTGCCGGCTGGGTCATGGCTCATCTCAGAACGCTGGACAGCCTGGACAGCCTGGACAGCGGATTTCGACTGGCTGCATTCGTCGCACAACCGGACATGCTCGCCAAACTGCAGCCGCTGGTGGCCGACGGCCTGCTTTCGTCGCATGCCGTGCGGGAGCCGAGACAGACCTTTTCCTTGTTCACCTGGCTCGACAATGGCGGCATCGTCATGGATTGGCTGATGTCCGGCGTCGACCCCGATCATGCCGACCTGGACCGAATCCCGACCGGTGTCGTCTCAATTGGAGATTTCGCGAACTGGCTCAAGCTTTCCCGCACCCACCTGTCACGCAAATTGCGCGATGCCGAAGAACTCGGCAGCATCGGCTGGCTGGGCCAGCGCGGTCACTCGGTCATGTGGGTGTCGAGCGAGTTCTATCAGGAATACATGACCGCCCAGGCCATCAAGCTCGCCATCATCGATGCAGCCTTCGACAACTGTGTTGTAACTTCGCAAGCCAGCTGAACCGCGAGCCGACCGCCGTCGTGGCAGCCTTGGCGCCGCCGCGACGGAGATCTGGCATTTCAATCGATGTCGAACGACACGCCCTGCGCAAGCGGCAGCGCCTTGGAATAATTCACCGTATTGGTGGCGCGCCGCATATAGGCCTTCCAGGCATCGGAGCCGCTCTCGCGGCCGCCGCCGGTTTCCTTCTCGCCACCGAAGGCACCGCCGATCTCGGCCCCTGACGTGCCTATATTGACGTTGGCGATACCGCAGTCCGATCCGTCGACGCTAAGAAAGCGCTCGGATTCCTGCAGGTCGCGGGTAAAGATCGAGGATGACAGCCCCGCTCCCACCGCATTGTGTTCTTCTAGCACGGTGTCGAAGTCCGAATATTTCATCACATAGAGGATGGGCGCGAAGGTTTCCTCCGTCACCGGCGAAACCTGCCGCGGCATTTCGACCAGCGCCGGACGCACATAGTAGGCGTCGGGGTGACCGTTCTCGACCCGCATTCCGCCGGTTATCTTACCGCCATGCGAAGCCGCCTCCTCCAGCGCCTTCTGCATATTCTCGTAGGCAGCCTTGTCGATCAGCGGGCCAACCAGAGCGCTTGTCTCCAGCGGATTGCCGACCGAGACGCTCTCATAAGCCTTCTTCAGGCGCGGAACGAGCTGGTCATAGACGCTCTCATGCACGAACAGGCGCCTGAGCGTCGTGCAGCGCTGGCCGGCCGTGCCCATGGCGCCGAAGGCGATAGCGCGGAGCGCCATGTCCAGATCGGCCGTCGGGCAGACGATGCCGGCATTGTTGCCGCCGAGCTCCAGCACGGCACGGGCAAAGCGCTTCGCCAGCCGTGGGCCGACATCCCTGCCCATGCGCGTCGAGCCGGTGGCCGAGACCAGCGGCACCTTGGGATGATCGACCAGGATCTCGCCGACGGCGCGATCGCCGATCAGCACGGGCGCCAGTCCCTGCGGCGCGTCAGCACCGAAACGCTTTACCGCGCGTGCAAAAATCGCCTCACAGGCGAGCGCCGTCAGCGGTGTCTTCTCCGACGGCTTCCACACCACCGCGTCGCCGCAGACCAGCGCAAGTGCTGCGTTCCACGACCACACCGCGACCGGAAAGTTGAAGGCCGAGATGACGCCTACGACGCCGAGCGGATGCCAGGTCTCCATCATGCGATGGCCGGGACGCTCGGTGGCGATGGTCAGGCCGTACAATTGCCGGGAAAGACCGACGGCGAAATCGCAGATGTCGATCATCTCCTGCACTTCGCCAAGACCTTCGGATGGGATCTTGCCGACTTCGATCGATACCAACCGGCTAAGCTCGGCCTTGTGTGTGCGCAATTCCTCGCCGAGCAGCCGCACCAGTTCGCCACGCTTGGGAGCTGGCACCTGCCGCCACGCCAGGAAAGCTCTGTGGGCATTGTCGATGGTCGTTGCCGCATCGGCCGGCGAGATGGTCTTCAGCGCGGCGATCTGCTCGCCGGTCACCGGGCTGCGCACGATAAGATCGCCGCCCGTAAGCGCGCGCTCGGCAACGCCCAGTTTCGCCAGAAGCCCGGCCGTTTCCTTCGCAATCGTCATTTTCATCCCTTTCAGATTCCGTCGCTCATATGGCGTCGGTCCAAGCCTTGCGCCATACCCACTCCCTGCCGGTCGGCACACCAGGCGCTGTCATGGCGTGGCATTACGCGTTTCAGGGAGAAATCGCCACCCCGGCATGGTCCAAGCCGGCGTCCGACTGTTGAACCAGCCAGATAGAGCGAATCAGTGTGCCGTCTTGGCGGTTTCCCGCACGGCGCTTTCTTTCATCAGCCGGTCGATATGCATGCGGATATGCGCTGCCTCGGCGGCCGTATTGGCGAGCGCGATGGCGCGGTCGAAAGCGACACGCGCCTCCTCGCCGCGGCCAAGCTGCATCAGCAGTCCGCCCTTGAGGCCGAAGAAATGGAAATAGCCGGAAAGCCTTCCCTCCAGCGGCTCGATCATGGCGAGTGCGGCTTCCGGTCCACGCACCTTGGAGACCGCGACGGCGCGGTTGAGCATCACCACCGGCGACGGCTGCATCTGCTCGAGCAGGCCGTAGAGCAGGTCGATCTCGTTCCAGTCCGTGTCCTCGGGCTTTTCCGCCCGCGCATGCAGTGCGGCGATCGCCGCTTGCACCTGGTAGGGACCGGGCTTGCGATGGCGCAACGCCTTATCGACCAGCGCCAGGCCTTCATCGATCATCTTGCGGCTCCACAGGCTGCGGTCCTGGTCTTCGAGCAGCACGATCTCGCCGTTCTCGTCGAAGCGAGCCGGCGAGCGTGCATGCTGCAGCAGCAACAGCGCCGTCAGCCCCATGATCTCCGGCTCGGTCTGGAACAGCCTGAGCAGCAGCCGGGCCAGCCGGATCGCCTCTTCGCAAAGCGGCGCACGCGCCGAAGCCTCGCCGCTGTTGCTGGAATAGCCTTCGTTGAAGATCAGGTAGACCATGGCGGCGACGGCGGCGAGCCGTTCGGAGCGCTCGACCGCTCCCGGCGTCTCGAACGGCACCCCGGCGTCGGCGATACGCGCCTTGGCGCGCGTGATACGCTGCTCCATGGCGCTTTCACCGACGAGGAAGGCGCGGGCGATCTGCTTGACCGTCAGGCCGGAGACGATGCGCAACGCCACCGCGATCTGCTGTGTGGCCGGCAGGTCGGGATGGCAGCAGATAAACAGCAGCCGCAAAATATCGTCGCGGTAATGCGCCCCGTCCAGCCGCTCGGCGACGTCGCTCTCGGCATCCTCCAGATCGGAGATCTGGTCCTCCTCCGGCAGCGGCGCCTGCTTGGCGCGCTTGCGCACCGCATCGATGCCGCTGTTGCGGCCGACGAAGATCAGCCAGGCTGCCGGATCGCGCGGCGGACCGTTTTTCGGCCAGTTGTTCAGTGCCCTCAGGCAGGCGTCCTGGAATGCTTCCTCCGCCGCGTCGAGGTCGCGGAAGTAGCGCAGCAATGCCCCCATCGCCTGCGGGCGAGCGGTGCTGATTGCCGTGCTGATCCAGGCGAGTTCGGTCATGCGGAAACCTTGGCGGGATTGAACAGCGAGACCGGCCGGATTTCGTAGGAGCCGCCGCTCGGGTTGACCTCGGAAAGCTCGCGCGCGAAGTCGACGGCCTCATCGAGGTCGGCGCATTCGAGCGTGTAAAAGCCGAGGAACTGTTCCTTGGTTTCGGCAAACGGGCCGTCGATGACGATCGATTCGCCCTTGACCTTCCTCAGCGTCGTCGCCGCGGTCGTCGGCAAGAGCCGCGCCACCGGGCCAAGCCGGCCCGCCTGGGCATATTTTTCCTGCACACCCAGAAGTTTTTCCATGACGGCGTCGTCCTGCTCCTTGCTCCAGGAGCAGACGACGTCTTCGGAGGCATAGCAGAGGATCGCGTAGAGCATGGGTCGTCCTTTTCTCTGTCAAAGGACGAAACACTAGGACCGATGCCGACACGGCGTCGACAAAAAAATACGCTCCGTCCGGCGTCATTCCCTCGCCTTCAGCCATCTCAAGACCAAGGCCTCCTCGTCGTCGAGCCCGGCGATCGAGCGCTTGCCTTGGTTGGCATCCGCCATTTCGTCCAGCAGCCGTCCTTCGGGCCAGGCGCGGAACACTTCCGGATGGATGTAGCATTGGCGACAAACCGCGCGCGTATTGCCGAGCCGCTCGGCAACCTTGTCGATGACATTGTTCATCACCCGCTTTTGCTGCGCCTGGCTTTCCGGACGTTCGGTTTGCGCAAACAGCGACGCCGCATGGATGGTGCCACCCCAGGTTCTGAAGTGCTTGGAGCTGAACTCCGCTCCGGCATTTTCCCTGATATAGCGGTTGACGTCGTCTGAGCGCACCGGATGCCTGTTTCCGTCCTCGTCGAGATACTGGAACAGTTTTTGGCCCGGCAGGTCCTGCGCTCCACGCACGACCTTGGCAATCCGGCGATCGACAAGTTTCAATCTCCATTCCTTGCCGGATTTACCGATGAAGGCAAAGCGCAGGCTCGAGCCCTTGATGTCGACATGGCGGTCACGCAGCGTGGTCAGCCCAAAACTCTTGTTGTCGCGGGCATAGGCGGCATTGCCGACACGGATCATCGTGTTGTCGAGCAGCCAGACGATAGCCGCAACGACGCGTTCCAGCGGCAGGCCGTGACGGCGCAAATCGACCTCGATCTGCCGCCGCAGTTCGGGCAGGCTTTCGGCGAAGGCAATCAGGCTCGAATATTTGACGCCGTCACGCTCCTCCGCCCAGTGCGGGTGATAGCGGTATTGTTTGCGGCCGCGCTGGTCCCGACCGGTCGCCTGGATGTGACCGTCGGCATCCGGCGAGATCCACACATCCGTCCAGGCCGGTGGAATGGCGAGCGCCTTGATGCGTGCCAGCGCCTCCCCGTCGACAATCCGCCCGTCGGGTCCTTTGTACGAGAACCCCTTGCCCGAACGCAGCCGGCGAATACCGGGTTCAGTGTCGGTGACATAGTTGAGCGAGGCCCGAACGGCCGAGGCTTGCGCGCCGTTCTCCAGCGCTCCGTTGTGCGGCACCGCGTTTTTTGGTGCAGCTTTCCTCACAGCCGATTGGCCAGACGACGACCCGGATTTGTCCAGCATGTCCTCTCCACGGAATTTCCGTAGATAAGCCGCTTGCCGGCTGCGGGTTCCAACGCCTCTTGATCTCTTGGTCCCAGAACAGCCTATCGACGTCGCCGTGCGTCGAAGACGTGCGTCGTCACGCCTTTTCGAGCACGACCGGAACGACGTCGACCGCCTGCTCGCCGACCTGTCCACCGGTGGTTTTCAGCACGCCGACGATCGGCGCCACATCGGAGTAATCGCGGCCGTAGCCGACCGTGATATGGTCGTTGCTAGCCCGCATGCCATTGGTCGGATCGAATTCCTGCCAGCCGGCATCGCGCCCGCACCACACCTTGACCCAGGCGTGCATGGCGTCGGCGCCTTCGAGCCGCGGCTTCCCGCGCGGCGGGATGGTGCGCAGGAACCCGCTGACATAGCCCGCGGGAATACCGAGGCCGCGCAGGCCGGCGATCATGATGTGGGAGAAATCCTGGCAGACGCCGCGCTTCAGGCCAAAGGCGTCGCTGGCCCGCGTCTGCACGGTGGTCGCCTCGCCGTCATAGGTGAAATCGCGGTGAATGCGGTTGCACAGAGCCATGGCCGTGCCGACTGTCGAACCGCCGGCACTGCCTTTCGCATAGGCAGTGATTGCCGCGTCGATGCCGGCATGATCGCTGGCGGCCAGAAAGTGATGCGGCGAAGCCGGCGCCAGCGAGTGCACTGCGCCGAGTTCTTCCCTCAGCCGGCGTATGTCCGGCGATACGTCGAGCCCGGGTTCGGGCCGCGACACTGAAACACGCGCGCTCATCCTGATGTCGAGCGCATCATGCGCGTCACGAAAGGCGATCGAGGTGACACTGTTGCCGAAAAAGTCGGAAAAGTCGGAACGTTCGCTGGGCGCCGGCACAAAAGACAGTGAAGCGGCGATGACGCGCTGCACGCCAGGGATGGTCGGCGGCAGCACGCGCACCTGATGGCGGCCACCGCCGGCCGCCGCATCATAGTCGTAACGCAGGTGAAGCCTGATGTCGTAGAGCATGCTGTCTCTACCCGAAATAGGCTTTGGCGAGGCTGTTGTAGAGCCCGCCGATTTCATTGGCGAGATCGCCGAGGGCCTTGGCCGTCATGTCCGAGGGCTCCTTGATGGCGATCGACGTGTTGAGCTGCAGGATTTCCTTGGCCGCCGGCGACATATGGCCTTCAGCGCCGACAGCGGGCAGCAGCGCGATTTCGGCCTTCAGCCGTTCGAGCTGGAAAAGGATTGAGCGCGGGTTGAGCGGATCGAGCGCCAGAAGGTCGACCACGGTGCGCCGCCCCGCCTGCACCGGATACTGCCGACGGTGGGTCATGACGCTGTCGCCGATCTCCAGCACCATGTCGAGCGCACCTTCCGGCGCCTGGGCTCCGGTCAGCCGGGCGAGCGTGCGGGCGATCTGGATGCCGCGTTCGAGCCTGCGGCCGATTTCCAGGAAACGCCAGCCGGCAAAGCGGTACATGTTCTCGTGCAGCAGGCCGGAAAACCCGGCCAGCTTGCGCAGGATGACCGTCATTGCCCTTGTCGCGTCGTCGCCCGGCGCCACGGTCGCGGCAAATTGATGGATGGTCTTCGACAGATCCTTCAATGCCAGCCAGCCATCGGGCGAGAAGCGGTCGCGGATCTGCCCGGCGCTGTAAACGGCGCTGTCCAGCGTGCCGATGAGCCCCAATGGGATTGCCGTCTCGACGTCGATGCCGAACGGCGCGAGATAGTCGCTGATATCGGCGAGCAGCGGCATCTCGGGATCGGATGTCTCGGCCAGCCGCACATGGTAGGCGCGCAGGATGCGCACCGTGTCTTCCGATCGCTCGATATAGCGGCCGAGCCATGTCAGGTTCTCAGCCGCGCGGCTGGGCAGGCTGCCCGGCAGGGTTCGGGTGAAGCTGTCGTGCTCCTGCGGCAGCAGTGTCTCGCGCTCGACCGGCCTGTCGCTGACCACCCAGACATCCGCCGCCTGGCCGCCGCGCTGCATGGCGATGGCCGTCGGGTCGAGCGAAAAGCCGACACGGGCAAACCCGCCCGGCATCACGGTCCAGCCTTCCGGCGTCCGCGCCAGATAGACGCGCAGGCTTGCCGGCCGCGGCTCCAGCCAACCGCCGACATAGACAGGCGTGGTCGACAGCGTCACCGCTTCCTGGCCGACGAAGTCGCCGCCGTCCCGTTCGATCCTGGCGACCAGTTCGGCCCGTTCCTCGACCGACAGCGCCGACCCGAGCTTGGTCGAGCCGTCGTCCTCGAAGGCAAGCCGCGTCGACAGCGCCGGGCCGATCACCATGCTATCGATGTTGGCGAGCACATGTTCACGCTCCGTCTCCTGCCCGCACCACCATGTCGCGACCGTCGGCAGCAGCAGTTCCTCGTTGCGCAGGGCGCGCGAAATCTTGGGCAGGAAGGCGAGCAACGCGCGCGTCTCCATCAGGCCGGAGCCCAGTGCATTGACGGCCGAAACCGCCCCTTGCCGAACCGCCTCGACCAGCCCCGGCGTGCCGATCTGCGAGTCCGGCCGCAATTCAAGCGGATCGGCGAAGGCGGCGTCGAGCCGCCGCCACAAGACGCTCACCGGCATCAGCCCCGAAACCGTGCGCACCATCAGCCTGCCGCCGGAGACGGTCAGGTCCTCGCCCTCGAGCAGCATGATGCCGAGATAGCGGGCGATATAGGCATGTTCGTAATAGGTTTCGTTCAGCGGTCCCGGCGTCAGGATGGCGACACGGCCGCCGGCTTGCCTGGCCATGCCGATCAGCGCGTCGCGGAAGCGACGGAAGAAGCCGGCCAGGCGGTGCACATGCATTTCGCCGTAGATGTCGGACAGCGCCCTTGTGGTGGCGACGCGGTTTTCCAGCGCAAAGCCGGCGCCCGACGGCGCCTGTGTGCGGTCGCCAAGCACCCACCAGCGGCCGTCCGGGCCACGACCGAGCTCGAAGGCGCAGAAATGCAGGAAATGGCCGCTCGCCGGCCTGGTGCCGACGACCGGCCGCAAATATTCCGGGCTGGCCGCGATCAATCCGGCCGGCAGAATGCCTTTCTCGACCAGCCGGTTCGGCCCGTAAATGTCGGCGATGGTCTCCTCGAACAGATCGGCGCGCTGGACCAGGCCGGCGCTGATGTCAGCCCATTCCTGCTCCTCGATCAGCAGCGGCACATGCGCCAGCGGCCATTCCCGCTCGTTGGCGCCGGCTTTGTCATAGACGCGGTAGTAGACGCCGGCGTCGCGCAGGTACTGGTCGGCGCGGGCGAAGCGCTGGGCAAGCTTTTCCGGCCCCAGGTCCTCCAGTGCCTCGATGAAGTGCCGCCAGGCCGGCCGCGGATTGCCCGACGCATCGACCATCTCGTCGACGACGCCGTCGATCGGCTGGTAGTGCTCCAGCAGACTATGGGTCTGCGGCTTGCTGCGCAGCCTTTTGTGATTCCCCTTCGCCATGGCTGATCAGAGTCTTTGCGGCCGCCGAAGGTCAAGGGTCATCGGGAAATCTTCAGAGGCTTCTTCGTTGCGCAGCACGTAGCTGGACGGCGTATGGCCACGCGGCTCGAAGCGAGCGAGTCGCCGCGCCTCCGCTTCGTTGCCATTGACCGGGAAGGTGTCATAGCTGCGCCCGCCGGGATGCGCGACATGGTAGACGCAGCCGCCGACCGCGCGGCCCGACCAGCGATCATAGATGTCGAAGACCAGTGGAGTGTTGACCGGCAGCGCCGGATGCAGGCCCGACGCCGGCTGCCAGGCCTTGAAGCGCACGCCGGCCACCGCGATCTCGCGGTTGTCGGTCACCTTCATCGGCACGACGCGGCTGTTGCAGACGACGGCGTGACGCTCCGGGTTGAGCCCCTCGGTCTTCACCTGCAGCCTTTCGACGGAGGAATCGACAAAGCGTACGGTGCCGCCGATCGCGCCTTGCTCGCCCATCACGTGCCACGGCTCGAGCGCCTGCCTGAGCTCCAGCTTGACGCCGGCTTGGCTAACCTCGCCGCAGAACGGGAAGCGGAATTCGAGCTGGGCGTCGAACCATTCCGGACGGAATGCAAAGCCGTTCCGCTTGAGGTCGTCCAGCACATCGAGAAAGTCAGCCCAGACATAATGCGGCAGCATGAAACGGTCGTGCAGCGAAGTGCCCCAGCGCACGAAGCGGCCGTCGAGCGGGTTCTTCCAGGCCCGGGCGATGATGGCGCGCACCAGCAATTGCTGCGCCAGGCTCATGCGCGCGTTGGGCGGCATCTCGAAGCCGCGGAATTCGACCAGCCCAAGCCGGCCGGTCGGCCCGTCCGGCGAAAACAGCTTGTCGATGCAGATTTCCGAGCGATGGGTATTGCCGGTCACGTCGGTCAGAAGATTGCGGAACAGCCGGTCGACCAGCCACGGCAGGGGTGCCGCGCCCTTGTCCGGATGCGGCACCTGCGCCATCGCGATTTCGAGTTCGTAAAGCGAATCGTGGCGCGCCTCGTCGAAGCGCGGCGCCTGGCTGGTCGGGCCAATGAACAGGCCGGAGAACAGATAGGACAGCGACGGATGCCGCTGCCATTGCAGCACCAGGCTCTTCAACAGGTCGGGGCGGCGCAGGAACGGACTGTCATTGGGCGTTGCGCCGCCGACGACGACGTGGTTGCCGCCGCCGGTGCCGGTGTGGCGGCCGTCGATCATGAACTTGTCGGCGCCAAGCCGCGTCTGCCGCGCCTCTTCGTAGATCGCCGTGGTCGTCGCCACGCAATCCTGCCAATTCGCAGCGGGGTGGATATTGACCTCGATGACGCCGGGATCGGGTGCGACACGGATGACATTGAGGCGCGGATCGTGCGGCGGGCCGTAGCCTTCTATATGCACCGGCAGGCCGATCGCCCTTGCCGCGTTCTCAGCCGCCGCCACCAGTTCGAGATAATCCTCCAGCGCCTCGACCGGCGGCATGAACACACAAAGCCGTCCGTCGCGCGGCTCGACCGAAAGCGCCGTGCGCACGGCCCCGCCGATCTCGGTGATCTCCTGTTCGACGCGGTCCTGCTGGCCGGTAACGGCCGTAAAGGATACCGCCTGCTGGCGTCGTGCCATCTCGTCGGCGCCCTCCAGTTCGGCCGGAGAAGCAGAACCGGGCAAGATCGCCTCGCGCGCCGGCAATGGTCCGCGCGGCAGCGATGGATCGACCGGGACTATGTAGGGGAACTGCGCCGGCGGCACATAGGGCAGCGTGCCGAGCGGCAGGCGGTAGCCGACCGGCGAATCGCCGGGCACCAGGAACAGCCTGCCGCGCCGCGTCTTCCACTTCTCCGAGCGCCAGCGCGGTCCGGACGCCTGGCTGTTCCAGCGCTGGACAGGCAGCACATAGCCCGACGGCTTGGTCAGCCCGCGTTCGAACACCCGCGCCATGCGGCTGCGCTCCTCGGGGTCCTCCAGCTTCGAATTGGAAGGATCGACGTTGTCCGGCAGCTTGCCTTCCTTGAGCAGCCATTCGGCGGGATCCTCATAGGCTTCGCTGACCATCGTCTTGTCGATGCCGAGTTCGTCGGCGATCGCCGTCAGCAGGCCTTCGGCCTGCTTCGGTCCGACATCCGCCTCGCTCTTTTCATGCGCGATCAGCGACGGGTCGCTCCACACCGGCTCGCCGTCGGTGCGCCAGTAGAGCGAGAAGGTCCAGCGTGGCAGGCTTTCGCCGGGGTACCACTTGCCTTGCCCGTAATGCAGGAAGCCGCCCGGCGCGAAGCGTTCGCGCAGCCGGCGGATCAGGGCATCGGCCTTTTCCCGCTTGGTCGGCCCGACGGCGGCGGTGTTCCACTCTGCAGCCTCGAAATCGTCGATCGAGACGAAGGTCGGCTCGCCGCCCATGGTCAGCCGCACATCGCCGGCCTGGAGCGCAGCATCGACCTGGACCCCCAGCGCGTCCAGCGCCTGCCAGCTCTCGTCGGAGAACGGCTTGGTAATGCGCGGACGCTCGGCGATGCGGTCTACCCGCATGTCGAAGCCGAATTCGACATTGGCGAAGCTCGCCATGCCGGAGATCGGCGCGGCATTGCGGAAATGGGGCGTTGCCGCGAGCGGCACATGGCTTTCGCCGGTGAGCAGGCCGGAGGTCGGGTCGAAGCCGATCCAGCCGGCGCCCGGCAGATACACCTCGCACCAGGCATGGAGGTCGGTGAAATCGGTCGCCGTGCCGGGCGGCCCGTCGAGCGCAACGAGGTCGGGTTTGAGCTGGATCAGGTAGCCGGAGACGAAACGCGCGGCGATGCCGAGGTTCCTCAGTATCTGCACCAGGAGCCAGCTCGAATCGCGGCACGACCCCTTGCCGGCGGCCAGCGTTTCCTCGGGCGAGAAGACGCCGGTTTCCATGCGCACGATATACGCGATCTCGCGCTGTAGCCGCGCATTGAGGTCGACGACAAAATTGACGGTGTTGGTCGGGTGGCGCGGGATGGTTTTCAGGAATGCCTCCAACAGCGGCCCCGCCGGTTCCGGCGTTCGATAGATGGTCAGATCGTCCCGGATCTCTTCGGGGTATTCGAATGGAAACGTCTCGGCCGACGGTTCGACGAAGAAATCGAACGGATTGTAGACCGTCATGTCGGCAACGAGATCGACCTCGATCTTCAGTTCCGTCACCGGCTCGGGAAAGACGAAGCGGGCCAGGAAATTGCCGTAGGGGTCCTGCTGCAGATTGACGAAGTGATTTGCCGGCCCGACCTTCAGCGAATGGCTGAGCACCTTGGTGCGGGAATGCGGCGCAGGCTGCAACCTTATGACTTGCGGGCCTAAGACGACCGGCCGGTCGTATTTGTAATGGGTCAGGTGATAGACGGCTGCCAGAATTGCCATGGTGCCCCTGAAGTCGGCGTTTCAAAAGGAGTTCGCTGAACCCTGACACGAATGCTGACCATTCTCCAAGCAGAGATGTTGCGCTGCACCTAAATCAAGCAGCTTTCATAGCTCACGAAACGGAGCGCCGACCCCGGGATTCCGCAGTGTGGCGGCAAGACGTTGCAACGCTGCAGAGCCGAAGTCCGGCGGGTCAGCACCGGGCGCTTCCCGCCGATATCGATGATCGGCAGCACACGCGATGCTTCGTCGAAAAGAGCGGAAAAGAAAAACCCGCCTCGGCGGGCGGGTCGTTGGAGCCAATTAGCACCATACCCAAATTAGTAGCATAGCTGCCGGCACAAAGCAAGAACAAAATGTGGCATGGTCGACGAAAGTTGCCGATCTCCCGCTTTGCGAGGGGAGATACCAGGCACGGGCATCCTGGAAGCGGAGCCTGAACCCTAAAAGAATGCCTGCAACCCGGTCTGCGCCCGTCCGAGGATCAGCGCATGCACGTCATGCGTGCCCTCGTAGGTGTTGACGGTTTCCAGGTTCTGGGCGTGGCGCATGACGTGGTAGCCGATCTGGATGCCGTTGCCGCCATGCATGTCGCGGGCCTGGCGGGCGATGTCGAGCGCCTTGCCGCAATTGTTGCGCTTGACGAGCGAGATCATCTCCGGCGCCATCTTGCCTTCGTCCATCAGCCGCCCGACGCGCAGGCTGCCCTGCAGGCCGAGCGCGATCTCGGTCTGCATGTCGGCGAGCTTCTTCTGGAAAAGCTGCGTACCGGCCAGCGGCTTGCCGAACTGCTTGCGGTCGAGGCCATACTGGCGGGCGCGGTGCCAACAATCCTCAGCCGCGCCCATGGCGCCCCAGGAAATTCCGTAGCGTGCCCGGTTGAGGCAGCCAAACGGCCCTTTGAGACCCGAGACATTGGGCAGCAGCGCGTCGTCGCCTACCTCGACGCCTTCCATCACCACTTCGCCGGTGATCGAGGCTCGCAGCGACAGCTTGCCACCGATCTTCGGCGCCGACAGCCCGTTCATGCCCTTTTCCAGGACGAAGCCGCGAATCTGGTTGTCATGCGCGCCCCCACTTTCGTCGGACAACTTTGCCCAGACGACGAACACGTCGGCGATCGGCGCGTTGGAAATCCACATCTTCGAGCCGGAGATCCTGTAGCCGCTCGCAGTCTTCTCGGCCCGCGTCTTCATGCCGCCCGGGTCGGAACCGGCATCAGGTTCGGTCAAGCCAAAGCAGCCGATCCATTCGCCCGACGCCAGCTTCGGCAGGTATTTCTTGCGCTGTTCTTCCGAGCCATAGGCATGGATCGGATACATTACCAGCGACGACTGCACGCTCATCATCGAGCGATAACCCGAGTCGATCCGCTCCACTTCCCGCGCGACCAGCCCGTAGGTGACGTAGTTGGCGCCGAGCCCGCCATATTCCTCGGGGATGGTGATGCCGAGCAGACCGGCCTCGCCCATTTCGCGGAAGATCCCGGCGTCGGTCTTCTCCTCGAGATAGGCTTCCTCGATCTTAGGAGCGAGCTTGTCGGCGGCAAACGCCGCGGCGCCATCGCGCACCATGCGCTCGTCCTCCGAAAGCTGGTCCTCGATCAGGAAAGGATCATCCCAGACGAATGCGTTCTTGTCGGCGGCCATGGCTCTCGGTCTCCCAAACTCATGCATGTCGCCCAAAGCTTGCCCGCGGGCCTGACCCGAGGGTGTTCGGCAGCTTGGGGATAACGACATGCATCGAAACAGAAATCTTGAAACGCGCGGCTTATCGGCTCCCGTCCTGAAAAAATCAAACGAAATAGCTTCGCCGATCCATGAGCATTGGTGATGGATCATCAATGTCGAGCGCCGCCGTCTGACCTGCCACAGCCGGCTCGCGAAATTATTTCCGCTTCAACGCATCGGCCAAAGCGGCGCCGAACGCGCCCTGCTGCACCGGCCGCTCCGGCTGGCGTTGGGGCGCGGGCGCGCGCGGCACCGGCCTGCCGCCATTGTCGCGCGGCTTCGGTGCGCCACCGTCACCATCCTTGCGCATCGACAGGCCGATGCGCTTGCGCTTGATATCGACGTCGACGACACGCACCTTGACCACGTCGCCGGCCTTGACCACCTCATGCGCGTCCTTGATGAACCGATCGGCCAGTTGCGAGACGTGCACCAATCCGTCCTGGTGCACGCCGATATCGACGAAGGCGCCGAAAGCCGCGACATTGGTGACGGTGCCTTCAAGCTGCATGCCGGGCTTCAGATCCTTGATGTCGTCGATGCCGTCGGCAAAGGTCGCGGTCTTGAAGCCGGGGCGCGGATCGCGGCCGGGCTTTTCCAGCTCCGCCAGGATGTCGCGCACCGTCGGCAGGCCGAAGCGCTCATCGACGAAGACGCGCGGATCGAGCGCCTTGAGTGCGGCGCTGTCGCCCATCAGCGAGCGGACGTCGCGCCCGCAGGCCGCGACGATCTTCTTGGCAACGCCATAGGCTTCCGGATGCACGGCCGAGGCATCGAGGGGTTCGCTGCCGTTTGGAATGCGCAGGAAGCCGGCGCATTGCTCGAACGCGCGGGGTCCAAGGCGGGAGACCTTCAACAGTTCGCGGCGGCTGGCGAACGGGCCGGAGGCATCGCGATGCGCAACGATCGCCTCGGCCAGCGATGCGCCGAGACCCGAAACCCGCGCCAGAAGCGGCGCTGAGGCCGTGTTGAGATCGACGCCGACGGCGTTTACCGCATCCTCGACCACGGCTTCCAGCGAGCGGCCGAGGCGGTACTGATCGACGTCGTGCTGGTACTGGCCGACGCCGATCGACTTGGGCTCGATCTTGACCAGTTCGGCGAGCGGATCCTGCAGGCGCCGCGCGATGGACACTGCCCCGCGCAGCGACACGTCGAGGCCGGGAAATTCCGCCGCCGCCGTTGCCGAGGCGGAATAGACCGAGGCGCCGGCCTCGCTGACGATCACCTTGAGCGGCTTCGGCCCGGACCCGGCAGGCATGTCAGCCAGCATGTCGGCCACCAGCCTTTCGGTCTCGCGGCTGCCGGTGCCGTTGCCGATCGAGATCAGCTCGACCTTGTGCAGCCGGATGAGCTTGGCCAGTTCGGCCTGCGTGCCGCGCACGTCGTTCTTCGGCGGGAACGGATAGACCGTTGTCGTCGCCAGCAGCTTGCCGGTGCCGTCCACCACCGCCACCTTGACGCCGGTGCGAATGCCCGGATCGAGCCCCATCGTCGGCCGTGAGCCGGCAGGGGCGGCAAGCAGCAAATCCTTGAGATTGCGGGCGAAGACATGGATGGCTCCTTCTTCGGCCCGCTCGCGCAGATCGCGCATCAGATCGAGCGTCAGGTGCAGCGACAGCTTTGTGCGCCAGGTCCAGCCGGCGACCTCCATCAGCCAGCGGTCTCCCGGCAACTGGCGGCCGATGGCGTAGGCGTCGGCGATCATCCGCTCAACCGGTTTCACCGGAGAGGCGTCATCGGCATCGACTTCGATGTCGAGTGACAGAACCTCCTCGTTGCGGCCGCGCAACATGGCCAGCGCGCGATGGCTCGGCACGTTGGCCCAGCGCTCGACATGGTCGAAATAGTCGGAAAATTTCGCGCCGGCCTCCTGCTTGCCGTCGACGACGCGCGAGCGCAGAAAGGCGCGTTCCTTCATGTAGGTCCGCAATCTGCCGACCAGATCGGCATTCTCGGCGAACTGTTCGGACAGGATATCGCGCGCACCCTCGAGCGCCGCCTTGGCGTCGGCCACGTCCTCGCTGATGTAGGCCAGCGCCAGCTCGGCGGGTACAGCCGTACGGTCGGCGAGAATAGCTTCCGCCAGAGGCCCGAGCCCGCGCTCGCGTGCGATCTCGGCCTTGGTCCGGCGCTTCGGCTTGTAAGGCAGGTAGATGTCTTCGAGTTCGGCCTTGGTAGCGGCTGCAGCGATCTTTGCTTCGAGCTCCTCGGTCAGCTTGCCCTGCTCGCGGATCGAACCAAGGATGGTGTCGCGGCGCGCGTCGAGTTCGCGCAGATAGGCCAGCCGCTCGGCGAGGTCGCGCAGCTGCGTGTCGTCGAGGCCGCCGGTGACCTCCTTGCGGTAGCGCGCCACGAACGGCACGGTCGCGCCGTCGTCGAGCAAGCCGATCGCCGCCGCAGCCTGTTCGGGCCGCGCGGCGATCTCGGCGGCTATGATGGTTGCGATGCGCTTGATGTCGGCTGCCATGTCGTACCTGTCGCTAGTCGAAACGAGCAGCGACCATAGGCGCAGAGCACTGCCGCGCCAACCGCGCCATTTTCAACCCGGCGAGAGGTCCACAGGAAAGGTCGGGCTGTCTGGATGGATCAGACCATCCGGCTCAGCGCCTCGAAGAAGGAAATCATATCCAGATCGAGCGGATCGTCGACCGGTACCGGCTGCGACGACATCTTTGCGATTACCATTTCGGCCTTCGGATTGACGTAAAGCCACTGGCCGTGGATGCCGATGCCGCAGAAGGCGCCGCTTGCCGCGCCCGTCTGGTACCATTTGTTGCGATAGCGGCCACGCGGAAACAGGAACGCCATCGTGCCGCGCCGCCAGGCCTCGGCGTCGCCGCCAGTTTCGGTCGTGTCGCGCATCCAGGCTTCCGGCACGACGCGGCGGCCATTGGCCACGCCGCCTTGCCGCATCATCTCGCCGACGCGTGCAAGGTCGCGCGGCGTCACCGAAATGCCGCCAGCGGTGCGCGCCGTGCCTTCCATGTCGACTGTCACCGAGGCGTCGCCGACGGCGCCGAGCGGCTCCCATAATTTTTCGCGCATCAGATCGTCGAAACGCCGGCCAGACGCACGTTCGAGCAGGATGCCGAGCAGGTCGGAATTGGGCGAACGGTAGCGGAACGTCCGGCCATGCGGCTCGGCCAGACCCTGCAGCGTCATGAGGAAAGTGGCCAGGCTCTCGATGCCCCCGCCTGGATTCCACAGCATGGCGCGGCGGTAGCGGGCGAAGGCGCTTTCCGGATCGAGATAGGCCTCTTCGAAATCGAGGCTGACACTCATGTCGAGCACGTGCCGCACACGCGCATCGCCATAGGCCGAGCCGGCGGCTTCGGGCAGATAGCGGCTTACCGGAGCCTGCGGATCGAAAATCCCCTCGCCTTCCAATATGCCGGCAACAATGGCGGTCAGCGACTTGCTGATCGAAAAGACGATGTGGCGCGCCCCAAACTCCATATGCGGCGCGAACCAGTCGCCGACGAATTTGCCGCGTTTCATGATCGTCAGCGCGTCGGTATCGGAGCGCGCGAGAAACGCCGCGACAGTCTCCGCGCCGCCTGCAAGAGCGACTTTTTCGCCAAGTAGCCCGCCGAAATCCTGGGCCGACGCTTCGCTGCTGCCCGGCTGTGCCGCCACGGCAGCGCTCGGCACCAGCTCGCCGACATTCTGGAACGACCACCGGCTGAACGGGCTTTCCCGCCAATTGCCGAGCAGCACCTCCTTGCGGGCAAAGCCATATCTGGTCTCGAACGCGGTCTTGCCGGCCATAGCCGCTTCCTTCCGGGTCTTTGGCGTTCTAGGCGAGCGCCGCGGCGATGGCGTGCACGGCTTTCAGTGTCGCCACCGATAGGCGACGTTAAAAAAATGCGGACAAAACGGACCCGGCCGGCGCCTGCCGCCGGGTCCATCACGATGCGGTCACTTCTGCAGTTCGGTCCAGATCTTGCTGTAGATTGCCTGCACGTCCTCGGAACACAATTTTTGCAGCTCGCCATGCGCCTTGACGTCTTCCGGGATGATGACTTCCGGCGCATCCTTCATATCGGCCGGCATGTACTTGTCGGAACCGGCAATGCCGTTGGCGTAGCGGTGGAAGGCGGATAGGCCGGCGGCATTTTCCGGATCCATGATGAAGTTCTGGAACAGCTTGGCGTTCTCGACATTCTTGGCTTCCTTCAGGACCATGACATTGTCGCTCCAGAGGCCAAAACCTTCCTTGGGATAGAAATAGTGGATCTTGGGGTTCGCCAGCCGCTGGCGCAGGGCTGAGCCGTTCCAGTCGCTGGTCGCCTTGAAATCGCCGGCGCCCATTTTCTCGATGGTATTGTATTCCATTGCGATCCAGTTCGGCTTGGCAGCAACCAGCGTGTCACGCACCTTCTTCAGCGTTTCCTTGTCGCTGGCGCATTGCGCGGCGCCGACATATTTGGTCGCCGCGAACATGACGTCGTTCATTTCCGGCACGACGTTGACCTTGCCCTTCAGTTCGTCGGGCGTGTTGAAGATGATGCCCCAACTGTCCGACGGCCCCTTGTAGACATCGGTGTTCACCACGATGCCCACCGTGCCCCAGGCCCATGGCACGGAATATTTGCGGCCCGGATCGAAATCGGGATTGGCCCATTCCGGCGCCACGTTCTTGAAGTTCTCCATCTTGCCGGGATCGGTCTCCTGAACGAGGCCTTCCTTGATCCAGATCGGCACGAAGGTTTGCGAAGGCACCGCGATGTCGAAGCCGGTGCCGCCCTGGCGAACCTTGGCCAGCGCCGTATCGTTCGAATCGTAATCGGTGATGGTCACCTTGATGTTGTATTTCTGCTCGAACTTCTTGATCACGTCGGGGCTGGTGTAGTTGCCCCAATTGTAGATGTTCAAAACGCCGTCCGCGAAAGCGCCGCTTGTCGAGGCGAGCAGCGCCAACCCGACGGCGGTCGCTGATGTCTTCCAGTTCATGTTTTAGCTCCCATTTTCGATTTTCAGTCCCGTTTCCTGCTGATGAAGAAAAACAACGTCACGATGGCGACCGACAAGAGCAGGAACACGGTCGATATCGCGTTGATCTCCGGCGTTACCCCTCGACGTATCTGGCCAAGCATGTAGGTCGGCAGCGTGTCCTGGCCGCCCGATTTCACGAACTCGGTGATGACGACATCGTCGAGCGAGATTACGAAGGCCAGCATCAATCCGGCCAGGATGCCGGGCCAAAGCAGCGGCAGGGTGATGCGGCGGAACGTCTTCCACGGCGTCGCATAGAGATCGGCGGCGGCCCGTTCCAGCGTCAGGTCCATGTTCTCCAGCCGCGCCCGGATCGGCAGGTAGGCGAACGGAATGCAAAAGGCCGTATGCGCCGCGATTAGGTAGCCGAGTCCGGAATAGCCGGTGAATATCTTGATGCGCGAGAAAAAGATCAGCAGCGCCACGCCGGTGACGATCTCCGGCACCATCAAAGGTTGGTTGATGGCGGCATATTTGAAGGTCAGGCCGGGATAGGGCGGCGTGCGCGTGGTGGCGAGCGCCGCCATGGTGGCGAAGATCGTGGCCAGGATCGCCGCGATGGCGCCGATCTGGAAGGAGCGCACGGTGGCGTCGATGACTTGCGTGTTCTGCCACGCCGACTGGAACCATTTGAGCGAGAAGCCGCCCCATTCCGACGTCGAGGTCGCGGCGTTGAAGGCATAGACGACCAGCACGACGATGGGCAGATAGAGGACGACGAAGCAGGTCGCGGCGATCGCGGTGAATCCCGGCTGATGCTTGATTGCGAAGCTGCTAGCCATGACGCATCTCCGACCGGCCGGTGTTACGCACATAGGCGAGCAGCGCCACCATGACGATGACCATGACGGCGATCGACAGCGCCGAGCCGAGCGGCCAGTTGCGGCCTTGCCCGAACTGCAGCTCGATCAGGTTGGAAAGCATCATGGTCTTACCGCCGCCCAATAGGACCGGTGTGACATAGGCGCCGAGCGCCGGAATGAACACCAGGATGGAGCCGGCGATGACGCCCGGCTTGACCAGCGGGAAAATGATACGCCTGAGCACCTGGAAGCGTGTCGCATAAAGATCGTAGCCGGCTTCGACCAGCCGGAAATCGAGTTTTTCCATGCTGGCGTAGATCGGCAGCACCATCAGCGGCAGATAGACATAGGCCATGCCGATCAGGATCGCCGAATCGGTGAACAATATCTGGATCGGCCCCGAAATGATGCCGAGCTTGAGCAGCACCGTGTTAATCAACCCCTCGTTGCGGATGATCTGCAGCACGGCGAAGGTGCGGATCAGCAAGTTGGTCCAGAACGGTATGGTGATCAGGAACAGCCAGAGATCGCGCGTCTTCTCGCTGCGCGTCGCCATGAAATAGGCAGTAGGAAAACCAAGCGCCAAAGTAGCGATCGTGGTCACGATGGCAAGCTTGATCGAGCGCCAGAAGATAGTGACATGGGCGGCAGCAATGGAAAGCGTGTCGTCGAAGATGTCGCGTTCCATGAACACCGATGTCCAGGCCTCGGGCGAGAATTGCCACTTCACGTCGCCATAAGGGCCGGGCGTCAAAAACGAATAAACCAGCACGATCAGCAAGGGACCGGTTGCTGCAAGGAAGATGATCAGCAGGGCCGGCGCCGACAGCAGCCAGCGGTCGCGGATGTCGCGCCGTTCGGCCGCCTTGGCGACTTCTTCCGCGCTCGCCATCAATCCCTCAGCACTTGCGCGGCGTCGTTGCCGATCGAGACGCCGACCTTGTCGCCCCGCTCGAAACCGCAGCCTGCGCTGCGCGTGTTCTGCTGGCGCACGGTGAAGGCTTCGCCGCTGTCCAGTTGGACATGAATATGCGTGTCGGTGCCGAAATAGACGATGTTTTCGACGGTTCCGGAAAGATCGCCCTTGCCGCCGGTCAGCTTGGCGTGTTCCGGCCTGACCACCAGCGTCGCATTCTCCTTCGGCTGGAAGCCCTCAGCCACCGTCGCGTCGATCGTCGCGCCGGATTTTAGTGTCGCGCGCGCCTTGCCGTTGCCGATGCCGGTGATGGCCGCGGTCAGGAAATTGGTTTCGCCGATGAAGTCGGCGACGAAGCGCTCGGCCGGCTTGTCATAGATGTCCCAGGGCGTGCCGACCTGCAGGATCTTGCCGGCCGACATCACGGCGATGCGGTCGGACATGGTCAGCGCTTCTTCCTGGTCATGGGTGACGAAGATGAAGGTGATGCCGGTCTGGTGCTGCAGCCGTTTCAGTTCGATCTGCATTTCCTTGCGCAGCTTGTAGTCGAGTGCCGACAGCGGCTCGTCGAGCAACAGCACTTTCGGCTGCGGCGCCAGCGCGCGGGCCAGTGCGACGCGCTGCTGCTGGCCGCCGGAGATCTGGCTGGTGCGGCGGCCGCTCAGCGCCTCCATCTTGACCAGCTTCAGCATCTCGGCGACGCGTGCCTTGATTTCGGCTTTCGGCTTGCCCAGCATCTCCAGGCCGAAGCCGATATTCTCGGCCACTGTCATGTGCGGGAACAGCGCATAGGACTGGAAGACGGTGTTGACCGGCCGCTTGAACGGCGGCAGCGGCGCGATGTCGTGGCCGTGCAGCAGGATTTCGCCTTCACTGGGAAAATCGAAGCCGGCGATCAGCCTAAGCAGCGTCGTCTTTCCGCAGCCCGACGGCCCCAGCAGCGTGAAGAACTCGTTCTCGCGGATCGACACCGAAACCGTGTCGAGAGCGGCGACTTGTGCGTCCCCGGTACCGAACACCTTGCGGACGCCGCAGACCTCGATTGCACTCTTACCCGGTTGATCCGGCACGCATTACCCCATTTTCATGTCCGCTCTTGATGGCGGATCCAGTTCCCATTCGATTGTCAGCATATGCCGGTCGGCTTGGCAACCATGCATCTGGATCTCGGTTCAGAACGCAAGCCCCATGCCATAGTCAGCGCCATCATCAACCCCGGTAAGTGATCTTGCCGCCGCAGATGGTGCTGACCGGACGCACCTTGTGCAAGGAAGCCGGTTCAGTTGCCTCGATATCGGCCGACAGCACCACCAGATCGGCCAGATAGCCTGGTTTCAGCCGGCCCTTACGGTGTTCCATGAATTCGGCATAGGCGCCTTCGACCGTATAGCCCGCAAGCGCTTCCAGCAGCGAGAAGCTCTGGTCGGGGTCGCCCTCTGCCCAAGGCTTGCGCAGCACCGCCGCCCGAATGCCCAGGATCGGGTCGACCCGCGACACCGGCCAGTCGGAAGCGAAAACGACATGCGCGCCCGCCTGCTTCAGCGTCCGCCAGGCATAGCTGAGCGGCCATCTTTCGCGGCCAATGCGCGAGAGCGTCGGCTCCAGCGGGAAGTCCATGGCGCCGGGCGGGTGCGGCGGCTGCATCGAGGCGACGACGCCGAGTTCGGCAAAGCGCGGCACGTCGGCGGCAGTGGTGACCTCGATGTGCTCGACCCGGTGCCGGCTGTCGCGCCTGCCGTTCTTCCGCCGCGCCGCCTCGTAACCGTCGAGGACCGCGCGCACAGCGCCGTCGCCTATCGAATGCACGGCGATCTGCAGCCCGCGCCGGTCGGCCTCCACCGCTACCTCGGCGAAATGCTCTGGCGTGAACAGCGGCTCACCGCGCCAGCCCGGCCGGTCGGCATAGTCGTCGACCATGACCGCGGTCCAGCCTTCCAGCACGCCGTCGTAAAACATCTTGACCATGCCGGACGACAGCCATTCCGATCGATAGGAGTTGGCCATGCTCGATGCCTTTTCCAGCTTGTCGAGCGTCATGAAGTTCTTGAAATGAAAAGGTATCTTGGTGCGGCAGAGCAGCCGCCCTTCCTGCTCCAAACCGGCAAGCAGTTCGAGTTGGTAGAGATTGCCGTCCATGTTCTGGATCGAGGTGATGCCGTGGCGGGCGCACCATTCCAGACCGCGATGCATCAGGTCGCGATCGGCCGCGACTTCGGCTGCGGAAGGGTACGGCTCGGGCTCGCCGCCTGTCGCAAGGCCGAGCCGCACGCGGTTCTGCCCGGAAAGCTCGAGGATCGGCCCGAACGCCTCTCCCTCGCGCAATTCGCCCGCCGCGAGGCCGTCGGCGCCCATGACGATCTCGTTGCCGGGGCCGAGTTGCTTGCCGTGCAGGATGCCAGCCAGCTTCAGCGCCTTGGTGTTGGCCCACATCGTGTGGTGATCGGAAGCCGACATCGCGAACGGCCGGTCGGCGATGATGCGGTCGAGATGATGGCGGGTGACCGGCTCTTCCTTGGAAAGGATAGTGTAGTCGACGCCGGCCCCAAGCAGCAATTTGGCGTTCGGCCGTGCCGCAGCGTAGGCGCGGATCGCGTCGCTCAGCGCATCGAAGCCATGCACGCCCTGAAGGTGCAGATTGTCCAGTTCGGCGGCGCCGCCGAAAAGGTGCATATGCGCTTCGATGAAGCCCGGCACCACCGAACCGCCTTGCGCATCGATAATCTTCGTGGCCGGCCCTTTCAGCGTCTCGATCGTCCGGCGATCGCCAACCGCCAGGATGTTGCCGTCCTTTATCGCCACCGCTTCGGCTGTCGGATTGCCTTCGTCCATGGTCAGCACACGGGCATTGGTGACGATCAGGTCGGCATTTGAACTCATGATTACCCGCAGGTCGGTTGCGCTGCCGGCAGGCTAGACGACCGGCTGCCGGGCCAGCAAGCCATGGCTGGTTGGCCCAGCGCCTTGTGAAAGGCAGTGCAGGACGGTTAGGGTCGCCGCGTCTCACCACGGAACAATTTCATGAAGACTGTTTTGTCGCCTTTCCATGCCGGCCATTCCGGCAATGTCGAATTGATCGCCGGCGCCATCGTGCCGGCCTTTGAAAAGCCGTCGCGCGCCGAGTTCATCAGGGCGCGGGTGGAGAGCGAGAAGCTCGGTCCGATCCTGCCGCCGGAAAGCCACGACCTCGCCGCCGCCAGGAAGGTGCATGCCAGCGACTATATCGATTTCCTGCCGACCGTGTGGCCGCTCTGGGAAGCATCGGGCCGCAGCGGTTCGGCCATTCCCTTCACCTGGCCGACGCGCGGCCTGCGCGGCGACGTGCGCCCGAAAGGCATCGATGCGCTGCTCGGCTTCTACTCCTTCGACGGTGGGGCAACGTTCGTCAAAGGCACATGGGATGCGATCAAGTCGTCCTATGACGTCGCGTTGACCGCCGCCGCGCTGGTCAAGGCCGGTGAGCCTTCCGCCTTCGCGCTGTGCCGCCCGCCAGGGCACCATGCGGGGGCGGCCTTCATGGGCGGCTATTGCTTCATCAACAACGCCGCCGTCGCCGCGCAATGGTTCCGCGACCATGGCGCCGGGCGCGTTTCGATCCTCGACATCGATTATCACCACGGCAACGGCACCCAGGAGATCTTCTATCGCCGAGGTGACGTTCAGGTGCTGAACCTGCATGGCGATCCGATGACGGAATATCCCTTCTTCCTCGGCCATGCCGACGAACGCGGCGAGGGCGACGGCGAAGGCTTCAACGACAATTACCCGATGCCCTTCGGCACCGGCTGGGACGTGTGGAACGCCTCACTCGAGGACGCTTGCACGAGGCTTTCGGCTTATGCTCCTGACGTCGTCGTGGTTTCACTCGGCGTCGACACCTTCGAGAAGGACCCGATCAGCCAGTTCAAGCTGAAGACCTCCGACTACCCCAGGATCGGCCGCCGCATCGCCAGGCTCGGCCTGCCGACGCTGTTCGTCATGGAAGGCGGCTACGCCGTCGAGGAGATCGGCATCAACGCCGTCGGCGTGCTGACCGGCTTCGAGGACCGCTAGAAGTGCCGCCGGTGCCTGCCAATCAGATGGCAGCGCTCGGCAAGCGGTACCGCCTGCCTGACCGATCGTTCAGCCTGCGGCGGCACGCGCTGACCCGCCCGCTATCTTGTTGTTGGACCATGATGTTTTTCCAGAATGCGTTCGCCCTTTGCGAAATGATGTTCTATTTTTTGAACCCACGGCTTGCAGGGCCTATTGATCGGAAGAACAAACGCATTTGAGCCCGGGAAAGCATTTATGAACGACGACACACCGGAAAGCGAAAGCGCCTCGGCGCTGGCGCCGTTCCGGTACGGCATCTTCCGGGCGGTGTGGTCCGCCAGCCTCGTCTCCAATTTCGGCGGCCTGATCCAGGGCGTTGGCGCCGCCTGGATGATGACGACGATCGCCACCTCGTCCTACCAGGTTGCATTGGTCCAGGCCTCGACCACCTTGCCGATCATGCTCTTCGCGCTGCTGGCCGGCGCTATCGCCGACAGCTTCAACCGGCGCAAGATCATGCTGATCGCGCAGATCTTCATGCTCGTCGTCTCGGCTCTCCTGACCGTCTTCACCTATCTCGACCTGATGACGCCGTGGACGCTGCTCGCCTTCACCTTCCTGATCGACAGCGGCACCGCGCTCAACAGTCCGTCCTGGCAGGCTTCGGTCGGCGACATGGTGCCTCGCACCAAGGTGCCGGCGGCGATCGCGCTCAACTCGATGGGCTTCAACCTGACGCGCAGCGTCGGCCCGGCGATCGGCGGCATCATCGTTGCCGCGGCAGGCGCTGCCGCGGCCTTCGCCGTCAACACGCTGAGCTATGTCGGCCTCATCGTCGTGCTGGCCCGCTGGAAGCCGGAACTGCCGGCCTCCGCCTTGCCGCGCGAGACGCTGGGCGCCGCAATGGGCGCCGGCCTGCGCTACGTCGCCATGTCGCCCAATATCGGCAAGGTGCTGGTCAGGAGCTCGGCTTTCGGCTTCAGCGCCGGCGCGGTCCTGGCGCTGCTGCCGCTGGTCGCGCGCGACGTCGTCAAGGGCGATGCCTTGAGCTACGGCATCATGCTCGGCGCCTTCGGCATCGGCGCCGTCGGCGGCGCGCTGACCAGCGTCAGGCTGCGGCAGCTGCTGTCCAGCGAAACCATGGTGCGCATGGCATTCGCCGGCTTCGCCGTCTGCGCCTTCAACGCCGCCGTCAGCAATCATGCCTGGCAGACGTCGCTCGGTCTGCTGCTCGGCGGCGCCTGCTGGGTGACCGCGCTGTCGCACTTCAACGTCACCGTGCAGATGTCGACGCCGCGCTGGGTGGTCGGCCGCGTGCTTTCGGTCTACCAGACCGCGACCTTCGGCGGCATCGCGCTCGGCAGCTGGGTCTGGGGTGTCGTTGCCGACGCGCATGGCGCCGAAGTCGCCCTGATGGCGGCCAGCGTCGCCATGCTGGCGGGAGGCGCCATCGGCCTGCTGCTGCCGCTGCCGCAGCAGGCCGTGCTCAACCTCGATCCGCTCAACCGTTTTCAGGAGCCGCATCTGGCGCTTGATCTCAAGCCGCGCAGCGGTCCCATCGCCATCATGATCGAATATGTCATCCGCAACGAGGACGTACCGGAATTCCTCGCCACCATGGCCGAGCGCGGCCGCATCCGCCGCCGTGATGGCGCCCGCAACTGGACCTTGGCGCGCGATCTCGAAAATCCCTCGATATGGATCGAGCACTACCACACGCCGACCTGGGTCGAATATATCCGCCACAATCGGCGCGCCACCTACGCCGACGCCGTCATCGGCGAGCGCATAAGGGCGCTGCACAGCGGCAACGAGCCACCGCGCGTCCGCCGCATGATCGAGCGCCCGACGACAGCAGGCACGGCGCTGGTGATGCCGAAGGGACCGATCGAGCATTAGTGGCTGGCGGTGCGTCCAGTTGGACGAGCAAAGGAAATTGCGGCGCCTGGCCCAATCCGCGAATGCACGAACAGGATGGCCATTGTGGAGAGACGGTTATATCAGTTGGTGTGACTATGACCACTAAGGGGAGACGATGCGTTACATACGTCCGCTTTCAATTGAAGACGCCGCCGGCCTGTTGGCCGGTTCAGCCGGCACGGCCGCCATCCTCGCCGGAGGCAGCGACCTCTTGGTGAGAATGAAAGGCGGCTTTATCGAACCCGACCTGATCGTCGACATCAAGGCGATCGACGGGCTTGGCGAGATCAGGGAAACAGCCGAGGGCTTCAGCATCGGCGCGGCGGTCCCCTGCGCCGTGCTGGGCGAGAACACGGCCCTGCAGAAGGCATGGCCCGGCGTCGTCGAAGCGGCCAAGCTGATCGGCTCGAAGCAGGTGCAGGGACGCTGCACCATCGTCGGCAATCTGTGCAACGCCTCGCCGGCCGCCGACAGCGTGCCGGCGCTGGTGGCCGCTGGCGCCAAGGCTGTGGTCGTCGGCCCGGGAACCAGGCGCACGATTGCCGTGCAAGCGGTGCCGACTGGGCCGGGCAAGACGTCGCTGGCCAAGGGCGAGATCATCGAGGCAATCCTGCTCGACAGCCGTCTACCGCGTTCGGGCGATGCCTATCTGCGTTTCATTCCGCGCACGGAGATGGACATCGCAGTGGTAAGCGCCGGCGTGAACTTGACGCTCGATGAGCAAGGTCGCGTCAAATCCGCCCGTCTGGCGTTGGGCGCCGTGGCGCCGACGGTGATTCTGGTCGAGGAGGCCGCCGAGGTTCTCATCGGCTCCAAGCTGGACGAAGCCACGCTGGACAGGCTCGCCAAGGTCTGCTCGGGTGCCTGCCGCCCGATCGACGACAAGCGCGGCACTATCGAATTCAGACGGAAAGTCGCGGGTGTGCTGGCCAAGCGGGCCGCCACGACCGCCTATGCACGCGCAGGAGGCAAATGATGGCTGGTGTGGCAGTATCAACGACAATCAACGGCGACAATGTCGAGTTCCTTTGCCAGCCGGACGAGACGCTGCTTGATGTCCTGCGCGATCGCCTGGGGCTGACGGGCGCCAAGGAAGGCTGCGGCACCGGCGACTGCGGGGCCTGCAGCATCATCCTCGACGATCGGCTGGTGTGCTCGTGCCTGGTGCTCGGCGCGGAGGCCGAGGGCCGGCGCGTCGAGACCATCGAGGGCATGGCGCATGGCGACAGGCTGCATCCGCTGCAGCAGAAATTCCTGGAGCACGCTGCACTCCAATGCGGCGTCTGCACGCCGGGCTTTTTGATAGCGGCGAAGGACCTTTTGGCCAAGAATCCCGATCCGACCGAGGAGGAGATCCGCTTCGGCCTCGCCGGGAACCTCTGCCGCTGCACCGGCTATGACAAGATCGTGCGTGCCGTTCAGGACGCCGCCAGCGTGATGAAGGGAGCATGACGATGAATTTCGATCCGCGTTACTCCGGACGCAATTTCACCGCTGTCGGCACGCGTCCCATCCGTCCCGACGGCGTCGACAAGGTGACGGGCCGCGCACGCTATGGCGCCGACTTCAACATGGCCGGGCAACTGGTCGGGCGCGTTCTCAGAAGCCCCCATGCGCATGCCACGATCAGGAAGATCGACACGTCGAAGGCGGAGAAGCTCGCCGGCGTCAAGGCCGTGATCACCGCGGCCGACCTGCCCGACCTCACCGACGGCGATGCCGCCATGTACGACATCCTCGACAACTGCATGGCGCGCAAGAAAGCGCTCTATGACGGCCATGCCGTGGCCGCGGTGGCTGCGGTCGATGCCCGCACGGCGAGGCAGGCACTGAAGCTGATCGAGGTCGACTACGAGGTGCTGCCGCATGTCACCGACGTCGACGAGGCGATGAAGCACTCCGCACCTCTGGTCAACGACGCCATCTTCACCGAGGGCCTCGAGCAAAAGCCCCTCAAGCCTTCCAATGTCACCAAGCGCACCCAGTACGGCCATGGCGACATCCATGTAGGTTTCGGCCAGGCCGACTTCGTCGTCGAACGCTCCTTCAAGACCGAGCAGACGCACCAGGGTTATATCGAGCCGCATGCCTGCGTGGCCAGTGTCAGCTCCGACGGCACCGCCGACCTGTGGGTCTGTACGCAAGGCCATTTTGTCTACCGCCAACACTGCGCCCAACTGCTTGGCATGGAAGCCTCGAAGCTGCGCGTCACCTCCTCGGAGATCGGCGGCGGTTTCGGCGGCAAGACCCATGTCTGGGCCGAGCCGGTGGCACTGGCGCTGTCACGCAAGGCCGGGCGGCCGGTCAAGCTGGTCATGACGCGCGACGAGGTGTTCCGCGCCTCCGGCCCGACCAGCGCCACCTCGATCGATGTTCGGATCGGCGCCCGCAAGGACGGCACCATCACGGCGGCCGAGGCGACGCTGCGCTATAGCTGCGGCCCCTATGCCGGCACGTGGGCCGAGATCGGCGCCATGACGGCCTTTGCCTGCTACAAGCTCGAGAACGTCAGGACGGTCGGCTACGAAGTGCTGGTCAACCGGCCCAAGACCGCGGCCTATCGCGCGCCGTCGGCTCCGATGGCGGCGTTTGCGGTGGAAAGTGCGGTCGACGAGCTGGCCAAGGAGATCGGCATGGACCCTGTCGAGTTCCGGATCAGGAACGCGGCGCAGGAAGGCACCAGATCGTCCTATGGACCGGTATATGGCCCGATCGGCATCGGGCCGACGCTGGAGGCGGTGAAGAACCATCCGCACATGAAGGCGCCGCTCGGCAGGAACCAGGGCCGCGGAATGGCCTGCGGCTTCTGGTTCAATTTCGGTGGCCAGACCTGCACCGACCTCAACATCGGCATGGACGGCTCGGTCTCGCTTGCCGTCGGCACGGTCGATGTGGGTGGTTCCCGCGCGTCGCTTTCGCTGGTCGCGGCGGAGGAGCTCGGCATCCCCTATGAGCAGGTCAAGGCGGTGGTCGCCGATACCTCCAGCCTCGGCTACAACGACATGACGGACGGCAGCCGCGGCACCTTCTCCTCCTCCATGGCGACGATCTCGGCCGCCCGCAACGCCATCAAGGTGTTGCGGGAACGCGCCGCACAGATGTGGGACATACCCGTCGACGACGTGGTCTGGGAAAAAGGTCACGCGATTGCCAAGGGCGAGAAATACGGCAACCTTGCAGCATTGTCGCTGAAGGAGATCGCAGCCGCGTCAGGGAAGACGGGGGGACCGATCGCAGGCCACAGTGAGCTCGTCGCCGACGGCGCCGGCGTCTCCTTCGCTACCCATATCTGCGATATCGAGGTCGATCCCGAGACCGGCTCCACCAGGGTGCTGCGCTACACCGTCGTCCAGGACGCCGGCAAGGCGGTGCATCCGACCTATGTCGAGGGGCAATACCAGGGTGGTGCCGCGCAAGGCATCGGCTGGGCGCTCAACGAGGAGTATATCTACGGCAAGGACGGGCGGCTGCAGAACCCTGGCTTCCTGGATTACCGCATCCCGGTCTGCTCGGACCTGCCGATGATCGACACGCAGATCCTCGAGATCCCCAACCCAAACCATCCCTACGGGGTGCGCGGCGTCGGCGAGACCTCGATCGTGCCGCCGCTGGCGGCGATCGCCAATGCGGTGTCGAACGCCGCGGGCGTGCGCATGACCCATATCCCGATGTCGCCGCCGCGCATTCTGGCGGCGATCGAGGCGGAACGGGGAGGCTGATGGTCGAAGTAACGCTCTGGGGGTCGCTCGGCGCGATCGCCGGAGGCAAGAGCAAGGTCGAAATCGAGGCGAAGGATATTCGGGAGCTGTTCAGGAAACTGGCTGAACAGTATCCCGGCCTCGAGCCATACATCGATCGCGGCATCGCCGTCGCCATCGACGGGACGATCTATCGCGACACCTGGTCGAAGGAACTGCCGGAAGGGGCGGAGATATTCCTGCTGCCGCGCCTTGCCGGGGGATGATTTGGGCTCGAGCTCAAGCCGCGCTCCGTGCGGCCAATGCTCGTTTATGAATTCGCGGCCCAGCAGGTCTATCATAACCCGAACACTACAGTGGAATTGCGGTCACTTCTTTGGCCGTTCGGATCACGAACATCGTGTGGTATCGCGCGACGTTGCTTCGGTCTCGGAACAGTCGCTCGCACAGTGCATCGAACTCTTCCATATCCGTCAGGCGGAGCATGAGGACGGCATCGGTTTCGCCGCTTACACTGTAGGCCTGAGTGACGGCCGGTTCCTGGGCGGCCAACTCGAGAAAGTCCCGCATATACTGCTCACCATGACGCTCCAGTTCGACGATGACGATCGCCTTCAAGCCCCGGCCAGCCTTTGCCGGTGCGAGAAGCGCGACGACGCGGCTGATGACACCACTTTTCTTCAGTCGTCGTATGCGGCGCAGGCAGCTCGAAGGGGAAAGCCCGATTAACCCCGCCAGTTTGGCGTTAGTTCGTGAGGCATCATCCTGGAGCAGGTTGAGAAGCCTTCTGTCGATCTTGTCCATGTTGGTCGCGCTCAGCGTCGGTGCGTTGCAATTTTATTGCACGGAATCGCAAACTTTGACCACAAATGCGAAGCGTCTCACGCTACTCAGATGGCTCCAGGGATGATGGAGCAGCATGATGGCAATTTGCGTCGCCTTCTATCGCAAGACATTGGAGACGCTTGAAATCTATTGGGAACTGGTTCGCGTGATCGTTCCGGTTGCGATTGCCACGCGGCTGCTGCAGGACCTTGGCGTCATCCAGGCGATTTCTCCGTTCTTCTCCCCGCTCATGTTGCAGGTGGGGTTGCCACCGGAACTCGCCTTTGCCTGGCTGACGGGATTGCTGGTCGGGATCTGGGGCGCGCTTGTGATCGTATTCACCTTGGTTCCGGTTTCGGCGCTCAGCACTGCCGACATGACGGTTCTTTCGGCTCTCTTGCTGTTTGCACATGCCATTCCGATCGAGCAACGGATCATTCAGAGGGCCGGGCCGAGCTTCCTGGTCACCGCGGCGCTTCGTATTGGCGGGGGTTTGGTCTTTGCTGTCCTTCTGCATCAGATATTCGCCGTGACCGGATGGCTGTCAGGACCGGTGAAGCCGGCGTGGATGCCGACGAATGAAAGCACCGACTGGGGCGGCTTTCTCCTGGGTACGCTCAAAACCCTGGGCATCATGCTCGTTGTTCTGCTTGCGCTGAGCTGGGTGATCGAGCTTCTAAAGATGTCGGGCATTTTGGAGTGGATGAACAGAGGGCTTGCACCGCTCTTTCGGCTCGCCGGCATCGAAAAGCAGACGGTACCTTTCGCCGCTGTCGGCCTGTTTCTCGGGATTTCCTATGGCGCAGGACTGCTGATCCGCGAGGCGCGCACGCCTAGCGCGGAGCCGCGTCAGATATTCCTTGCCTGCGTGTTCATGGGTTTTGCCCATAGCCTCATTGAGGATACGTTGGTCGTCGTCACGCTTGGCGCTGATGTTACGAGCGTGCTTCTCGGTCGCCTAGCGTTTGCCGTGCTCGCGATCGCCGTGATCGCAAAAGTAATCAAGGCGGTTCCCGACGCTTTTTTCTTCAAGACACTCTTCCACAAGGAAGAAGACAGTTCGCGCAATCGGATTTCGGAGCCGGCGATTAGCGGGCCGTTGACGTGAGCCCTCCTTACGCAGCAGCCGACATGTGTGTCGCATCGCTATCCGGACAGGACGCGGCTACCCCTCGCCCGACAGATCCGGCCGCGACTTGTCGAGTTCCTCGGCATAGCGCCGCATCAGGTGGCCTTCGGTCAGCAGCCCGACCACCTTGCGATCGGTGAAATCCTCGACCACCGCCAATTCCTGGGCGCCGGCGCGCTGGAAGGTCTCGGCCGCCGATTGCACGTTCATGCTCGGCACCAGCACAGCATCCCTGAATTTGGCGAAGGACAGCACCGGCAACCATGCCCGCGTGATGCTGCGGCGATAAAGCCCATCTTCACCTCGGGGAACTGCGTTGACGTAAACGTCAACCCGAAGCTATATGCGCCGGCGGCCGTGGCTGTAAAACCAGGCAAGCGGCTTCGGCCAGATCGAAGCGCCGGCGCGCGACAAACGCAAGCAGACGAGGAGAACCGCCATGAGCGTTCAGGAGATTGCCGACAACATCAGGTCGCGCGTGGCGAGTGCCGGGTTCGATCGCTCGGTGAAATTCGACACCGGCAGCGACGGCGTCATCGTTATCGACGGCGCCGATGTCTCGACCACCGATGCGCCGGCCGATTGCACCATAAAGCTGTCGCTCGACGATCTGGACTCGCTGATATCAGGCGACCTCAACCCGACGATGGCCTTCATGTCCGGCAAGATAAAGGTCGAAGGCGACATGAGCGTCGCCATGGCGCTGAGCCAGCTGATCGGCTGATCCACTCCGGTCAGGGATGAAAATAAGCCGCCGTGCAATGGGCGGCTTGTTTCTGATCCGTCACGCAGCGAGCGGCAGCCTCTGTGCCTTCAGCTTGCGCCCTGCCGCCTTCAGAGTGCCTTGCGCGCCGTCGAGCGCGCCGACAACCAGTTCCCGCGCCAGCAGGCGGTGCCGCTCGTAAGGCCCCGGCATGGCCATCGAGCCGGTCTTTGCGGCCGAAAAACCGAAGCGCTCGTAATAGGGCGCGTCGCCGACCAGCAGGATCGCCGCATGGCCAAGCCTCTCGGCCTCAGTGACCGCATGGCGCATCAGCGCCGAGCCGATGCCGGCATTTTTCAGCGCCGGGTCGACCGCAAGCGGGCCGAGCAGCAGCGCTGCCTTGCCGCCCTCGCCCAGCACCACGTCCCACAGCCGCACCGTGCCGGCAACAGTGCCCGACGCATCGCGCGCGACAAAGGCCAGGCCCTCCGAAGGCCGGCGGCCGCGCCGCAGCTTTTCCGACGACTTCTTCCGGCGCTTCGGCCCCATGGCGCGATCGAGCAAAGCCTCGCGCGCCGGGACGTCGGCGGCGCTTTCGGCGACGACCGCAATCTCCCCCCTCGAGGGGGAGATGTCGCCGAAGGCGACAGAGGGGGTTGTCGCGCGTGAAGCGCCGGCCTCCATCTGCGGCAGTAGGCCGAGTCCAGTCGAACCGACCCCCTCCGGCCGCTTCGCGGCCATCTCCCCCTCGAGGGGGGAGATTCCCACGCCTTCAACGATGAGATCTGCAATGTTCATTTCCGCGATCCTTCACAAGCGGATTGTTTCCACAGGCGAGCCCGGGCGGGCGACAGGGGCCCACCGGGGATGATCTGAGCAACTCTTGCGAGCCCTCAGATCACGTAGGATCGGAGAGGCTCGAAGCCGTTGAAGGCGACAGAGGCGTAGGTCGTCGTGTAGGCGCCGGTGCCCTCGATCAGCACCTCGTCGCCGATGGTCAGCGACAAGGGCAGCGGGTACGGCGTCTTTTCGTACATCACGTCGGCCGAATCGCAGGTCGGGCCGGCGAGCACGCAAGGCGCGGTCTCGCTGCCGTCATGCGCGGTGACGATCGGGTAGCGGATCGCCTCGTCCATCGTCTCGGCGAGACCGCCGAACTTGCCGATGTCGAGGAACACCCAGCGCACATTGTCGTTGTCGGCCTTCTTCGAGATCAGCACGACCTCCGATTTGATCACCCCGGCATTGCCGACCATGCCGCGGCCCGGCTCGATGATCGTCTCGGGGATGGCGTTGCCGAAATGCTTCCTGAGCGCCGAGAAGATCGCCTGGCCATAGGCCTGCGCCACCGGCACGTCCCTGAGATAGCGGGTCGGGAAGCCGCCGCCCATATTGACCATCTTCAGCACGATGCCTTCGTCGGCGAGCGTCGCGAACACCTTCTTGGCGTCTGCCAGCGCGCGGTCCCAGGCGGTCAGGTCGGTCTGCTGCGAGCCGACATGGAATGACACGCCATAGGCGTCGAGGCCGAGCGCCCTGGCATGGCGCAGCACGTCGACTGCCATTGCCGGCACACAGCCGAACTTGCGCGACAGCGGCCATTCGGCGCCCTCGCCATCGGTCAGGACGCGGCAGAACACGCGGGCGCCGGGAGCGACGCGAGCGATCTTCTCGACTTCCTCGACGCAGTCCACCGCAAACAGCTTGATGCCGAGCTGGTAGGCGCGCTGGATGTCGCGCTCCTTCTTGATGGTGTTGCCGAAGGAGATGCGGTCCGCCGGCGCACCGGCGTCCATCGCCATCTCGACTTCGGCAACGGAAGCGGTGTCGAAGGACGAGCCCATCGCAGCAAGCAGGCGCAGGATTTCCGGCGCCGGATTTGCTTTCACCGCATAGTAGATCTTGGAATCGGGAAGCGCCTTCTCGAAAGCACGGAAATTGTCGCGCACGACATCGAGGTCGACGACGAGGCACGGGCCGTTCGGACGTCGGGTGGCGAGAAAGTCAAGGATGCGCTGGGTAGCCATCGGGTCTCTCCATCAGCGCCTTTCGGCGCGCACAAAGGCTTGCGGACGCGGGCTCTCGGCCTCGCGAACACGCGGTGGACAAAGGCGGGACGGAAATCCATGGAACCAGCCGGTGGAGACCCCGGAACCATGAAGCGCCGTCTCGCGGCGGTGAACCTTGGCCTTGCCCGGCCTCGGTTCGCTTTGTCTGCCTTGGCTTGGATGGGAGACCCGTCCGCACTGCCGGCAATGAAGGTGTGCCTCTTCAGTAACCCCGATCTTTGGACGACCGGCAGAACACCAGAAAGGCCCGCACCGTCGTTGCTTCAAGGTGTCCTCGGTTGGCGGTTGGCCGCTAAACCGACTGGAGGGGTTGGCTCCAGTTACCTTACCGATTACCCTCACCATTCGAGGATCGGCGGACACCCACAGGCACGTGCGACTTTGGGCAAGCGCGATATAAGATCGAAAGATTTCACAATCAATAAAAATCGTATGGCAGGTTGTAAAATTTGTGGCATCGAACAATGCTGCGGCAACCAGAAGAAAAATGCTGCGGCAAGCACATCCGGATATCGAACGCATGACAGGCACTCGCGGCCCGCTGAACGCTTTTCTCGACCTTGATCAAACCCCTGTAGCCAATGCGAAATCCGGCCCGCTTGCCGGCTTGCGGCTTGCCGTAAAGGACATCTTCGACGTCGCCGGCTACCGCACCGGCTGCGGCAATCCGCAGAAATACCGGGACGCTTCACCGGCCATGGCGACCGCGCCGGCCGTCCAGGCGCTGCTTGATTCGGGCGCCCGCTTCGTCGGCAAGACGCAGACCGACGAACTCGCATTTTCCCTGCTGGGGCTGAACGCGCATTTCCCGTCGCCCATCAACCCGGCAGCACCCGACCGCGTCACCGGCGGCTCGTCCTCCGGTTCTGCCGCGGCAGTCGCCGGCGGGCTGGCCGACATTGCAACCGGATCGGACACCGGCGGCTCGATCCGAGCGCCGGCAAGCTTCTGCGGCCTGATCGGCCTCAGGACGACGCATGGCCGCATCCCGCTCGACGGCACCATGCCGCTGGCGCCTTCGCTGGACACGTTCGGCTGGTTCGCAAGCGACATCGTCATCTACGAAAAGGTCGGCACGGCGCTGCTCGGCGACGATCCGCATTCCCACGAACTGAGACGCCCCGTCGCTCTCGCTGCGCTGGACGGCCTCGTGCTCGGCCCGCACGAGGCCGACGAATATCGCGCCATGCTCCGCAGTGTCGCTTCGGTGCTGGGCGCACCGCGCAGCGTCGGCCCGCTGTCGCATTCGACCGACGATCTCTATTGGTGCTTCCGCAAGCTGCAAGGCTATGAAGCCTGGCAAAGTCACGGCGCCTGGATCGCCGGCGGCGACCGCATGCTGGGACCCGGTGTCAAGGAGCGTTTCGAGCACGGCGCGACAATCGACGCGGCAACCGCGCAATGTGAAACGGAACGTCGCGTTTCGTTTCGCCTCGAACTGGCCGGCCTGCTTGGCGACGACGGCGTTCTTGTGCTTCCGACCGCTCCTGGTGCCGCGCCGCTCAAGGCCGCGTCATTCGACGATTTGCAGACCTATCGCGAGCGGGCGCTGAGACTGCTCTGCCTTTCCGGCCTGTCCGGCTTTCCGCAAATCACGCTGCCGCTCGGCAAGACCGGCGGGGCGCCGTTCGGCCTTTCGCTGCTCGGTCCGAAGAACAGCGACCGGCAGTTGATTGCGCTGGCCGCCCGCATCCTTTCGGCCCACCAAGGAGGCGCATGACATGGATACGCTGACCCGCATGCGCGCCTTCATCGACGTGGTCGAGGCCGAAGGATTTTCGGCGGCGGCGCGCAAGATCGGCCGCTCGAAGGCGCTATTGTCGAAATATGTGCGCGAGCTGGAGGACGAGCTCGGCGCGCTGCTGCTCAACCGCACCACCAGGCAGTTTTCCCTGACCGAGGCCGGCCACACCTATTACCGGCGCGCCTCGGAGATCGTGCGCGAGGTCGACAGCCTTGCCGATGCGGTGCGCGAATCCTCCGGCGACGTGCGCGGCAGGATCAAGCTGTCGGCGCCGCGCACCTTTGCCGACGCGCCGATCGGCCAGTCGCTGATCGACTTCGCCAAGCAGCACCCCGACATCGTGCTCGACATCCATCTCGACGACCGTTTCGTCGATCTGGTCGAGGAGGGCTTCGATCTGGCGGTGCGCATTTCGCGGCTGGAAAATTCCTCGTTGATCGCCAGGCGCCTGGCGCCATTTTCGGTACGGCTTTGCGCGTCTCCTGAACTGATCGCCAGGCACGGCATGCCGGTCAGGCCGCAAGACCTTGCCCGCGTGCCTTGCATCATCGACACCAATGGGCGCTGGCTCACCAACTGGCCGTTCAAAGGCGACAGCGGCGATACGGTGAGCGTTTCGGTTTCCGGCCCGATCGAGGTCAACAGCCCGATGGCGGCAAGGGCCGCTGCCGTGGCTGGATTGGGATTTTCCGTCCTGCCGGATTTCATCGCCGCGCCCGACATCGAAAGCGGCAAGCTGCTGACTGCGCTGGATGACCGCATTCTGCCCGGCGGCGGCATTTTTGCCGTCTATCCGCACCGGCGCTATCTGCCTGCAAAAGTTCGCGTTTTCGTCGACTTCCTGGTGCAGTGGTTCAAGACGCTGGACAACGCATGAGCTTTCAGCCGCGTTGCGGTCCCATTTTCGCCCGCTTTCTGGTAACTGTCGGCAATTCACCGAAGCCGATTGAATCGCGACCGAGAATGCACCTGAAACGGCAAGCAATGATGCTGGCTTCGGCCTTGACCGCGACGTTTGCCGCCGTCGGACCGGCTGAGGTGCATCCCCACGTCTTCGCCGAAGCCCGCCTCGAAGTGGTCCTCGGCCCGGATCACCAAACTGTGAAGGCATTGCGCCATGTCTGGCGCTTCGACGATTTGTTTTCGAGCACGGTGATGATGGAGTTCGACAAGAATTCCGACCTGAAACTCGACGACAAGGAGCTGAAGGATGTCGCCGACACCGTCCATGCCTCGCTTGCCGAATTCAACTATTTCCAGCTCGTCACCGTCGACGGCAAGGACGTGGCAATGACCCCGCCGCCGCATTTGATGGCCAATTTCGACAATGACCAGTTGATCATCCTGTTTGAATCTGAACCGAAGGTACCGATCAAACTGAGCGGCAAGATAGATATCGGCGTCTACGACCCGACCTTCTACACCGCGATCGATTTCACCGAGGATGCCAATCTGCAGGTCGATGGGTTGCCGCCGACCTGCACCAGCAAGGTTGTCCGCCCGAACCCGGACGAGGCGATCGCCCAGAACCAGAAGACCCTGACCGAGGCCTTCTTCAACGATCCGACAGGCACCGACATGAGCAAGATCTTTGCCACCAAGCTTGAACTGACCTGTCAGCCGGAAGGATAGATCCAGTGACCAAACCGTCCCTGCGTTTGGCATTCGGTCTTCTGGCCGCCGCCTTTGTGATGACGCACTTTCTCGGCTCCGCCCACGCCCAGAGTTCACTCGGCATCGGCACCAATGACGGCATGGCTCCAACCGCCACCGGCCCGTTCGCCCACATCCTGATGTGGATCAATCTGCGCCAGCAGGAATTCTATCATGCGCTTGCCGGCGCGATGAAGGCGATGCGCCAGGACGGCAGCAAGTTGTGGCTGCTCATCGGCCTGTCCTTTGCCTATGGCATTTTCCACGCCGCCGGCCCCGGTCACGGCAAGGCGGTGATCTCTTCCTACATGGTGGCCAATGAAGTGGCGCTCCGGCGCGGCATCATGCTGTCCTTCGTCTCGGCCCTGCTGCAGGCGCTGACCGCGATCGTGGTGATGCTGGTCGCCTATTTCTTGCTGCGCGGCACTGCCGTCTCGATGACAGACGCCGCATGGTTCCTTGAAATCATGAGCTATGTCTTCGTCACTCTGTTCGGCGCCTGGCTGCTGTGGCGCAAGGCCGGCCCGGCCATCCTTCGCCTGTTCGGCGCAAATCCGGGCTACAGCCTCTCGGCTGCCCATGCCGGCCATTCACATGCCGGCCATTCACATTCCGCGCATGCCCATGCGGCACATTCCCACGCGCTTGATGCGCATGACCACCACGATCATGCGCATGACCACGGCGCCCACGACCACGCCCATGCTGCGCACGATCACCACAGCCATGCGGCGGGCGAGGTCTGCGAGACGTGCGGACACTCGCATGCCCCCGACCCGGCGCTGCTTTCCGGTGATCGCTTCGATTGGCGCACGGCCTGGTCGGCGGTCGCTGCCGTCGGTATCCGCCCCTGTTCCGGCGCGCTGATCGTGCTGAGCTTCGCCTTGCTGAACGGGCTATGGTTCGGCGGCATCCTTTCGGTGCTGGCCATGGCGCTCGGCACCGCAATCACCGTCTCGGCCCTGGCGACGCTTGCGGTGACCGCCAAGAACTGGGCGGTGTATTTCGCCGGCGACGGCCGCATGGGCAACCGCATCCATTCCTTCGTCGAGATCGGCGGCGCCGCCTTCGTCTTCCTGTTCGGCCTGCTGCTGCTTTCGGCCAGCCTGACTGGCGCCTGACCTCGTTGCGTCCGATCGGGGCGCTTTAACTAGGGATATTGCCCCCCAACTCGTCTTCGATATGGACGCGGATGATCTCGTCGAAGCTCGTTTCGGCGGCAAAGCCAAGCTCCCTCGAGCGCCGCGCCTCGAAGCGCGTCGGCCAGCCCTTGACGATCGCCCAGATCGTCTCGTCGGGCTCCTCGCGGATCAGTTTCACCGCCTTGGCGCCGGCGACACGTTCCAGCGCTTCGATCTGTTCGCCGACGCTGACGGCGACGCCCGGCATCGCCAGGTTGCGGCGCGGGCCGACGGCACTGCCGTCGATCTGAGCCGCATGGATCAGGAAATTCACCGCCGAACGCGGGCTGGCGTGTGTGTGGACGACTGAGCGCGGCACCGGCAGGATCGCTTCATGGCCGCTCAGCGGCTCGCGGATGATACCGGAGAAGAACCCTGAGGCCGCCTTGTTCGGCTTTCCCGGCCTGACGCAGATGGTCGGCAGCCTGATGCCGATGCCGTCGAAGAAACCGCGGCGCGTATAGTCGGCAAGCAGCGCCTCGCCGATCAGCTTCTGCGTGCCGTAGGAGGTCAGCGGCGTCGGGTGGAACTCGTCCGGAATGATGTCGGGAAACGGTGCGCCGAACACGGCGATCGACGAGGTGAAGACGACGCGTGGCGTATAGGCGGCCAAGCGGATGGCATCGAACAGCGCCCTTGTGCCGTCGAGATTGACGCGATAGCCGAGATCGAAATTAGCCTCCGCCTCACCCGACACCACGCCGGCGAGATGGAAGATCACGTCGGGGCGCGGCGCGACCAGATTTGCGGTCGCTCCCGGTGCGACAAGGTCGCCGGTGTGGAGGGTAATGCTGACACCTTCGAGCACCGGCGCTTGCGGCGGCACGATATCGTGAAGGTCGAGCGCGGCGATCTTGCGGCCGCCGAGCGTCCCGTCCTTGGCCAACCTGGCGATGAGTTTGCGGCCGACCATGCCTGCCGCGCCGGTAATCAGAATGCGCATGTCACTTTCCCTTTTTGCGCTGGCTGCGGCTACGCAGCCAGAACACGACGAAGATTGCCACCATGAAGATCGCCGCGACGACACCGGCAAGCACCGTCGAGACCTTGCCGACCGCCAGCATCACTGTTGGAAGATAATAGGCTGCGATGCCGAACAGCAGCAAAACCCAGGCGGCGCCGATCGCCGCATTGCGGGTGTCGCGGTCCATTACGCGGCGCCAGGGTGGCGAGAGTTCATGTCGATCGTTGCCAATGCCCAGAACTCCCGAAGTCAGTGCTAATGGCCGCGGTGCGGTGCCGCATCATGCGCGTGATCGTGCTCGTCATCATGCTCATGGCTGTCCGCACATCGGCCGAATTCCGGTTCAACCGTGGCATGGGCTATGCCATGTTCCGCCGCAAGCCGCTTCTTGATCGCGCTGACCGCCATATGCGCGTCGACGCCGTCATTGAGGCAGGCATGCAACGTCGCCATGTTGCTGGAACCGTCGATCGACCAGACATGCATGTGATGCACCTCGCGCACGCCCTTGATTGTCGCCTCGATGTCCCTGGCGATCAGGTCGCGGTCGAGGCTTGCCGGCACGCCCTCGAGCAGGACGTGGGCGGCTTCGCGCATCAGCGACCAGGCCGTGGACAGGATCAGCAGCGAGACCAGGATCGACAGGATCGGATCGATGGGCGTCCAGCCCGTCGCCAGGATCACCAGCGCCGCGACGATCGCCGCTGCCGAGCCGAGCAGGTCGCCGAGCACGTGCAGGATGGCGCCGCGCATATTCAGGCTGCCGTGGTCGCCGCCATGCAGCACGTAGAACGAGCCGAGATTGACCAGCAGGCCGGCGATGGCAACGACCAGCATCGGCCCGCCGAGCACGGGCTCAGGGGTCAGCAAACGCCCCCAGGCCTCATAGACGATCCACAGCGCAATGGCGAAGATGGCGATGCCGTTGGTGTAGGCGACCAGTGTCTTGACCCGGCCGAAGCCGTAGGTGAGGCGCACGGTCGCCGGCCGGCTCGCAAGGTGAAAGGCATACCAGGCAAGGCCGAGCGCGACGCAATCGGCAAGCATATGGCCGGCATCCGCCAGCAGCGCCAGTGAACCGGTGAAGATGGCGCCCAGCGTCTCCGCGACCATGAAGCCGGCGGTCAGGCAGGCAGCGATCAGCACGCGCTTCTTGTCGGTCGAGCCGTGCACATGACCTGCGCCATGGCTGTGGTCGTGGCCCTGCGCAGCGTGGTCGTGGGTATGCGCCATCTATAGCCCCTGCTAGAGCCTGATCTATCCCGGCAGACTCGGGATGGAGGCTCTGTCTTCTCGTTTGACCATAATCCTATCCGAAAACCGGATACCACTTTTCGGGAGCATGGTCAGGCGCCGAACTCGGCGCGAAAATCCTCGAGCCGCCGCTTCTGCTGGCCATCGCTGTCGAAATTGGCCGGATCGAGCCACGCTTCATAGGCTCTGCGCAGATCAGGCCATTCCTTGTCGATGATCGAATACCACGCGGTATCGCGGTTTTCGCCCTTGACCACAAGATGCTGACGGAAAATGCCCTCGAACTTGAAGCCGAAACGTTCCGCCGCGCGCTTCGACGGCTCGTTGCGATTGTTGCATTTCCATTCGTAGCGGCGGTAGCCAAGCTCGTCGAAGACATACTTCATGAACAGGAACTGCGCTTCCGTCGCCGCCGGCTTTCGCGAGATCAACGGGCCCCAATAGATGTTGCCGATCTCGATGACGCCGTAGGCGGCGTCGATGCGCATCAGCGTCTGGCGCCCGGCGACCTTGCCGCTGGCCTTGTCGATGACCGTGAAGAACAGCGGGTCCTCGCTGGCTTCTGCCTTGTCCAGCCACGGCTGGAAGGCGGCACGGCTCTCCGGCGGGTAGTCTGGCAGCCAGGCGAAGCGGCCGCCGGCATCGGCCACCGACGAGGCCTCGAACAGGCCGTCACCGTGTTTTTCGGCGTTGAGCGGCTCCAGCCTGACAGTTCGCCCCTCCAGCACCTTGCGTTCGGGCCGCGGGCGCGGTTGCCAATTCTTGAGATTTTCCGACACCGAAAACTCCAATCCGTTTGACTTTTGCGGGCGGACGCTCACAAAAACGCACGCTCGCTGAAAGAACCACACGGACGGGAAAAATGCTCCACACGATTTCGGCCTTCGACCGCCTCGGCGAGGAAAATGCGTTCGCGGTGCTGGCGCGTGCCACGGCACTTGCCCACCAGGGCCGCGATATTGTCAATCTCGGCATCGGCCAGCCCGACTTCAAGACGCCGCAGCACATCGTCGAGGCCGCGATCAAGGCGCTGCGCGATGGCCATCACGGCTATACGCCGGCCAACGGCCTGCTGGCGACGCGCGAAGCGGTGGTACGCCGCACGCTGGCCACCACCGGCGTCGAAGTCTCGCCCGAAGCGGTGATGATCCTGCCCGGCGGCAAGCCGACCATGTTCGCGGCGATCCTGATGTTCGGCGAGCCGGGCGCCGAAATCCTCTATCCCGATCCCGGCTTTCCGATCTACCGCTCGATGATCGAGTTCACCGGTGCTGCCCCCATCCCGGTGCCGATGCGCGAGGAGAACGGCTTTGCCTTTTCGGCCGCGGAGACACTGGCGCTGATCACCCCGAAGACCAGGCTGCTGATCCTCAACTCGCCCGCCAACCCGACCGGCGGCGTCACGCCGCGCGCCGAGATTGAAAAGCTGGTCAAGGGGCTGCAAGCGCACCCGGACGTCGCCATCCTCTCCGACGAGATCTACGACGTGATGACCTATGACGGCGAGACGCACTGTTCGCTGCTCGCCTTCCCCGAAATCCGTGATCGGCTGATCGTGCTCAACGGCTGGTCGAAGACCTGGGCGATGACCGGCTGGCGCATGGGCTGGTCGATCTGGCCGAACGGCGACAAGGGCGCGCATCTCTATGACAAGGTGCGCAAGCTGGCGGTCAATTGCTGGTCCTGCGTCAACGCGCCGAGCCAGTATGCCGGCATAGCCGCCATCGACGGCCCGCAGGACGACGTCGACAAGATGATGCGCGCCTTCGACCGCCGCAGGAAGGTCGCGGTCGAGGGGTTGAATGCCTTGCCGGGCGTTTCATGCATCACGCCGAAAGGCGCCTTCTATGCCTTCCCCAATGTTTCCAAGACCGGCTGGAAGGCCAAGAAGCTCGCCTCGGCGCTGCTCGAGGATGCCGGCGTGGCGCTGATCGGCGGCCCCGATTTCGGCATTCTCGGCGAAGGCTATGTCAGGCTGTCCTACGCGAATTCCGAAGAGAACATCCTGCGCGCGCTGGAGCGGATCGAGGCGTTCCTGGCGAAGTGAGGACGACGAAAGGAGACGCCAGATGTTCTATGCCATTCTTGCCTATCACGAGGAAGAAGCGATCACGGCACTGACGCCTGAGCAGGATGCGGCGCTGATGACCGATCTTCTCCAGATCAACGATCGGCTCTACCGGCAAGGCACCCTTGGGCCGGCGGCCCGGCTCGGCGCGACACAAGACGCCTGCACCTTGCGCGGGCCAGGCACCGGAATGGTTATCGACGGCCCCTTTGCCGAGACCAAGGAACAATTGCTGGGGCTCTATGTCGTCGACTGCGCCAACCGTGACGCCGCCATCGACATTGCGCGCGACCTTCGCCGCGTCAATCCGACCGCCGTCTACGAAATCCGCCCGATTTCGCTCTATCTTCCCGGCGTGCCGCTTCCGGTCACCCGGCCCTAGGACGTAGACTCATAGCTACGTGGCCAGATGCGGATTGCGACCAGTTTTAGGGCGGCAAGAAAGTTCTCAGCCAGCTTGTCGTAGCGCGTCGCGATGCGACGGAACTGTTTGGCTTTGTTGAAGAAGCGCTCGATCAGGTTACGGGCTTTGTATAGGAAGGGCTGAAGCAGATCGGGGCCTTGCGATAGGCTTTGGGCGGGATATTGGCCCAAGTGTTCTGGTCGGTGATGGCAGTGCGCAATGCGTTGGCATCGTAGCCCTTGTCGGCGAGCAGCATCGCACCTTCAGGCAAATCTTTGATCAAGTCCGCTGCGGAGGCAGACATTTGGCTATGAAAGTGCCGTCCAGACCACACTCTCAAGATCGGGAGAGTAGCGGGCGATGATAGCCTCTTGATCATTTTCCTGCGTGAGAATTATCTGCTTCCCAGTAGCATCACCGAGCAATCGCATAAAGCGGTCAAGCTTCTCAACCTCGGTTTTTCCGCTGACTTGCCTTGGATCGAAGTCGAACTCAATTTCGACAGCGCTGAAGAAGTGACATGCAAGCTGGATTGGCCCGACGTAAAAAGACAGTAAGCTGCCAGTTTCGCTTTCCAGGGCCGCTTCGACGCCCAAAGGCATCGACTCGATCTTGCCGGAGACGCTGAAACTCGCAGGCGGGGTCCATTCGAGGAGGATGTCCCAGACGACCTGCCAATCTGCCTCAGACGTGTTCAGAACGTAGATGTCTCGCCAGTAGCCGTCCCAAGCGAAATCCGATGCTATCTGTTCCCAATTCATGCAGGAACCATTCTCTATGAATGCAGTTCTAGCATGACATACGCCATGAGCGCTTTCCACAAATCCCAAGCCCGCTTTCCACCTATCCCGGTCATTCCGCATTTATGAGTTTACGGCCTAGTCTTGTGCATGTCGCCCAAAAGTGCGCAGCGGTTTTGGGACAACGACATTTATGCAACCTGGACCGGTTGCCTACCCTCGCCCGACAAATGGCATCTTCGTCGCCATCACGGTCATGAACAGCACGTTGGCGTCGAGCGGCAGGCTGGCCATATGGAGGACGGCATCGGCGACGCGCTCGACATCCATCACTGCTTCGGCGGCAATGGTGCCGTTGGCTTGCGGCACGCCGACCGTCATCGCCTGCGCCATGTCGGTCAGCGCGTTGCCGATGTCGATCTGGCCGCAAGCAATGTCGAAGGGCCTGCCGTCCAGCGCCAGCGTCTTGGTCAGCCCGGTGATGGCGTGCTTGGTCGCCGTATAGGGCACCGAGCCCGGCCGTGGCGCATAGGCCGATACCGAGCCGTTGTTGATGATGCGGCCGCCCATCGGCTGCTGCCTGCGCATGGCGCCGAACGCGGCGCGAGCACACAGGAACGAGCCGGTGAGATTGACCCCGACGATGTCGTTCCACACTTCGACCGGGATGTCGTCGATCAATGTCGATTTGTAGCTCGTGCCGGCATTGTTGAAGAGCAGGTCGACGCGCCCGAAAGCCGCCGCCACCGTCTCGAACAGATCGTCGACCTGATCGGCCTTGCTGATGTCGCAGGCGAAGGCCAATGCCTTGGCCTGCGTCGGCCCGGCCGCGGCGATCGCATCCTCCAGCACCGGCTTGCGGCGACCGCAGAAGACCGTATTCCAGCCGGCCTTGAGCAGCGCCGTGGCGACGCTTTTGCCGATGCCCGTGCCGGCGCCGGTGACGATGGCGGTTTTATAGTCGGTCATGGCTGTACTCCCTGAAAGAGATGAGGCATCGCAAATGACGGGAACCATGGCAAGCCGGCCCAAAGCCTGTGCTCACAAAAAGGGCGGCCGTTGGCGACCGCCCCTGATCCGAACCGGGCATGGGAGGAGGAAAGCCGATCCGACTGACTGAAATCATGCGCTCACCGGATTAACGAGAAGCTAACGCCAACGGCGCCGAGCTCCGAGGCTTCCTCTTCGAGCTACCAGCGCGAGCCTGCGACCGGCTTGGCCGTGCTGCCCGCTACCGGCACCTTCGCCGCCGTCACCGTCGCCTCGACATGGTCGACCAGCGCATCCGGCAGGCCGAGACGGCCGGCAAGCAGGTCGAGATAGCCGCGTTCGGCCCGCGTGTCCGGATCGATGGCAAGACGCGAGGCGGTGTAGAGTTCCAGCTTTTGCGCATCGGTCTTGGCCCCGGCGATCAGCACATCCAGATCGAGCGGCGCCTCCAGTTCCGACATCAGGAATTTCTCCGCTTCGGCGCCGACGCCGGCGAGGCTGAGCTTGCCGGCGATCTTCTGCCGCTCTTCGTCATCGACGTGACCGTCGGCCTTCGCCGCCGAGATCATCGCCCTGACCAGCGTCAGCGTGAATTCGTCTTCGCCCTGCGGCGCTTGCGACGGATGGAAGGCGGTATCGGCCGGCGGCGGCAGCAATTCCGGTTCGCCTGCAGCTTGCGTCTCGGCCGGCGCGTTGCCGTTCTTGTAGTTCTGGTAGGCCTTGTAGGCGAGGCCGCCGATCGCAGCCAACCCACCAAGCTTCACCGCCGCACCGGTGACCTGGCGGCCTGGGCCGGTTCCGAGCAGCACCGCGGCCAGCGCACCGGCTGCAAGCGGATTGTCCTTGGCCATCTGCACCGCCTGCCCGGCCTTGTAGCGGACGGTTGATCCGGTGCCGGGGACTTGCGAGCCGAGCAGATCGTCGAGGAGCTTCTTGGGATCGAACATCTATGCCTCCAGAATTGGCCCGGCCGAAGGTGCGCGGGCAGGGTTTCGACGTCGAAGACCTAGGTCCCGCAGTTTGACATTACAATGACGCGGCGCGTCCTTTTGCCCGCTGCCACGCATGACCTCGCACCGACATCTGCTTGGATTTCACGCGGAAATTATAGTGCTGCAGCCTCCTTCCGCGTCAAAAAACGCGCGGTGCTGTGGACATCGGACGTGTCGAAACCAGCTTCGACTTCGAGTAATGTCCGGCATGTCGCTTGAGAGGAGCCTGGCATGACCGATGAGACAGACCGCCAGCCGGCACGCGATCCCCAGGAGCTGGAGCGCCTGTTGATTTCGCGGCAATGGGTCGGAGACATTGACGGCATGGCCGCGCTTTTTGAGCCGCATGCAGTCATCGACAGCGGTGGCGGACACCTGACGTTCGGCCGCGAAGCCATCCGGGCACTGTTCGCGGAGATCACCGCAACCGGCCGAAAATTTCAGTCCGAAGATCAGCGCCCGGCTATCATCAATGGCGACCTGGCGCTGACCTCGACCCGGCTTCCCGACGGCACCATCACCACCGAGGTCGCGCGCCGGCAGAGCGACGGGACATGGCTGTGGGTCATCGATCGTTTCTCTGTTGCTTGACGTGAAGTTGCTTAACGTGAAGCTAACTTCCGATGTGGCGGTCGCCGCGTGCTTGCGCCAGCTCGACCTGGTGCTGGCGCTCGGCGTAGCGGGCGCGATCTTCGTCCGAGCGGGCATCGAAGCAATGCGGGCATGAAACGCCGGTGGCATATTGCGGCGACAGCCGGTCTTCCGCGGCTAGCGGATGCCGGCAGGCGCGGCAGAGTTCGGCCTCGCCTTCGACCAGCCCGTGCGATACCGAAACGCGCTCGTCGAAGACGAAGCATTCGCCTTGCCAGAGGCTCTGTTCGGCGGGCACATCCTCGAGATATTTCAGAATGCCGCCCTTGAGGTGGAACACATCCTCCAAACCGAGCGACTTCACATAGGCTGTCGCTTTCTCGCAGCGAATGCCGCCGGTGCAGAACATGGCGACCTTGCGCCGGTCGAGCTCGTGCCGATGCTGCTCGACCCAGGCCGGGAATTCGCGGAAGCTGTTGGTGGCGGGATCGACAGCGCCCTTGAAGGTGCCGAGCGACACCTCGTAGGCATTGCGCGTGTCGATGACGATGGTGCCCGTATCCGAGATCAGTGCATTCCAGTCGGCCGGCGCGACATAGGTGCCTGCACCTGCCGCCGGATCGATATTCTCCACGCCCATGGTGACGATCTCGCGCTTCAACCGCACCTTCATGCGGTGGAACGGCATCGTTGCGGCGTTGCTGTATTTGATCTCGAGGCCGGCGAGACCGTCGATGGATTCGAGATGATCGATGAGCGCCGCGATTGCCGGTTCACTGCCGGCGACCGTGCCGTTGATGCCCTCACGCGCCAACAGCAGCGTGCCTTTGATGCCGCGTGCGCAGCAGAAGGCGGCGAGCGGCGCGCGCAGCGCCTCGAAGGTGTCGAGCCGGGCGAAGCGGTAAAGCGCGGCAACGCGGAAGGCTTGGCTGGGAAGTGTCATCACCAAGCCACTAGACGCTCACGACAGCCGGATCAAGGCAGAGCCGGGAGCGGTCTGACCGCGGAAGGTTTCGAACACCACGCGTGACATCGCGACACGCCGCGTTTCGTGGACAGAAAAACCGCCTTCTGCTAACCGGTCGACTTGATCAACAGAGGAGAGAGACGACGAATGCCCAGCACGACCGAAAAGCTCCTGTCGCTCCTCAACGGCCAGCCGGTCATACCGGTGCTGAAGATCGCCAATCCCGCCGACGCGGTGCCGCTGGCCCGGGCGCTGGCCCGCGGCGGCCTGCCGGCGATCGAGATCACGCTGCGCACCGCCGACGCGCTGGAGGCGATCCGCCGGGTGGCGGGCGAGGTTGAAGACGCCGTCGTCGGCGCCGGCACCATCCTGGACGCCCGGCAGTTCGGCGAGGCGGCGGCCGCCGGTTCGAAGTTCATCGTCAGCCCCGGCATCACCCGCGAGCTTCTCGCGGCAGCCAAGGACAGCGACGTGCCGTTGCTGCCCGGCGCCATCACGCCGGGAGAGGTCATGGCCGCCCGCGAAGCCGGCCTGCGCTTTCTGAAATTCTTCCCGGCCGAACAGTCGGGCGGCATCGCTTCGCTCAAGGCTTTCGCCTCGCCGCTTGCCGACGTGAAATTCTGCCCGACCGGCGGTATCACCGGCAAGAATGCCGCGGACTACCTCAGCCTGCCCAACGTCATCTGCGTCGGCGGTTCCTGGGTGGCGCCGGACGATCTGGTCAAGGCCGGCAAATGGGACGAGATCGAAGCCTTGGCGCGCGCGGCAAGCAAGCTCGGGCGCTAGCATCTTCTGCATCAAAAGCCGCCGCCGATCTGGTTCGCCGGGCTGGTTCCCGCTCATGGGCTCGAACCACGATTCACGCCTTCAAAGGGCGCTGTCCTACCATTAGACGAAGCGGGAGAATGCCGACCAGTGGTTAGCATCCCTGGATGAAGGAAGCCAGTGCCGGCGGTGGAGGCCGCGCGAGGTGCCCAGCGCGGCCTACTCGGTCTTGAAGCGGGCAACCGACATGAACTTGACGGCTTTGCCGGTGAACCGGTTTGCGTCGGCCATCTCGTTGCCCGGCTGGAAGCCTATCGTATAGACCTCGCTCGGTGCCGTACGGACGAAGTCGTAGGCGTAGCGCGGCGCCGTTGTCGCATCTGAAACAGCTGCGACATACTCACCGCTGTGCAGCGCCCACCGGGCGGCCTGCGGCGCGGCGGCGACCACCACCGGCTTGGGGCCGGGCTTCAGGTCGCGGGCGGTGGCCCTGGGTTCCTTGCGTGTGGTCTTCACGCCTGCACCGATGACGGCGGCCGGATCGGAGCCGGCCGGGCGGGCAACGATGGCCTCGCGCGGCGATGCCCCGTCGCTCGATGCCCCGTCGTCGCTCGCCGGTTCCTCGAACACCGATGCTTGCTCGGAAAGCGACGCGACCTTGTATTCGTCGGTCGCGCTGACCCTTTCCAGAACGGCCTTGACCTCGTCGGGCTGGGAACTGTCGGGCCGCGCCGACGGCAACACCGAGAATGCGTCGGTGGCGGTGTTGCTCCGCTCGGCCGCACTCGCCAGCGCCAGCAACACTTGCTTGTCCTGCGGCGCAAGACTAGCAGGCGAAAGATCGGCCGGCAGCGAATGATCGGGCCGCCAGCTCGGCACGGGAATGTTGTTTGCAGCGACCTGCACCGGGCCGGCCGCAGCAGACGGGTCTGCTATGCCGAACGGAACATTTGCCGGCGCCACACTTGCCGGCGCTTGCGCGGTCGCCACCGCCTGTTCAGTCGATCCAGCCGCATCCGCCACGCCGAACGGAACGTTCTCAGGCGGCTGGCCGCCGACGTCCGTCTTCGGGCGCGGAGCAAAATCCGGCAGCGGGATGCTGCGGGCAGGCAATGCCGCGATGATCGTCTCCGGCGTGTCATCCTCCGGTTCAGGCGCAGGCGCCGGAGCATCGGCGACTTCCGGAATCTGAGCGCGCTTGGCATCCTGAGGCGCGACGATGGCAATGCCAGGCAGGTTGCTGCTCTTGGCGGACGGCGCCGGCTTCACGTTACGGGGCTTTGGCGCCGGCTCGGCCATCGCCACGTCGGCGCTGTCGTCCGCCTCGTCGTCGCCACCGCCGAACAAGGCTGCCAGGAACCCACGGGATTTTTTGCCGCCGCCGCTTGCGCTGGCCAGTTCGATGGCCGGTGCGCCGGCGCCCTTGCGGGCCTTGTAGGAGGCGAGCGCCTGTTGATAACCAGGCAGCGGCTTGCCGTCGCTCGGCACATGCAGCGTCTTGCCGTTGGGGAACACGCGCGCCAGTTCCTGGCGGCTGATGCCGGGCCAGTGGCGCACATTGCCGACATCCATATGCACGAAGGGCGAGCCGGAGCTGGGGTAGTAGCCGACGCCGCCGCCCTGCATCCTGAGGCCGACGTCGCGCAGCTTCTTCAGCGGCACGCCGGGAATATAGAAATCCATCGCCCTGCCGAGCATGTGCTGGCTTTTTTCGGCGACGCCCCTGCTGCGGCTGCGCAGCATCGAATTCGTGGCCGGCGAACGATAGCCGCAGACGACCTGTATGTAGTCGGTGGCGCCGCTCTCCCGATAGGCCTCCCAGACCAGGTCCAGCAGGCGCGGATCCATCTTGGTCGGCTCGTTGCGACGCCAGTCGCGCAGGATGATGTTGATCTTTCGCAAGCCCGCCTGGTCGTAGCGGCCGTTGCGCTTGTAGACGATCTCCGCCTTTTCATGCGTGTGGAGATGATAGAGCTTCAGCGAACGTGTCTCGGCGCTGGCGCCGGTTGCCGCCGCTGCAAGGAACCCGACGGCAACAATCACCGCTGCCAGCCATCTCGGCCAGACGCTCATGTGATAATGCCGCCCGTTTTCGTGTCGTTCGATTCTGTTCAAATCAAAAGGCCTTGCAGGCTGCCGTTTTGTCCCCGGATTTGACCAAACGGATGCGTGGTGTGTGCATCCGAATATCGATCCTAATGGTTAATCATCGCTTATTGAAGCCGAAATGCGGTAACACGGTGGCGATATCCCGCCAAAAATATTGCGCAGGACATCTTGGTAAACCGCTGGTTTAGATCATGTTTTGGCGCCAGCTCGAAACACGATCTGTTACCGTCCGCCTTAATACGTGAACACTGTGGCGAACACATCATTTCGAGGCGCAGTTGCGTGGAATGATGTCCGGATGAGAACCGGCTTGGCCCTGTGACTCAGGAAGCGAGCCGTTCGACGCGGCCGGTTTCCGGGTCGATGCCGTATTCCTTGAGCTTGCGGTAGAGCGTCGACCGGCCGATGCCGAGGCGGCGGGCGACTTCGCTCATCTGGCCGTTATAGTGATCGATGGCGAGCTTGATCATTTCGAGTTCGACGTCGGCCAGCGCACGCACATTGCCGCGCTCGTCGAGCGCCCGCAGCGTGCCGAAACGAGGCTTGGCTGGTGCATCGGCGTCGGCGGCTGCGATGCCGCCAGCGGCCGATATGTTGTCGCGCGGCTGGCTGCCCGAACCCACTCCGGAAGCTGGCCACCCTGGAGTTGGCCCCCCTGAAGCTGGCCACCCTGGAGCTGGCAAGGCGATACCCGAATCGAGATTGACCGTGCCCTCGACTTGCGCCCGGATCTGCGGGAATTCTTCTTCGGTCAGCATGTCGCCGTCGGCGAGCACCGAGGCCCGGAAGACGGCGTTTTCGAGCTGCCTTATGTTGCCCGGCCAGTCATAGGCCTGCAGCATGGCAAGCGCCGCAGCCGAGATGCCTCGCAGGCGGTGGCGCGGATCGGCGGGCGCCACCTTCTCCATGAAGTGCTCGACCAGATAGGGGATGTCGTCGCGACGGTCGCGCAATGGCGGCACGAAGATCGGATAGACGTTCAGCCGGTAGAACAGGTCCTCGCGGAACTTGCCGTCCTTGACCTGCTGCAGCAGGTTGCGATGGGTTGCCGAGATCAGCCTGATGTCGACCCTGACGGTCAAGCGGCCGCCAACCGGATCGACCTCGCCGTCCTGTACGGCGCGCAACAGCTTGACCTGCACGTCGAGCGGCAGGTCGCCGATCTCGTCAAGAAACAGCGTGCCGGTGTGCGCTTCGACGAACTTGCCGGTATGTTTTTCGGTGGCGCCGGTGAACGAGCCCTTCTCGTGCCCGAACAGGATCGATTCGACCAGATTGTCGGGGATGGCGCCGCAATTGACGGTGACGAAGGGTTTCGAGCGGCGGTCGCCGCTGCCCTGGATGGCGCGCGCCACCAGTTCCTTGCCGACGCCGGATTCACCTTCGATCAGGATCGGAATGTTGGACGCCGCCGCCTTGCTGCCGAGCCGGATCACCCGATCCATCGCCGGACTGTGGGTGATCATGTCCTTGAACGTCAGATGGCCGCCGCGCTGCCGTGACGAGCGCTTCACTTCGCCTTCGAGCGCTTCGACCTTGAGGGCGTTGCCGATCGACGCCTGCAGCCTGTCGGGAGAGGCCGGCTTGACGACGAAGTCGAAGGCGCCGTGACGCATTGCCGAAACGACGGTTTCGATGCCGCCCTGTGCGGTCTGCACGATGACGGGAATGTGGATGCCACGCTCGCGCATCGCCTTCAGCACGCCGATGCCATCGAGGCCCGGCATCATCAGGTCGAGGATGATCACCGACACGTCGCGCGCATTGGGTCCGTCGACGAGATGGAGACCGGCCTCGCCGCCATCGGCGACGATCGCGGTGTGGCCGAATTTCGTCACCGCCGCCTCGAGCAGCCTGCGCTGCACGGGATCGTCATCGACTATGAGTATGGAAGCTGCCATGACTGATCCGACCGTGCCCGCCCGAGAATGCGCCCTATGGATCATCTTGGCACAGGGTTCTAAATAAGCTTTCAAAAAACCCGGTGAATGAATTCCTTAGGATTTGACCGGCTTCTCGTTTCCTCGAATTTTTGTGTCTGGAAGGATCGGCAATGCGCATGGTTTTTGCTCGAAAGCTGGCGGCGGCGCCCGGTCAGGGCGTGGCGGAGCTTGGCGACCTGCCGGAATGGAATCTAGCCGATCTCTATTCGGGCATGGAGGCGCCCGAGTTGAAGCGCGACATCGCCAAGGCCGCCGCTGATGCCATCGCCTTCGAGAGCCGTTGGAAAGGCACGCTCGCCGCCGAGGCCGGGCGTGGCGGCGCCGGCAGGCTTGGCGAGGCGCTTCAGGTCTATGAAGTGCTGGAGGAGCTGATCGGCCGCATCGTCTCCTATGCCGGGCTTGTCTATGCCGGCAACACGTCGGATCCGCAGCGCGCCAAGCTCTATGGCGACATCCAGGAAAAGATGACCGATGCCAGCGCGCACCTGCTGTTTTTCGCGCTCGAGCTGAATCTCATCGACGATGGTGCGATCGAAACCGCACTCGCCGCCGATCCGGCCTTCGCCCATTACCGGCCCTGGGTGCTCGATCTGCGCAAGGACAAGCCCTTCCAGCTCGAAGACCGCATCGAGCAGCTCTTCCATGAAAAATCGATCACCGGGCGCGGGGCCTGGAACCGCCTGTTCGACGAGACGATGACCGATTTGCGTTTCGACGTCGACGGCGAGGAGTTGACGCTTGAGCCGGCGCTCAATCGCCTGCAGGACGCCGACGGCGAGGTGCGCCGCCGGGCGTCCGAGGCGCTGGCCACGACCTTCCGCAAGAATTTGCGCGTCTTTACGCTGGTCACCAACACGCTGGCCAAGGACAAGGAGATCTCCGACCGCTGGCGCGGCTTCGAGGACATTGCCGATTCCCGCCATCTCGCCAATCGCGTCGAACGCAGCGTGGTGGATGCGCTCGCCGCCGCGGTTCGCGACGCCTATCCACGCCTGTCGCATCGCTATTACGCGATGAAGGCGCGCTGGCTCGGCATGGAGGTGATGAACCACTGGGACCGCAATGCGCCATTGCCCGAGACCCCACAGGCGGTCATCGGCTGGGACGAGGCCAAGAACACCGTGCTTTCCGCCTACCAGCGCTTTTCGCCCGACATGGCGGAGATCGCCAGAACTTTCTTCGACCGCAACTGGATCGATGCACCGGTGAGACCCGGCAAGTCGCCTGGCGCCTTCGCCCATCCGACCGTGCCTTCGGCGCATCCCTATGTGCTGCTCAACTACATGGGCAAGCCGCGTGACGTGATGACGCTGGCGCACGAGCTCGGCCACGGCGTGCACCAGGTGCTGGCCGGCGGCCAGGGCGCCCTGATGGCATCGACGCCGCTGACGCTGGCCGAAACCGCATCGGTGTTTGGCGAAATGCTGACCTTCCGCTCGCTGCTCGAGCAGACCACCGACAAGCGCGAACGCAAGGCCATGCTCGCCCAGAAGGTCGAGGACATGATCAACACGGTCGTGCGCCAGATCGCCTTCTACGAGTTCGAGCGCAAGGTGCATGCCGAGCGCAGGAGCGGCGAACTGACCTCCGACAAGCTCGGCCAGTTCTGGTTGGAAGTGCAGGCGGAAAGCCTCGGGCCGGCGATCAAGCTGCGCGAAGGGTACGAGGTTTTCTGGACCTATATCCCGCACTTCATCCACTCGCCTTTCTACGTCTATGCCTACGCATTCGGCGATTGCCTGGTGAACTCGCTCTACGCGGTCTACCAGAACGCCGAGCGCGGCTTTCAGGAGAAATATTTTGCCATGCTGCGCGCCGGCGGCACCAAGCATCATTCCGAGCTTCTAGCGCCGTTCGGCCTCGACGCGGCCGACCCTGCCTTCTGGCAGATCGGGCTTGGCGTGATCAGCGGACTGATCGACGAGCTGGAAACACTGGACAAGTGATGCGCAACACTGGGCGATGCGCAACACCGGATGACCGGGTTTTCCAGAACAGTTTAGCAGCAACGCATATTGGCGATGGTCTATTCTTGTCTTGGTTATTTGTTCTTAAATAACTTTCCATGGAAGTTTTCCGTTAGATTCCCGTAAGCTGTATGATAGCGTCCGCCCTCAAGCTCAGCCGGGCACGAATGGATCCGGTCGGAAAATCCCGACCGGCCATGGCGTGTCGGCGGATGCGACAACGGTTGTTGGCCAGGGGCAAACCGGTCGCCGACAGCTCGATCGAAGCCGGCTGTTCTGCAAATTGCGGAACCACCATCGAATGGTCCTTCGCCGAGGTCATGGCTCTACAGGCCAGGGCGGACGGATCGGACTGGAGAGAGAAAGACAATGGGCACTTTTTTCTACATGCTCCTGGCGTTCCTGGTAGGTGTGTTGGTTGGCTGGTTCATTTGGGGACGCCTGCGTGGCGAACTCGACAGTTTGCGCGGCGATCTAGACCGCACGCGCAGCGAACGCGACAGATTGCGGGCCGATAGCGACCGTCTGACCGGTGAGTTGGATGCATGCGGCCGCGCCCGCGCCGATCTCGAACGCCGGCTGGGCGAGGCGAAAACCACCCAGGCGCCAACCGCGAAGGCGGCAACAGCTAAGGCGCCAGCCGCCAAGGCCGGTGCGACCAAGGCGGCGATGCAGGCGCCGTCAACGCTGATTTCGACATCCGCACCGGCCAAACCGGCGCCGAAGAAATCTGCAACGGCGAAGGCCGCAACCGCGCCACGCGCAAATGCCGCGAAAACGGCAACGCCGAAACCGCCTGCATCGAAAGCGAGCGCCGCGCCGACGACCGCGCCGGCGGCAAGCAAGGCTGCGCCATCTGCAAAGAAAGCCGCGACCGGCAAGGCAACAGCCACTGCCCCAGGCAACGCCAACGATCTGCGTCGCCTGATCGGCATCGGCCCGACCAACGAGCGGCTGCTCAAAGGGCTTGGGGTCACGACCTATGCCCAGATCGCCGCCTGGACGCCCGACGATGTCAAGCGGATCGAGGCGACGTTGAATTTCGACGGCCGCATCGAACGTGAACGCTGGATCGAGCAGGCGAAACTGCTTGCCGCCGGCGACGAAAAGGAATTTGCGCGCCGCTTCCCGACCGCGGGAGAAGCCAGCAACACCTGATCCATCGCAAGGCGGCATCTGGAACAAGGCGGCGCCCTCTGGCGCCGCTTTTGTTTTTGCCGCCGCGCCTTTGCGTCTTGGGACGCCGTTCCCTCGATTGCGCACGGTCGAGCCCCCATATAGATCGATCGCTGGTGACCGCAGCATCCGAGCCTTATGTCCCTGCCCCTGCCCTTTGCAATTTTCAGGAACGACGAGACCGCGCGGCAGCTCGTTTTCGACCGGCCGGCCGAGATAATCGCAGCGCATGGCGAGGCGGATTTTTTACCGGCGCTGGAAGCCGCGCAGGCTGCACATGACGGCGGCAAATGGCTGGCCGGTTATTTCTCCTACGAGGCCGGTTACCTGCTCGAACCCAAGCTCGTTCCGCTGCTGCCGGCCGGCCGCCGCGCCCCGCTTTTTTGCCTCGGCGTGTTCGATGCGCCGGTCGAGCAGACGGTCGCGCCAGGCGATCCGCCGGCCAGCAACGGCCCAATCTTCGACGCCAAGGCAGCCTGGTCTTCGGACGACTACGCCAAACGCTTTGCCAGGCTGCATGACCACATCCGCAAGGGCGACTGCTACCAGGGCAATCTGACCTTTCCGGTCCATGCGCAGTGGTCGGGCGACCCGCTGGTCGCCTTCAACGCGCTGACCGAACGCCAGCCGGTGAAGTATGGGGCGCTGGTCGCGCTCGGCGATCCGATCGTCTTGTCGCGTTCGCCCGAACTGTTCTTCGAGGTGGACGCGGAAGGCATGATCGAGACGCATCCGATGAAGGGCACCGCGCCGCGCGGCGCAACAAAAGCCGAGGACGATCGCCTGAAAGCGTTCTTGCGCAACGACGAGAAGAACCAGGCCGAGAACCGGATGATCGTCGATCTCCTGCGCAACGACATCTCACTGATCAGCGAGGTTGGCACGCTCGATGTGCCGGAGCTTTTCCGCATCGAGAGCTACCCGACCGTCCACCAGATGGTGAGCCGCGTGCGGGCGAAACTCTTGCCCGGCCTCGCCATCCATCAGATTTTCGCCGCGCTGTTCCCCTGCGGCTCGATTACCGGCGCACCGAAGATCCGCGCCATGGAGATCCTGCGCGAGCTGGAAAGTGGCCCGCGCGATGTCTATTGCGGCGCCATAGGCTGGATCGCGCCCGGCGGCCGGATGCGTTTTTCCGTGGCGATCCGCACCATCTCGCTCTTTGCCAATGGCGAGGCGGTCTACAATGTCGGCGGTGGCGTCGTCTTCGATTCGACAGCCGAAGAGGAGTACCAGGAGTGTCTGCTGAAAGCCCGTTTCGCGACAGGAACACTGCCGATTTCGAACTGATCGAAACAATGCGCTGGGAACCCGGATCGGGTTTCCTCCGTTTCGACCGCCATCTCGCGCGGCTTTACGGCTCGGCAAGCGAACTCGGTTTCGCCTGCGATCCGACAAGGGTCGGCGAAGCGCTGATGAATGCGGTCGGCCACCAACAGATCGCGTTGCGCACCCGCCTCGTCCTGTCGCGCAAGGGCGAAATGGCGGTGTCGGTGCAGCCCTACGAGCCGCTCGCCGCAGACAAGGTCTGGACCCTGCAGCTGGCGCGCGTGCGGCTTGATTCGAGCGATATGCTGCTGCGCCACAAGACCAGCCGCCGACAAACCTATACGCGCGCGCGCGCCGAATATCTCGCCGGGCGCGCCGACGAGGTGCTGCTCGCCAATGAGCGCGGCGAAATCTGCGAGGGCACGATCACTAATGTCTTTGCCGATTTCGGCGACGGCGTGCTGGCCACGCCGCGGCTCGATTGCGGCCTGCTGCCTGGCGTCCTGCGCGGCGAACTGCTGGATCAAGGCCGCGCCGGTGAAGCGGTCTACACGTGGAACGAACTGAAATCGGCCAAGGCGCTGTTCGTCGGCAACTCGCTGCGCGGATTGATCCCGGCGCGGCTGGGCTGAAGCATCTGGAGACAACAATGTTCGTGGTTTCGCTGAACTACAAGGTGCCGCTGACCGAGATCGACCGCCTGCAGCAAGCGCATGTCGAGTGGCTGAAGGCCTGCTATGCGCAAGGTATCTTTGTCGCCTCCGGGCCAAAGCGGCCAAGGACCGGCGGCATCATCATCGCGCGTGGTCCACGCGAAGTGCTCGAAGCCAGACTGGCGGACGATCCCTTCGCCAAGGCAGGTGCCGCCGATTACGAAATCACCGAATTCACGGCGAGAATGGCCGCCGCCGCACTGGAAGCCTACAAAGAGGCATGAGCTTCCGCCCGCCGACCCACACACCCTATGACGGCTCGTCGAAACTGTTCACCATCGGGCTGAAGCCGCTCAATCTCGATAGCTGGATCGAGGTCGACGAATATCTGCTGCCCTATCTTGCCGAGAAACGCCGGCTTTATGCGGAAATTCCCGGCAAGGTTTTTGTCGAGGAGCAAACAACGCGCGACGCTCAGCGCGAAGTGCTCGATCTGCTCGGTGCGCATCTGGCGGCGAACTTTCCTGAGACCCACAGGCGTACCGACAATGCGATCGAGGTGATCGGCGGCATCGACAATCTCGAGGGCTCAGGCACCTCAGCTTCTTTCAGCGATGCGCCGCTTGTCGCGGCCTCGTTGCTCGTCCAGGAGGATTTGATCCTGATGCGTCGCGACGAGAGCGGCTGGCGTCTGGCGGCCGGCTCGCTCTGCTTCCCGTCGTCATGGTCGCTGATCGAAAAATTCGGCAAGCCGCTGCAGCAGATCCACGCGCCGGTACCGGGTTTCGGCCCGGGCACACGCCCGGCCGATCTCATCAACCGCATGTTCGACGGCCTCCAGGGCCAAGCCGTCGAGCGCTACAACTGGTCGATCCAGGCGGGCGACGCACTCTACCACCCGCTCTCCAACCTCGAACGCGTCGACCGCGCCAGCAATCGCCCGTCGAGATTCCCGGATGGCGACATCGACGCCCATGCCTTTATCCGCGTCGAGCGGCAGACGCTGAGAAAGCTCCCCGTTTCGGGCGACGTACTCTTCACCATCCGCATCCATCTCGACCCGCTCGCCGTGCTGGAACGCCACCCCGACCGCGCGGCGCTCGCGGCGTCCTTGGCCGAACAACTTCTGGCGCTGGACGAGGCACAACTCGACTACAAGGGGATGACCGCCGACCGTGACCGGCTGGTGGAAACACTGAAAATGATCGCTGGGGGGAACAATGATCCAGCATCTTAGCAGGCCGGTCACGTTCATGGCCGCGATCCTGGTGCTGTCGACAGCAGCCGAGGCGGAGCCGGTGACTTATGCCGGCAAGCTTGGAAAGGCCGATATCGTCGTCGAATTCACCGGCGACCCCGCGGCGCCCGGCGGCCCGCTGGCCGGCCGCTATTTCTACCGCTCGAAGGGCGTTGACATCCCGCTGCAGGCCCGGTCTCAAAGGGGCAGCAAGTTCGAACTGGCCGAGGAGGAGGCATGCGGCGCCGACAATTGCGATGACGGAAAGGCCGCGCCGATTGCCGCTGTGTGGCGCCTGGCCTCATCCAGTAACGGCAAGACCCTTGAAGGCAGCTGGAACGGAAAGAAGGCGCTGCCGCTCAGATTGGAACGGGTCGCAAGTCGGCAAGTGACCGGGAACGAGCCCGGCACCCCGCTCGATCTCTACGATTTCAGCTTCATGAAGTTCTTCGCCAATGACACGCCGCTCACTATGGAAACGTCCCCTTATGACTATCTGCGGATGGACACTCAGCTCGATAACGGCAAGACGACTGGTTGGCCGGACGCAACCTACCGCTATGTCGTCGACCCCCGCACCAGGTTTGCCACGCCGCGCATTGTCGAACTGTCCGGCGACGTTCCGATCGAGGCCGCGAATGCTCTGCTGCAAGAGAGGCACTGGCGCGCAAACATCGGCGCACTGGGCTGCGTGGCGGCGCAATATGCCGGTTTCAACGACGGCGGGCCAATTGACGGTATGAACGGCGGCACGCTCGGCGGCTATGAGGACAGCACATTCGAAGTGACGTCGCTGACTCCGCGGCTGATGAGCTGGCGGGAGTCCGGCAGCATCTTCTGCGGCGGAGCGCATCCGACCAACTATTCGGACGCCTACATCATGGATGTGCGGCGCGGCGTCCTGCTTGGCCTTCAGGACATTTTCTCGGATACGGTGGATGGCAAGCCCGGTCCTTCCCTGGCCTCCTTCGTCAAGCAGCGGCGCAAGAAACCGATCGATCAGACCGATATCGATCACGAAGCCGAATGCGGCATTGACGATCTCATCGGCGAATATCTAGCGGTCAGCCTCTGGCGTGAGGGCGACAAGCAGGTTCTGGTTTTCGGGCTCCAGACCCTGCCGCATGCCATCCAGGCCTGCGCCGACGATCTGCTGGAACTGCCGGTCTCCGAGGCACGTGACCTCTTCAAGCCTGCATTCGCAAGACTGGTCGAGCCGTAGCCGGGATGGCGCGGCGTGAGGCCGGCCGTCCGCTTTTCGCTTTATTGTGACAATGATCTATGGTTTGTCGCGCCGCGGCCAAGCCGCTGTTCCGAAGCGTTTTTTGAGGGAGTAATCGATAAATGGCGAATGAAAACTGGCCCGTTTACGGTGAGATCACCGGCCCTGTAGTGATGATCGGCTTCGGCTCGATCGGACGGGGAACGCTGCCGCTGATCGAGCGCCATTTCAAATTCGACAAGTCGCGCATGACGGTCATCGACCCGCGCGACACCGACCGTAAATTGCTCGACGAGCGCGGCATCACTTTCATGCAGGATGCGGTGACCAAAAACAACTACAAGAAGCTGCTGACACCACTTTTGACCAATGGCGGCGGCCAGGGCTTTTGCGTCAACCTTTCGGTCGACACTTCCTCGCTTGAGCTGATGAAGCTCTGCCGCAAGCTTGGCGTCCTCTATATCGACACGGTGGTCGAACCCTGGCTCGGCTTTTATTTCGACGAGAAGGCCGACAACGCCTCACGCACCAACTATGCGCTGCGCGAGACCGTGCGTACTGAAATCGCGAAGAACCCGGGCGGCACCACGGCGATCTCGTGCTGCGGCGCCAATCCCGGCATGGTCTCGTGGTTCGTCAAGCAGGCACTGGTCAACCTCGCCACAGATCTTGGCCTCGACTTCTCGGAACCCGCGCAGCACGATCGCGAAGGCTGGGCCAGGCTGATGAAGAAGGCCGGCGTCAAGGGCATCCATATCGCCGAGCGCGACACCCAGCGCACCAAGAAGCCCAAGCCGATGAACGTGTTCTGGAACACCTGGTCGGTCGAAGGCTTCATTTCGGAAGGGCTGCAGCCGGCCGAGCTCGGCTGGGGCACGCATGAGGCGTGGATGCCGAAGAACGCCAAAAGCCACAAGAACGGTTCGAAGGCCGCGATTTATCTGGAGCAGCCCGGCGCCAATACACGCGTGCGCACATGGTGTCCGACGCCCGGCCCGCAATACGGTTTCCTGGTGACACACAACGAAGCGATCTCGATCGCCGATTTTTTCACCTTGCGCGGCAAGAAGGGCAAGGTGCAATACCGGCCGACCTGCCATTACGCCTATCATCCCTGCAACGACGCAGTGCTGTCGCTGCACGAGATGTTCGGTGTCGCCGGCAAGGCTCAGCCCGTGCATCACGTGCTCGACGAAAATGAACTGGTCGATGGCGTCGACGAACTCGGCGTGCTGCTCTACGGCCACGCCAAGAACGCCTACTGGTACGGCTCGCAGCTGTCGCTGGCCGAGGCGCGCAAGCTGGCGCCCTATCAGAATGCTACGGGCATGCAGGTCACGTCGGCGGTGCTGGCCGGCATGGTCTGGGCGCTGGAAAATCCCGAGGCCGGCATCGTCGAGGCCGACGAGATGGATTACAAGCGCTGCCTCGACGTGCAGGGCCCCTATCTCGGGCCGGTCAGGAGCTATTATACCGACTGGACACCGCTCGACAATCGGCCTGGTCTGTTTCCCGAGGATCTCGATACCAAAGACCCGTGGCAATTCCGCAACATCCTCGTTCGATAGCAGCGTTGCCTCGACACTCGGCCAGCTTGCAATCGCCCGGAAATCGGGCGATTGAAGAGGGGCGGCCTAGAGCCACGTGCGTCCATTTGGACGCACAAAGTACGCTCTAGCACTTTGAATGTGCGCATCGTGCTTTCCGAAAATCGGATCGATTTTCGGGCCGATGCGAGAGGAGAGGATCTTGAAGATGACGATTGCGCAAAGACTGCTTTCGGCTGGCATTGCCGCGGCCGCTACGGTCGCGTTGGCGGCCTGCACGACAACCGGCCCAGGCGAGCCGCCGGTGATCACGGCCAAGGGGGTTGAAGGCTCCTGGATCGACGCGCAGGGCACGGGCTTGTCCACCTTCAAGGGCGGCAGCTTCGCGACCGTCGCAACCGACACCGGCCAGAAGCTTGCCGATGGCAGCTACACCATGACCGGCGGCACCTCGGTCGAGATTCATGGCACTTCGCTGATCCGCCAGACGCCGATCAGCTTCAACTGCCTGATGGTCTCCACCAGCCAGCTCAATTGCACCAGCGCGAGCGGGCAGAATTTTGTGCTGACCAGGCGCACCTGAAATCCGATTCCGAATTTACTTTGCACAAGGGCGGCGGCTTCAAGCCGCCGTCTTCTTGCGCCGGCAAAGCTGATGCCGATTTCCGCTTGCATCGACTGAAACGCGATGTGAACATAGCCCAAGAGGGCTGTTACATCCCAGTCAAACAAGAGCGTTAAACGCCTCTGGTCAAGTTATCCGGGAGACGAGAATGAAGAAGATTGCTGCCATCGCCGCGCTGTCGGCATCGGCGCTTGGCCTGTCGGCAGGGGTATCCTTTGCCGACTACACGCTCAACATCCTGCACATCAACGACTGGCACAGCCGCATCGAGAGCAACAACAAGTACGAATCGACCTGCTCGGCCGAGGAGGAGACCAAGGGCGAATGCGTCGGCGGTGCCGCCCGCCTGGTCACCGCGATTGCGCAGGAGCGCAAGAAGCTGGAGGGCCAGAACGTGCTGCTGCTCAGCGCCGGCGACAATTTCCAGGGCTCGCTCTTCTACACGACCTACAAAGGCAAGACCGAAGGCGAATTCCTCAACCAGATGAAATTCGATGCCGAGGCTCTCGGCAACCATGAGTTCGACGATGGCGAGTCGGCGCTGGCGCCGTTTCTCGACATGATCCAGTTTCCGGTGCTCGGCGCCAATGTGAAGGCCAATGCGCAATCCAAGCTCGGCGACCGCGTCAAGCCGTCGATCGTGGTCGAGGTCGGCGGCCAGAAGATCGGGATCGTCGGAGCGGTCACCAACGACACGCCGGAGCTTGCCACCCCTGGCCCGAACATTGCCATTGAAGATGACGTCAAGTCGATCACCGCTGAGGTCGAGAAACTGAAGCGAGAGGGCGTCAACAAGATCATCGCGGTCACCCATATCGGCTACAAGCGCGAGCGCGACGTGATCGCCAAGATCCCGGGCATCGACGTGGTGGTCGGCGGCCACAGCCATTCGCTGCTGTCCAACACCGACCCCAAGGCGGAAGGCCCGTATCCGACGATGGTCGACAATCCGGACGGTTACAAAGTGCCGGTCGTGCAGGCGGCGTCCTATTCGAAATATCTCGGCGAGTTCAAGGTCGTGTTCGACGACAACGGCGTCGTCAAGGAGGCAAGCGGGGATCCCATCCATCTCGACAAATCGATCACGCCCGACCCCGCCGTGCTTGCCCGCATCAAGGAACTCGGCGCGCCGATCGAGGCCTTGAAGAACAAGGAAGTCGCCGAGACCACCAAGGCGATCGACGGCAGTCGCGAAAACTGCCGCGCCCGCGAATGCGAGATGGGCAATCTGGTCTCCGACGCCGTCCTCGACCGGGTCAAGGGCCAAGGTGTCGAGATCGTCATCTCGAATGGCGGCGGCTTGCGCGCCTCCATCGACCAGGGCACCGTCACCATGGGCGAGGTTCTCACCGTCCTGCCGTTTCAGAACACGCTGGCGACCTTCCAGATCTCCGGCAAGGATTTGGTTGCCGGCCTCGAAAGCGGCCTCAGCCAGGTCGAGGACGGCGCCGGGCGCTTCCCGCAGGTTGCCGGCCTGAAATATGCGTTCGACAAATCGGCGCCGCCTAACGGACGCGTCAAATCGGTCGAGGTCATGGAAGGCGGCGCCTGGACGCCGATTAAGCCGGACAAGGATTACCTGGTCGCCACCAACAACTATGTCCGCCAGGGCGGCGACGGCTACAAGGTGTTCGCCGAGAAGGCCAAGAACGCCTATGATTACGGCCCGGGGCTGGAACAGGTCGTCGCCGACTACCTAGGCGCGCACCGGCCCTATACGCCGAAGCTCGACGGCCGCATCACCGAGATCGCCGCGACCGTGGCCCCGGCCGCAGAACCTGCCAACCCTGCCGAACCGCCAAAACCTGCTGAGGCTGCGCCGGCAAAGCCAGTTGAGCCGGCAATGCCCGAAATGCCGGCCGGCTCCGGCGACATTTCCAAGACGCCGCCGGCCGTCCCGGCTGAAACAGCGCCGGCACCCGCACCCGCCGAGCCGGCCCAGCCGGCGGCACCTGCGGCTCCGGCCACACCGGCTCCGGTGACCCCTGCTCCGGCTGAGCCGGCACCGGCCGAAAGCAGCCATGTAATCGTCGCCGGCGATACCTATTGGGATCTCGCGGTGAAGGCTTATGGCGACGGCACCAAATGGAAAATAATCTCCGATGCCAACAATGCCTACGAGCCACGCCGCCTTCCGGTCGGCGCAACCTTGACGATCCCGGCGGCCTCGAAGTAATCCGGCCGCAGGAACGCAATGCACCCGCCCGGCAGACCGGGCGGGTGTTGCATTTCTGGGATAAGGTGCGGCCAGACGCAGCATTTGAAAACCGGCGCGGCATCGCTACTTTCGCCGCGGCACCGTTGGTTCGCGGTGTTGGAGAACCTCATGACGCTTGCCAACCCTGCTGAAATCAAAGCCGAGCAGACTGCCGCCTCGCCGTCGGCAGGGCGCCCTCTGGTCAGGACCGGCAAGGTCGGTGTCATGCTGATCAATCTCGGCACCCCGGACGGCACCGGGTTCAAGCCGATGTGGCGCTACCTCCGGGAGTTCCTGTCCGATCCGCGCGTCATCGAGCTCAACAAGGCGATCTGGTATCCGATCCTCTACGGCGTGGTCCTCACCACCCGGCCGAAGAAATCAGGGGCCAACTATGCCAGGATATGGAACCGGGAGCGCAACGAGTCGCCGCTGCGAACCTACACCCGCGCCCAGGCCGAGAAGCTCGGGCTCGCGCTCGGCGAGCTACCCAATGTCGTCGTCGACTGGGCGATGCGCTACGGCAACCCTTCGACCGAGAGCGTGGCCGAGAGACTGGTCGAGCAAGGCTGCGACCGCATCCTGTCTTTCCCGCTCTATCCGCAATATTCGGCGACGACGACTGCGACTGCCAACGACCAGCTGTTTCGCGCGCTGATGAAGATGCGCCGCGCCCCGGCCATTCGCAGCGTGCCACCCTATTACAACGAGCCGGCCTATATCGAGGCGCTCGCCCGTTCGATTGAAAAGCATCTGGCTAGCCTCGACTTCGAACCGGAAATTGTCATCGCTTCCTATCACGGCATTCCGAAACCCTATTCCGACAAGGGCGACCCCTACCAGGCCCATTGCCTCGAGACGACCCGACTGCTGCGCGAAAAGCTCGGCTGGGATGAAAACAAGCTGATTACCACCTTCCAGTCGCGCTTCGGCGCGCAGGAGTGGCTGCAGCCCTACACCGACAAGACGGTCGAAAGACTAGGGCGCGAAGGCGTGAAATCGGTCGCCATCGTCAATCCAGGATTTTCCGTCGACTGCATCGAGACGCTGGACGAGATCGGCAGGGAAGCGTCCGAGACCTTCCATCATGCCGGCGGCGAAAAGTTCGCACACATCCCTTGCCTCAACGACAGCGCCGAGGGCATGGCGGTAATCGAGGCGATGGTGCGGCGCGAGCTGTCCGGCTGGGCCTGAACAGATCACCCGTCTATGCACCCGCAATCCGTGATCACCTGATTGTAACATTGCTGAAACACACTTAAGTGTTTGATGGGAATCGGTCGCGTGGAATATCCAACATGGCCGGCCTTTGAGGGGAGAGCCAAATGGGTTTCAGTGGTTTTGATATCGCGCTTCTTGTTCTTGTCGCCCTTGTCGTGCTGGTGCTTATCAAGGGCATCCGAACAATTCCGCAAGGCTATAATTATACCGTCGAACGTTTTGGCCGTTACACCAAGACATTGAACCCAGGCCTCAACCTGATCGTGCCTTTCGTCGACCGTGTCGGCGCCAAGATGAACATGATGGAGCAGGTGCTCGACGTTCCGACGCAGGAGATCATCACCCGCGACAATGCCACCGTTGCCGTCGATGGCATCGCCTTCTATCAGGTGCTCAACGCGGCGCAGGCCGCCTACCAGGTCTCCGGCCTGCAGAATGCGATTCTCAATCTCACGATGACCAACATCCGCACCGTGATGGGCTCGATGGACCTCGACGAACTTTTGTCGAACCGCGACGCCATCAACGAGCGCCTGCTGCGCGTCGTTGACGAGGCGGCGCATCCCTGGGGCATCAAGATCACTCGTGTCGAGATCAAGGACATCAACCCGCCGGCCAATCTCGTCGAATCGATGGGCCGACAGATGATGGCCGAGCGCAATAAGCGCGCGCAGATCCTCGCCGCCGAAGGCCTCAAGCAATCGCAGATCCTGGAGGCCGAAGGGCGCAAGGAAGCCGCCTTCCGCGATGCCGAGGCGCGCGAGCGCTCGGCCGAGGCTGAAGCACGCGCCACGCAGGTGGTGTCGGAGGCGATTTCCAAAGGCGACGTGCAGGCGCTCAACTACTTCGTCGCGCTGAAATACACCGAAGCGCTGACCAGGATCGGCTCAGCGACAAACAGCAAGCTCGTGCTGATGCCGATGGAGGCCTCATCGCTGATCGGCACGCTCGGCGGTATTGGCGAAATCGCCAAGGAAGTTTTCCGAAGCGAAGGCACCGCCGGTGCCGCACGACAGGCCGCCCGCCCGCCGGTCGTTCGTCCGAGCGAAACCTGAGGCCACAGCCATGCTCGACCGCATTGTTTCCGAACTCGGCCCGTGGAGCTGGATGGTCCTCGGCTTCGTCCTGCTGGTAATGGAGGTCATCGCGCCGGGCATTTTCATGCTGTGGATCGGCATTGCCGCGCTGTTGATCGGCGTCGTCTCACTGCTCATCTGGGATGCCGGTTTCTGGACCTGGCAAGTCCAGGTCCTCGCCTTCCTCGCTCTGTCGCTGGTCTCGGCCTATGTCGGCAAGCGGCTGGTGGGCGGGCGCCATGATGAAACCGACCAGCCCCTGCTCAACCGTCGCGGCGCACAGATGGTCGGCCGGACGGCGACCCTTGCCGAGCCGATCAAGGACGGGCGCGGCCGCATAAAGCTGGGCGACACGTTGTGGCGCGTCTCCGGCCCTGACCTGCCGGCCGGCACGCAAGTGCGCGTGACGGGCGCCGCTGATACCGACCTGGAACTGACGGTCGAGGCGGTCTAGAAGCCCGCTAGGCAGCACCGATGCGCAGCAGGTCGTGCAGATGGACGAGCCCGATCGGCCGCCTGCCTTCGACCACCATCAGGCTGGTGATAGCCGAGTCGTTGATTGTCTGCAGCGCCGTCGCAACAAGCGTGTCGGGCGAAGCCATTTTCGGCTCTCTGGTCATCACCTGATCGACGCTCATTGCCAGGAGATCGCTGCCGATATGGCGCCTGATGTCGCCATCGGTGATGATGCCGATCAGCTTGCCGTCCGCGGCAGTCACGGCCACGCAGCCAAACCCCTTGCGCGACAATTCGAGGATTGCCTCGCGCATGCCGGTACCTGACGACACCAGCGGCAGCCTGTCGCCGACATGCATGATCTCGCGGATCTGCGTCAGGTTGGCTCCGAGCTGGCCGCCGGGATGGAACGTGCGGAAATGGTCCGGGGTGAAGCCGCGTGCCTCGAGCAGCGCGATGGCCAGCGCATCGCCCATCACCATTTGCAATAGTGTCGAGGTCGTCGGCGCAAGCCCGTGCGGGCAGGCTTCCGGTGCTCGCGGCAGCAGAAGCACAACGTCGGCCGCGCGCGCCAGAGCCGATTTTTCACCCGCGGTGACCGCGACCAGCGGGATCGAGAAGCGCCTCGAATAGGCGATGATGCCCTTGAGCTCAAGGCTTTCGCCCGACCACGAAAGCGCGATTATGGCGTCGTTTCTGGCGATCATGCCAAGGTCGCCGTGATTGGCTTCGGCAGGGTGGACGAAAAAGGCCGGCGTGCCGGTCGAGGCGAGCGTTGCGGCGATCTTCGAGCCGATATGGCCGCTTTTGCCAACCCCGGTGACGATGACGCGGCCATCGATCTGCGACACCATGCCGACGGCTCGTGCGAACGGCTCGGCCAGCCCGTTTTCGAGAGCGTCTGCCAGTGCCGCGACGCCGGCCTGCTCCGTCGCCACGGTTCTCAGCGCCGAGGCAATCGCGGCCTGCCCGTCATGCCGCTTCCTGTCTGGGGATTTCACGTTCATGGACGATGCGATTAGCGCTTCGGCGCGCGCCTGTCCAACGGAATTGCCGTGCCGAACCTCCTGATGGGCCATGCCTCAACGCTCCGTTAACCATCCCCATTTACGGTTTCGTAAGTATGGCGCGCGTGCGCCGCGCAAGCAGTGGTGCCGATGTCCGGGTTTCAGCCTCAAAACAAAATGGGACGAAAGGGCAAGGCGGTCTGCGCTTTGCTGCTGGCAACCAGTGTCTTTGCGTTGTCGCGGCCGGCACTGCTTTGCGCCCAGGAAACCGAGCTGCGCGGCGAGGTTTCGGAATCGACAATCCTGGACGAACAGCAGTACAAGATCAGGCAATCGAGCATAGCCGGAACCCAAGCCGCGCAGGCTGCTGCAACCGCCAACGACAATACGCCGCTGCCTACCTATCGCCCGGCCAGCCAAGGGGCGTTGCCTGACGACGGCACGGGCGAGGCGGCCACAACCGGCGGCACTTTCGATCAACCAGCGGCCAGCGGCGACCCATTTCCCGACAACCCTGCTCCGCCACCCCGACGGCGGCCAAGCGCGACGCCACGCGCCGCCAATGCGGCCAACGCCGAAGACGAGACCGCTGACAGCCAGAAGCGCAAGAGAGCCGCGACTGCAGCCGCGGCGGCGACCGATGACACCGATACCGCCGCTATAGACGAGCAGGATACGGTCAACCGCCGTGCCGTCACCATCGATTCCGCCGAGAGGCTCAGGCTCGACCCCGGTGCCGAGCGCACCGAAGCCATCGAAGGCCAGAACAAAAAGAACGAGGACGACCCGTTCGCCGCCACCGGCATCAAGCTCGGCTCTTTCGTAATCCGGCCGACGCTCGAGCAAGGCCTGACGTCTTCGACAAACGCCGATTCGAGCAGCCTCGGCAAGCCGGCCTTGCTGTCGGAAACGACACTGCGCTTCAACGCCGTCTCCGACTGGAGGGAGAATTCGGCGACGGTTGAGGGCTATGGCATCTTCCGCGAAACCTTGTCCGGCTATGACATTCACGAGGCGCAAGGCCGCGTCGACGGCACACTCAACATCGATCTCGACAATGATCTGCGCGCCATCGCCAAGCTGGGCTATGAGGCCGTGCCCGAATCGGCCTCGGCGCCGGACGCGGTCGTCGGCGCCGTTGGCCAGCCGGTGCGCCAGACCGTGAACGGCAGTCTCGCCGTCGAGAAGGATGCCGGCAAGATGCGCTTCGCGCTGACCGGCGCGATCGAGCACGACATCTTTGGCGACGCCAAGCTTTCGTCGGGCGGATCGCTGTCGCAGAAGGGCCGCGACTCGACGCTCTACACGGCCATTTTGCGTACCGGTTACGAGATCTCGCCTGCCATCACCCCGTTCACCGAAATCGAGATCGGCCGGCGCGCTTATGATTTGCGCGTCGATCCAAACGGCTTCCAGCGCTCCTCGACCAGGCTTGGCGCACGGGCCGGCGTCGAGCTCGATCTCCGCGAGAAGCTTACCGGCGAGTTCTCGGTCGGCTGGCTGCGCGAAGCTATCGACGACGATGCCCTGCCGGCTATTTCGGGCGCGACGGTCAATGCCGATCTCAAATGGTCGCCGGAACGCGGCACCACGATCGGGCTCACCGCACAGACGACCGCCGAGAACACGACGAATGCGGGCGAAAGCGGCGACATGCTCTATTCCGGCAGCCTCACCGGCGAGCGGCAGATCCGCGCCAACCTGACCGGAAATGCCGCTCTCGGCCTCGAATGGCGCGACTATACCGGCTCCGACGATCATGATTTGACGCTGAGCGCCGAGGCTGGGCTGACGTGGTGGCTGAACCGCTACACCGGGCTCACCACCCGCGCCAGGACTGAAAAACTGACCAGCAACCTGATTGGGCGCGACTACACGGCCAACAGTATCTTCGTCGGCTTGAAGTTGCAGCGCTAAATGCATGTCGCGCAAAAGTGTGCAGCGGTTTTGCGATAACGACTTGCCTAAAACAAGAACCTAAAGCGCGTCGCATGAGGCCGGTCGAACGCGGCGCGCTTTAGCCGATCAGCGCGGCAACCGGTGTTGAAACTACAAGGCTATGCCGCGGCGTTCTGACGGCGCGAGTTCGTCGAGAAGCGTGCGAATGACACCGGCCATGCTCGCATTCATGTCTCTGCGCCACAGTGCGAAGGCAACGTTGGCCTCGACGAAGCCTTCGGGCGAGCCGCAGTCGAACGTCCGCCCGCGGTAGTGGTAGCCGTAGAAGGGCTGTTGCTTCTGCAGCTTCAGCATTGCATCGGTGAGCTGGATCTCGTTGCCGGCGCCTTTTTCCTGACCTTCGAGTATCTTGAATATCTCCGGCTGCAGGATATAGCGCCCGTTGATGTAGAGGTTCGACGGCTCCGTGCCGGTCTTCGGCTTTTCCACCATGCCGGTGATGCGGAAACCGTGATGCGCGTCCTCGCCGCGGCCGACAATGCCGTATTTGTGCGCCTCGGCCGGATCGCATTCCTGCACGGCGACGATGTTGTTGCCGGTCTCGGCGTAAAGCTCGACCATGTCCTTCATGCAGCTTTTTTCCGACTGCATGATCATGTCGGGCAATAGCAGCGCAAAGGGCTCGTCGCCGACGAGCTCGCGCGCGCACCAGACGGCGTGGCCAAGGCCGAGCGGTACCTGCTGGCGGGTGAAGCTGGTCTGCCCCGGCGCCGGTTGCAGCCGCTGCAGGCGGGCGAGCTGGTCGTCCTTGCCGCGCTGCGCAAGCGTGTCGTAGAGCTCGAACTGGACATCGAAGTGATCCTCGATGACCGCCTTGTTGCGGCCGGTCACGAAGATGAAATGCTCGATCCCGGCATCGCGCGCCTCATCGACCACATACTGGATGACCGGCCTGTCGACGACCGTCAGCATTTCCTTGGGAATGGCCTTGGTAGCAGGGAGAAAGCGCGTGCCGAGACCGGCAACCGGGAACACTGCCTTGCGAACTCTCTTCATGTGCCAATTATCCATTTGCATGCCTGTTCGGCAATCCCGATTCGAGACATTTTCATGCCGAAATCGAGGATTACTGAACGGCGGGTCATAAATCTCAGCTGGTAAAGCATTGACGCATCTTTTCACCCCGCACGGCACCTATGGTAAACCAAATGCTAACCGGGTTCGGCGATGAATAGTCTTCCTGAGATGAAGAAGGAGGAAAAGATGTCCGTTCGCAACGCCGCAAGGCGCTTCACCAGCGTCCTGACGGCCGCCAGCCTCTCGCTTGCTTTGCTCATGCCCAGCGGGCCGGCTTTTGCCGATGCCGGCTTCCGCCAATGGGTCGCCAGCTTCCGTGCTACCGCCGTGGCGAGCGGCGTTTCCGGCTCCGTCTACGACCAGGCATTCAAGGGCATCAACGATGCTGACCCGGTGGTACTGGAAAAGGCCCGTACTCAACCCGAATTCACCGCACCCGCCTGGGATTATTTCGACAACCGCGTCCATGACCAGTCGGTCGCCGTCGGCCAGCAGATGGCAAGGAAATGGAAGCCTTGGCTGGACAGGATCGAGGCAAGATACGGCGTCGACCGCTACATCCTGCTGGCCATCTGGTCTATGGAATCGAACTACGGCGAAACTCTCAAGCGCGATGATATCATGCGCAATGTCGTGCGCTCGCTGGCGACGCTTGGTTATGCCGATCCGAAGCGAGCGAAATTTGCCCGCACCCAGCTGATCGCGGCGCTGAAGATCCTGCAGACCGGCGACATCGACGAAAGCCATCTCAGCGGCTCATGGGCCGGCGCGATGGGCCATACCCAGTTCATCCCCACCAGCTACCAGTCCTATGCGGTCGATATGGACGGCAACGGCAAGCGCGACATCTGGAATTCGATTCCCGACGCACTGGCGACAGCCGCCAATTTGCTGAGGAAGAACGGCTGGCAGGCAGGCAAGACCTGGGGTTATGAGGTCAGCCTTCCGGACGGCAAGAAGCTGCCCGGAGGCTCAAAGTCGCTGTCGCAATGGCAGGCGCTGGGGGTCAGCCGTGCCAACGGCAAGCCGTTCAAGAACGGTGCGGACAAGGCGACGTTGAAGCTGCCCGGCGGCAGCGGCGGGCCGGCTTTCCTGATGATCAAGAATTTCTCGGTCATCAAGCGTTACAACAATGCCGACAAATATGCGCTCGCCGTGGGCCTTCTTGCCGACGAAATTGCCGGCTATGGCGGGCTTGTGCAGGACTGGAAGCGACCGTTTACCAAGCTCTCCTTCGAGGAAAGGCAGGAGCTTCAGAAGCGACTTTCCGAGCACGGCTATTACGACGGCAAGTTCGACGGCAAGATCGGTGACGGATCGAAAACCGCCATCATGGCCTTCCAGGCAAAGGCTGGCTTGACCCAGGACGGGTATCCGAGCAAGGAAGTGCTGAAATGGCTCAGGCAGAACTAGAGCCGGTTGCGGGATGGAGAGGGTGATTGGTTTCGGCTGCGCGCATCCGGTTAATCGTTCGTCGCGTGCCGATCCTCGTTCTGGCGATCGCCGTTCTGGCGGTCGGCGGCGCCAGTGCCTTTCATACCGCGGCCATGGCGCAGGAGCCGGAAAGTCGTGGCTGGTCGCTGCGCGACCTGTTGTTTCCGCGCAGAAGCGAGCGGTTTGAGCAGCCGCCGCCCGAATACCAGCGAGAATTCCAGAGAACAAAGCCCAGGCCCAAGCTGAGAAAGCCCCGGTCAGTTAGCCGGCCGCCGCCGGCCGAGCCGACAACCCCAGTGGCCGAGAAGGCGCCGGGTGCACGCGTCGTTCTGGTGGTCGGCGATTTCATGGCGTCTGGGCTGGCTGAGGGGCTCGACGCCGCGTTTGCTGAAAACACCGGCGTCAGGATCGTCGTCCGTGCCAACGGATCGTCGGGCTTCGTGCGTGACGATGTCTACAACTGGCCAGAACAGGTCAAGTCGCTGATCGCTGCCGAAAAACCGGCAGCCGTCGTCGTCATGCTCGGATCCAACGACCGGCAGCAGATGCGCGTCGGCGATGTACGCGAGCAGCCGCGATCCGAAAACTGGACCAAGGAATACGAGCGCCGGACCGATGCGTTCGGCAAGGCCATCGCCGCAACCAAGGTGCCGTATCTGTGGGTCGGCATGCCGGCCTTCCGGGTCTCGAAAATGACCTCCGACATGCTGGCCTCCAACGACATCTTCCGCTCGTCCGCCGAAAGCCACGGCGGCGAATTCGTCGACGTCTGGGACGGGTTCGTCGACGAGAACGGCGCCTTCATCACCAGCGGACCGGACATCAACGGCCAATCGGTGCGCCTGCGCTCCGACGACGGCATCAACATGTCGAAGGCCGGCAAGCGCAAGCTCGCCTTCTATACCGAAAAGCCGCTGATGAAGATCCTGGGGCTGGCCGCGCCAGGAAGCGTGGTGACGGCTTCTGCCCCGGCCGGCGCTCCCGTCGAGGCGCCGGCACCTGCCGCGGCACCGATAGCTGTCGATCGCACCGTGCCGATGCTGCTCAGCGATCCGGCGCTGGACGGCGGCTCGGAACTTCTCGGCGCCGCCCCGCCGGCAAAAGCTGACAAGAATTTGCCGGGCGAAAGGCTGATCGTCGAGGGCAAGGCGCCCGACGCCTCACCGGGCCGCGCCGACGATTTCTCCTGGCCGCCCAAGACACAGCCTGCGACGGCGGCCGCATCCGATACGACGACGGCGATCCGCCAGTAAACAGAACCTCTTCGGAACGGGCTCAGCGCGGCAGCACGCTCGATCCCATCAGCGCCTCGTCGATGGCGCGCGCCGCCTGGCGACCCTCGCGGATCGCCCAGACGACCAGCGACTGGCCGCGCCGCACGTCGCCCGCCGCATAGAGCCTTTCGACGCTGGTCCTGTAGTCCCGGTCATTGGCCTCGACATTCTTCGAACGGCGGCTGTCGATGACGATCTTCATCTGCCCGTCGAGTTCCGAGATCGGCCCGCGAGCGGCTGGCCCGGCAAAGCCGATGGCGATGAACGCGAGATCGGCGCGGATGACGAATTCCGTGCCCGCGATCGGCTTGCGCTTTTCGTCGACCTCGCAGCATTTGACCCCGGTCAGCTGGCCGTCTTCGCCGATGAATTCAAGCGTCGCCACCTGGAATTCGCGCTCGGCGCCTTCGGCCTGCGACGACGACGTGCGCATCTTGGTCGCCCAGTAGGGCCAGACCGACAGCTTGTCCTCCTTTTCCGGCGGCTGCGGCCGGATGTCGAGCTGGGTGACGCGCACCGCGCCCTGGCGGAAGGCGGTGCCGACGCAGTCTGAGGCAGTGTCGCCGCCGCCGACGACGACGACGTGCTGGCCGCCGGCGACGATCGGGCGCGACGGCCATGCCACCGACTGGATCGGCTCGCCGCCGATACGCTTGTTCTGCTGCACCAGATACGGCATGGCGTCGTGCACGCCGTCGAGATCGTCGCCCGGGATGTTGGCCGGACGCGGCGTTTCGGAGCCGCCGCAATAGAGCACGGCGTCATATTCGGCGAGCAGTTCGGCGACCGGCTTGTCGACGCCCACATTGACGCCACAATGGAAGCTGACACCTTCGCCCTGCATCTGCTCGATGCGCCGGTCGATATAATGCTTCTCGATCTTGAAATCGGGGATGCCGTAGCGCATCAGCCCGCCCGGCCGGCTCTCGCGCTCATAGACGTGAACGTCATGGCCTGCGCGGCCGAGTTGCTGGGCAGCCGCCATGCCTGCCGGCCCCGAGCCGATGATCGCGACGCGCTTGCCGGTCTTCCGTTCCGGCGGATAGGGCCGGATATGGCCGGTTTCATAGGCTTTGTCGGCAATGGCCTGCTCGATGGTCTTGATGGCGACCGGAATATCCTCGAGGTTCAGCGTGCAGGCTTCCTCGCAAGGTGCGGGGCAGATGCGGCCGGTAAATTCCGGAAAATTGTTGGTCGAATGCAGGTTGCGGATCGCGTTTTCCCAGTCGCCATTGTAGACGAGGTCGTTCCAGTCCGGGATCTGGTTGTGGATCGGGCAGCCGGTCGGTCCATGGCAATAAGGAATGCCGCAATCCATGCACCGCGCGGCCTGTTTCTCGACCTCCTTGTCCGACATCGGCAGCGTGAACTCGCGGAAATGCCGGATGCGGTCGGAAGCCGGCTGGTACTTGTGCACCTGCCGGTCGATCTCGAGAAACCCTGTTACCTTGCCCATAGTCCAGTCCCTGCTGTCCGGAAGGCACGCCTGGCGACGCACCCGTTAACCTCATAAGGCAGCTGTGGCAACCTTCAGTCCGAGGTCAGGATTGTTGATGAAGATGGTTGCCGGGACGCATGGCCTCCCGGCAATTTCCAAATCTATTCCGCCGCCACGTTCATGCGCATCCGCTCCATCTCGATCAGCGCGCGGCGGTATTCGACCGGCATGATCTTCCGGAATTTCGGCCGGAAAGTCGCCCAGTCGTCGAGGATTTCGCGACCTCGTACCGAGCCGGTGTAGTGGACGTGGTTGGAGATCAGCTGGTAGAGCCGCTCCTCGTCATGGCTGGTCATATCGCCGGATACGTCGACACGGCCCTTATGGTCGAGATCGCCGCCATGGTGGAGCAGCTTTTCCATCAGGTCGTCCTCTTCCGGAACCGGCTCCAGCTCGACCATCGCCATGTTGCAGCGTTCGGCGAAATCACCCGCCTCGTCGAGCACATAGGCGACGCCGCCCGACATGCCGGCGGCGAAGTTGCGGCCGGTCTGGCCGATGACGACGACGATACCGCCAGTCATGTATTCGCAACCATGGTCGCCGACGCCTTCAACGACGGCGGCGACACCCGAATTGCGCACGGCAAAACGCTCGCCGGCAACGCCGCAGAAATAGGCCTCGCCCTCGGTTGCGCCGTAGAGCACGGTATTGCCGACAATAATGGATTCGGCAGCAACGATTTTCGTGTTCTCCGGCGGGCGGATGACAATGCGGCCACCCGACAGGCCCTTGCCGACATAGTCGTTGGCGGCGCCCACCAGTTCGAACGAGACACCGCGCGCCAGGAAGGCGCCAAAGGACTGGCCGGCCGTGCCGGTGAGCTTGACCGAGATCGTGTCCTCGCGCAGGCCCTTGTGCTTGAAGCGCTTTGCCACCTCGCCCGACAGCATGGCGCCGGTCGAACGGTCGACGTTGCGGATCGGCAGTTCGATACTGACCGGCTGCCTGGCTTCGAGCGCCGGCTTTGCGAGTTCGATCAGCTTGCGGTCGAGCACGTCGTCGATCGGATGCTTCTGCCGCTCGGTCCAGTGCACCGCCTCGTGCGGCGCATCGGGCTTGTAGAACATCTTGCTGAAGTCGAGCCCGCGTGCCTTCCAGTGCTGGATCAGCTCGCGCTTTTCCAGAAGGTCGGTGTCGCCGATGATCTGGTCGAGATGGGTGTAGCCCATCTCGGCAAGCAGCGCCCGCACCTCTTCCGCCACATAGAAGAAGAAGTTGATGACGTGCTCGGGCGTGCCCTTGAAGCGCTTGCGCAGCACCGGGTCCTGTGTCGCGACGCCGACGGGGCAGGTGTTGAGATGGCACTTGCGCATCATGATGCAGCCGGCCGCGATCAACGGCGCAGTCGAAAAGCCGAACTCGTCGGCGCCGAGCAGTGCGCCGATAATGACGTCACGCCCGGTGCGCAGGCCGCCATCGACCTGCAGCGCGACGCGCGACCTGAGGCCGTTGAGCACGAGCGTCTGGTGCGTCTCGGCAAGGCCCATCTCCCACGGGCTGCCGGCATGCTTGAGCGAGGTCAGCGGCGAGGCACCGGTGCCGCCGTCATAGCCTGATATGGTGATGTGGTCGGCACGCGCCTTGGCGACGCCGGCCGCAACCGTGCCGACGCCGACTTCCGAGACCAGCTTGACCGATACGTCGGCCGCCGGATTGACGTTCTTCAGGTCGTAGATGAGCTGCGCCAGATCCTCGATCGAATAGATGTCGTGATGCGGCGGCGGCGAGATCAGGCCGACGCCCGGCGTCGAGTGCCTGACCTTTGCTATGGTCGCATCGACCTTGTGACCCGGCAGCTGGCCGCCCTCGCCTGGCTTCGCCCCTTGCGCGACCTTGATCTGCATCATGTCGGAATTGACAAGATACTCCGCCGTGACGCCAAAGCGTCCCGAGGCGACCTGCTTGATCGCCGAGCGTTCGGGGTTCTTGCCGCCGCCCGGCAGTGGCAGATAGCGATCGGCCTCTTCGCCGCCCTCGCCGGTGTTCGACTTGCCGCCGATGGCGTTCATGGCGCGCGCCAGCGTCGTGTGCGCTTCCCTTGAGATCGAGCCGAAGGACATCGCCCCGGTCGAGAAGCGCTTGACGATATCGGCCGCCGGCATCACCTCGTCGAGCTTGACCTTCTTACGCCCGGTCTCTTGCGCAAGCTTGATCGTGAACAGGCCGCGAATGGTCTGCGCCTGCGCCGTCTCGCTGTCGATCTGGGCGGAATAGTCCTTGAACGTCTCCCACGAGCCTTGGCGCACGGCGTGCTGCAAGGTCGCCACTGCGTCGGGCGACCAGATATGGGCCTCGCCGCGCATGCGGAACATGTATTCGCCGCCGACCTCGAGGCTGTTGCGCAGCACCGGGTCGTTGCCGAAGCCGTCGGTGTGGCGGCTGACCGTTTCGGCGGCGATCTCGTCCAGCCCGACGCCTTCGATCAGCGTCGCCGTGCCGGTGAAGTACTTCTGCACGAAGTCCGACTTGAGCCCGATGGCGTCGAAGATCTGCGCGCCGCAATAGGACTGGTAGGTCGAGATGCCCATCTTGGACATCACCTTGAGGATGCCCTTGCCGATCGACTTGATGTAGCGGGAGACGACCTCGTAGGCATCGACCTCCGCTGGCAATTCGCCACGCTTGTGCATGTCGAGCAGCGTGTCGAAAGCGAGATAGGGATTGATCGCCTCGGCGCCGTAGCCGGCGAGACAGCAGAAATGATGCACCTCGCGCGGCTCGCCGGATTCCACGACGAGCCCAACCGAGGTGCGCAATCCCTTGCGGATCAAATGATGGTGCACGGCCGCCGTTGCCAGCAGCGCCGGAATGGCAATGCGATCCGGGCCGAGCTGACGGTCCGAAAGGATGATGATGTTGTAGCCGCCGGCGACCGCCGCCTCGGCGCGCTCGCACAGCCGGTCGATGGCGCCCTGCATGCCGGCCGCGCCTTCATTCGAACCGTAAGTGATGTCGATCGTCTTGGTGTCGAAACGGTCTTCGGTGTGGCCGACGGAGCGCAGCTTCTCCAGATCGCCGTTCGTCAGGATCGGTTGGCGCACTTCGAGCCGCTTGCGGCGCGAATTGCCGACAAGATCGAAGATGTTGGGCCGCGGCCCGATGAAGGACACCAGGCTCATCACCAGCTCCTCGCGGATCGGGTCGATCGGCGGATTGGTGACCTGTGCGAAATTCTGCTTGAAATAGGTGTAGAGCAGCTTCGATCTGTCCGACATTGCCGAAATCGGCGTGTCGGTACCCATCGAGCCGACGGCTTCCTGGCCGGTGGTCGCCATCGGCGACATCAACAGCTTGGTGTCCTCCTGGGTGTAGCCAAACGCCTGCTGGCGGTCGAGCAGTGAGACATCCCTGCGCAGGGCGCGCGGCTCGACCGGGTTCAGATCCTCGAGGATGAGCTGTGTGTTGGCGAGCCAGCTCTTGTAGGGATGCCTGGTCGCGATCTCCGACTTGATTTCCTCGTCGGAAACGATGCGGCCCTTGTCCAGGTCGATCAGCAGCATGCGGCCGGGCTGCAGCCGCCACTTCTTGACGATCCTTTCCTCCGGCACTGGCAGCACGCCGGCTTCCGAAGCCATGATGACGCGGTCGTCATCGGTGACGATGTAGCGCGCTGGCCGCAGCCCGTTGCGGTCGAGCGTGGCACCGATCTGGCGGCCGTCGGTGAAGGCAACCGCCGCTGGCCCGTCCCACGGCTCCATCAGCGCTGCGTGATACTCGTAGAAGGCCTTGCGGTCCTGACCCATCAGCTTGTTGCCGGCCCAGGCTTCCGGGATCAGCATCATCATGGCGTGGGCGAGCGAATAGCCGCCCTGCGTCAGGAATTCGAGCGCATTGTCGAAGCAGGCGGTGTCCGACTGCCCTTCGTAGGAGATCGGCCACAGCTTCGAGATGTCGTTGCCGAACAGTTCGGAATCGACCGAGGCCTGCCGCGCCGCCATCCAGTTGACGTTGCCGCGCAGCGTATTGATCTCGCCATTGTGGGCGACCATGCGGTAGGGATGCGCCAGCTTCCACGACGGGAACGTGTTGGTCGAGAAGCGCTGGTGGACCAGGATCAGCGCCGTCTCGAAACGCGGGTCGGTGAGGTCCTTGTAGTAGGCGCCGACCTGATAGGCCAGGAACATGCCCTTGTAGACGATGGTCCGCGACGACATCGAGACGACATAGAAGCCGTTGTCGACGCCTTTGGTCTCCTCATGGATGCGACCGGAAATGACCTTGCGCAGGATGTAGAGCCGCCGCTCGTAGTCGTCGTCGTTCTCGATCTCGGCGCCGCGGCCCAGGAACACCTGCCGGTGCACCGGCTCGGAAGCGGCGATGTCGGGCGCCTTGGACAGCGACGAATTGTCGACCGGCACGTCGCGAAAGCCGAGCAGCGGCTGGCCCTCGAGTTGCGCCACCTCGGCGATGATGCCTTCGATATGCGCCTGCAGCTCCGGGTCGCGCGGCATGAACACCTGGCCGACGGCATAGTGGCCGGGCTTCGGCAGTTCGACCCCTTGCTTGGCCATCTCCTCGCGGAAGAAGCGGTCCGGCAGCTGCACCAGCACGCCGGCGCCGTCACCCATCAGCGGATCGGCGCCGACCGCGCCGCGATGCGTCAGGTTTTCGAGCACGGCAAGGCCGTCCTCGACGATCTGGTGCGACTTCACGCCCTTCATGTTGACGATGAAGCCGACGCCGCAGGCATCATGCTCGTTGCGCGGATCATAGAGGCCGTGCGCGGCATAGCCGGTGTTGGTTCGCCGAATATTGGTCAGGGACGGATTTTTGACGGCTGCCGCTGTCGTCTGCGCGGCCTTCGTCGCAGATGGCGTCATGTCCGTCATCGTCCTGTCCTCCGTTCCGTCCCCTTCGGGCGCTGGTTTCCGTCGGGAAGCGCGTGGCTCCCCTTTCAATCTGCGGCACGTCTTGCGAAATTCTTGCCGACCGTGCGGCTTTCCGCATGGTTCGCATATGGTATTCGTACAGGCCGGAGCCAGACTGTCTAGCTGTCGCTCGCGGCAATGGCCGCAGAGGCGCAATCATATGCCAATGCGGCCAGTTTTGTGCGACAAAATAAGACAGCACTACTGTCCTAAATTTTTATGACAGAAATTTTGGATGCACACAAGACCGATTCACAAATTTCTTGAAGCTTTCGCGACAGAAAATTGCGCGGAACGCCGTGTCAGCGTAACCTTCCGTCGCTGCATCTACGCTCATGCGTTTCACTGGCTTTAGCGGATTTTCGGTATCTGCCCCTTGCGGCCGGCATGCGAAAGCGGCCAAGCTCGCACCGATTTCCCCAGCATAGGCAGACGCATGATTTTCGCTTCCGACAATTGGGCAGGCGCCCATCCCCGTATCGCTGCCGGCCTGTCGGCCCATGCCGACGGCTTCTCCACCGCCTATGGCGACGGTGCCCTCGACAAGACCGTTTACCAGCGCTTCAATGAGATCTTCGAATGCGAAGTCGCGGTGTTTTTCGTCGCCACCGGCACCGCTGCCAATTCGCTGTCGCTGACTACCTATAACAAGCCAGGCGGCATTTCCTTCTGCCATCGCGAATCGCACGTCATCGAGGACGAATGCGGTGCACCGGAATATTTCACCGGCGGTTCGCGGCTTTATACAGTCGAAGGCGCACTCGGCAGGATCGATGCCGGCAATCTGGAACGGGCGGTGGACCGTTTCGCACCCGAAAACGTCCATTCCGGGCGGCCGGTTGCCGTTTCGATCACCCAGTCGACCGAAGTCGGCACCGTCTACACGCTGAACGAAATCGCCAGGATTTCGGCGATCGCAAAGCAGCATGGACTGCCGCTGCACATGGATGGGGCCCGCTTTGCCAATGCGCTCGTCGCGCTGGAAACGACGCCGGCCGAAATGACCTGGAAGCATGGCGTTGACATCCTCTCCTTCGGCGGCACCAAGAATGGCTGTTGGTGCGCCGAGGCGATCGTGCTGTTCGACCTCGAGCGAGCCAAGGAATTGGCCTTTTTGCGCAAGCGCGCGGCCCAACTGTTCTCGAAATCGCGCTTCATCGCCGCGCAATTCGATGCTTATTTCAGGGGTGGACTGTGGCTCGACACAGCACGGCACGCCAATGCGATGGCGGCACGGCTTGCCGCGGCGATAGAAGATTCCCCTTCGGCCCGGCTGGCCTGGCTGCCGCAGGCGAACGAGGTCTTCGCAGTCATGAAAAAGGCCGAGGCCGAAAGAATGCAAGCGGCAGGGGCGGCCTTCCACGACTGGCACAGGCCGCTCGGCTACGACGGCTACATTGGCGAAGACGAAGCGCTCTATCGGTTTGTCACCAGCTTCGCGACCACGCCCGACGAGGTCGACCGTTTCGGCTACCTGCTCGCCGGATAGCAAGCCTTGCCCACCAGCAAAAAGAGCGGCGCATTGCTGCACCGCCCTTTCTTCCCGGGGAGTTGGCGTCCCGGAGTTTAGCTGCCTGGCTTAGGCGGCAGTCTTGGCCTCGATCTGCTTGGCCTTGGTCGGAGCCGAGGTGATCGCGATCTTGCGCGGCTTCAGCTCTTCGGGGATGTTGCGCTTGAGGTCGACGAAGAGCAGGCCGTTCTTCAGCGCGGCGCCGACAACCTCGACGTGATCGGCAAGCTGGAAGCGGCGCTCGAAGGCTCGGCTGGCGATACCGCGATAGAGCAGTTCGGAGCCTTCGCCATTGCCTTCCTCCTTGCGCTCACCCTTGACGGTCAGCACATTGCGGTGAGCTTCGATCGAAATCTCATCTTCCGAGAAGCCGGCCACAGCCATCGAGATGCGATAGGCATCCTCGCCCGTGCGCTCGATGTTGTAAGGCGGATACGTCTGGCCTTCCGGCTGCGCAAGCGAATCGAGCATGGTGAACAACCGGTCAAAACCGACGGTCGAACGGTAGAGCGGGGAAAAATCAACGTGACGCATGGTGTGTTCTCCTGTTGAGCAACAAGGTTGCGTATGGCCGGTGCGAAACCCGTGACGGCGTTCCGGATGGGCCAGCGGCCCCGACATTGGCGACCGCATGACAAATTTGGGAAGCCGACGACGGCATTTCAAGATTTTCCCGCGCCCGAACGGGACCGGTCCCGGCCCATGTCCCGCCGATGAACGGCAGATGAACCGTGGCTTCGGCGAGCGTTCAGCCAGGCGGCATTAAAACTGTTCTCGAGATCACGAACAGGTCGCCGGAAAGGGCGACACGACGAGGCCGAACCGGGTGTAACGTCCCTTCCTCCCGGTCGACAGAGGCCGGAAGCACGCCAAGGCTGCTTCCGGCCTTACTTGTTCGCTGCCTGGCGGTCGACCTCCCCGGCGTCCCGAATTCCTTTGCTTTTGGCGCATGGGCGTTTATGCCTGACTTGCGCCCACGCCGGCACCGACACCAACCAAAAACCGCATGACCGATCTACTCCACCAGCCCCCTCTCTTCCAGGAAACTCCGGGCAATCCGCTGCCGGAAAACGCGGCCGGCGGCTTCTTCACCACGCGCGACGGCAAGAAGATCCGCTATGGGCTGTTTGCCGCGGTTGCCCGCCCGATGAAGGGCACCGTCGTCGTCCTGACCGGCCGCAACGAGTGCATCGAGAAGTATTTCGAGACCATTCGCAACCTTGCCGACCGGGGCTTTGGCGTGGCAACCCTCGACTGGCGCGGACAGGGCGCTTCCGACCGGCTGATCGGCGACCGACAGCGCGGCTTCGTCCGGAGCTTCTTCGATTACACCGGCGATCTGGAGCAGTTCTTCGAGGAGATCGTGCTGCCCGATTGCCGAGGACCCTACTACATACTAGCCCACTCGGCCGGCGCGGTGATTGCGCTGCTCGCCGCGCCCTCGATGGCGAACCGCGTGCGCCGCATGGTGCTGATCGCACCGTTCTTCACCGTGCCGGACCTGCCGGTTTCGGTAAAAACCGTCCGCCGCCTCTGTTCGCTGTTCTGCCTTCTCGGCCTTGGCCGGCTCTATGCCGCATGGGGGCCGCGGCCCAAGGAATCGGTGCCCTTCGCCATAAACAAGCTGACCAGCGACCCGGAACGCTATCGGCGCAACACGCTGATCTACGAAACCTATCCGCAGCTGGCGCTCGGCGGACCGACGATCCGCTGGCTGAAGGCGGCCACCGAGGCATCCTTGATCGTCAGCGACCCGGATTTCATGGCTAAGATCCAGGTGCCCTTGCTGATGATCGGCGCCGGCGCCGACCAGGTCGTCTCGACCAGGGCAGTCGAAGCCTATGCGAGGCGTCTGCGCGTCGGCTCGCTAGTGATGATCGACGGCGCCCGCCATGAGATCCTCCAGGAAGCCGACCTCTATCGCGAGCAGTTGCTTGCGGCATTCGATGCCTTCATCCCCGGAACCGGCGACGCTGTTTGACCGCTTTGCCGGCGCCCGCCAACAAAGCCCGCACGGGTCGCTTGTCCGGCGCAGCCCCTTATTCCCGTTAAGGCATCGAGCGCTAGGTTGCTGCCAAAGAGAATGGAGGCCATTTGCCGGGAGAAAAACGACCATGAACGCATCGAACACGCTGTCACGTCAGGGGCATCGGCTACTGCAGATTGGCGTCGCGCTGCTGCTGTTTTCGTCATTCGAAGGGTTTGCAATACCGTATCTCGCCGCACCGCGGCTCGGACTGTCCGCGCACACGCTCAGCGCCCTGGAGGGCGTTCTCTTGCTGGCTCTAGGCCTCACATGGTCTAGGCTCAATCTCGGCGCGGCGACGTCGCGGATTGCTTTCTGGCTGCTGATCTATTCGGCTTTGGCGATCCTGGCCGCCTACGTGATCGCCAGCGCCTGGGCGGCCGGCAACGAGACTATGCCGTTGGCGGCCGGAGCCTTCCACGGAAGTGCCTTTCAGGAAGCTGTGATCAAAGGTGTGGCGTATTCGTCCGCGCCGACCGGCCTCATCTCTTTCGTGCTCATTTTGTGGGGCCTGCGTCTCTCGGACGCTTGGCCTGCCGACAGCTAATGCATGTCGCGCAGCGGTTTTGCGATAACATGCATAAAACAAGCGCGTCCCATGAGTTCACTCAAACGCGACGCGCTTTGCTTTAGGACCGTACCGCGGTTTCCGTCGGATTTGCGCAAAACAGACGCGTGGGTGCACCGGATGCTCAGCCGCGCAGCGCCGCCATCGCGGCTGCGTGCAGCTCCGGTGTCGCCGCCGCCAGGATGTCGCCGCCGTTTTCCGCCGGCCCGCCTTCGAAGGTGGTGACAACGCCGCCTGCCTTCTCGATGATCGGGATCAGCGCGACGATGTCGTACGGTTTCAATCCGGGATCGGCAACGATATCGACGCTGCCCGCCGCCACCATCGCGAAGGCATAGCAGTCGGTGCCGTAACGGGCGAGCTGGACCTGTTGCTCGAACAGGTCGTAGCGCAGGCGCGCGTCTCCCTTGAACAGCGCCGGCGTGGTGGTGAACAGCGTCGCCTCGGCGAGATTCGTCGTCTTGCGCGTAGCGAGTTTTCGGGGGCCACCGGGACCTTCATAATGCGAGCCGGAGGCATTGGCGTAGAACAACTCGCCGGTGAAGGGCTGCGACATCATGCCGGCGACGGCATCGCCGTCGACCGTCAGCCCGACCAGCGTGCCCCATACCGGCAGGCCGGAAATGAAGGCGCGCGTTCCATCGATCGGATCGATCACCCAGACATGCCGGCTGGAGATGTTTTCGCTGCCATGTTCCTCGCCGAGAATGCCGTGATCGGGGTATTGCGCTGATATCAGCGCCCGGATGGCGCGCTCGGCCTCGCGGTCGGCCTCGGTGACCGGGTCGAAGCTGCCGCGCTCCTTGTTGGTGACCGCGCCCTGGTTGCGGAAGCGCGGCAAGGTCTCGGCTGCGGCGGCACGCGCAATGCGCCGCATGAACTCGATGTTGATGTCCAACTGATTCTCCCGCTCCAGCATGTTTGGAGATACCCGTTTGCCTACGGATTTATGCCGAAACAAGGGCGTTCGGAGCCTTTCGCATGGTGCCAACTGTTGCTCGAATGCAACGCCGCCGTCATGGAAATGCAGTTTCCACTTCACAGTGAATTAAAAAAGCCGGAACGCGCCTTGACATTTGTGCAGCGCACAATACGTTTGTTCTCGGACAGGGGTTCCTGTCCATGCCCTCCTTGGGCGTTTCCTCCCTAGACTTCGACCGTGTCGTGCAAACGATGCGGTCTTTTTTTACGCTGCCGCATGAGCGGCGGTACCGCGATTCCGCGGCTATTCGGCGGCCAGCGGCAGATCCATGAAATTGTGATCGGGCATCGCCATCAGTTCGGCCGAAAACCGCGCCAGATCGTCGGCCAGTGCGTCGAAACCAGCCGATCTCTGGAACGTCCGCTCATTCATGTAGAGCCCGCGATTGACCTCGATCTGCAGCGCATGCAGATGGCGCACGGGGCGGCCATAGTGCTCGGTAATGAAGCCTCCGGCATAGGGCTTGTTGTGGGCGACGCTGTAGCCCATGCCGGTGAGCAGGCCGATCGCCGTCTCGGTCAACGCCGCCGCGGCCGAGATGCCGAAACGGTCGCCGACGATGAAATCCGGCCGCAATCCGCTGTCGCCGACCCTTATGCTTGCCGGCATCGAGTGGCAGTCAATCAGCACGGCGTAGCCGAAGCGCGCATGGGTTCTGGTCAAAAGCCGTTTCAGCGTCTCGTGATAGGGCTTGTAGACCGCTTCGATGCGCGCCACGGCTTCCGCCAGCGGCAAGCGGCCGGAATAGATGTCGAGCCCCTCGCCGACCAGCTTGGGCACGGTGCCGAGCCCGCCGGCCACCCGCGCCGAGCGGATGTTGCAGAATGACGGCACCGGTTCGGCGAACATGCGCGGGTCGAGTTCCCACGGCTCCCGATTGACGTCGAGATAGGCGCGCGGGAAGTTTGCCGCCAGCATCGGCGCTCCGAGCGCGACGGCGCCGCCGAACAATTCCTCGACATAGCAGTCCTCGGAGCGGCGGATGGCGTTGCGGTCCAGCTTGGCCATAGCCATGAACCGGTCCGGATAGTAGCGGCCGCTATGCGGCGAGTTGAAGAGGAAGGGAACGCGCTGTTCGGCGCCCGATCGGATTTCGAAGGGTGGAACGACCGAAAAATCCTCGGCTGCCGTTTTCAATTTGGACGAACCCGGGAATACCAATGCATCATGATGGGAAAGTGCCACCTCGCCGCCCGCATGTCCAGCCGCCGAAGCGCCAGCCAAATCAGGATTGTGCGGCCAACGTTCACTTGATGTTTACCGTCACCTCCTCATATACAGCATGGTTAACGGGCTTGCCGCACGGCATTGTCGGTTGGGTGATTCGGACGGGACAACATGGCACGCATTCTGCTGGCGGAAGACGACGACGACATGCGCCGGTTCCTCGTCAAGGCGCTGGAGCGCGCCGGTTATCAGGTCAGCGATTTCGACAATGGCGCCAGCGCCTATGAGCGGCTGCGCGAGGAACCTTTTTCGCTGCTTTTGACCGACATCGTCATGCCCGAGATGGATGGCATCGAGCTCGCCCGACGCGCCACGGAGATCGATCCCGACCTCAAGGTGATGTTCATCACCGGCTTCGCCGCCGTCGCGCTGAACCCTGATTCCAAGGCGCCGAAAGACGCCAAGGTGCTATCGAAGCCGTTCCACCTGCGCGACCTGGTCAACGAAGTCGAAAAGATGCTGCAGGCCGCCTGACGCGCTTTTTGTCGCGTCTTGACCGACGCCGCAAGCCAGGCGTTCTTTCCCTTTTCCCGCTATTGACGTGCCGAACCAAAAATGGTGTATGCGCGGCTTCGGATGGGCGTGTAGCTCAGCGGGAGAGCACTGCATTGACATTGCAGGGGTCACAGGTTCAATCCCTGTCACGCCCACCATCCAAATAATCCCTCAATTGGCCGTCGGTATTTTTCGTCGACTGATGTTCCCGGCCAATACCGGCCCTCAGGCCGCACCGAGGCGCAGATCGCCGGTCTCGACGTGCTCCAGAAACCAGGCATAGGTCTGTTCCAATCCGCTGCGCAGCGAGTAACGCGGGCGCCAGCCGGTGGCGAACAGACGCGACACGTCCATCAGCTTGCGCGGCGTGCCGTCCGGCTTCGTCGCATCGAATGTTATTGCGGCATCGGCGCCGGCGACCGACACGATGGTGCGGGCAAGATCGGCAATGGTGATGTCTTCCCCCGAGCCGACATTGATGTGGCTCTCGCCCGAATAATTCTTCAGCAACCAGACCAGCGCGCCGGCGGCGTCGTCGACATGCAGGAATTCGCGCATCGGCGTGCCTGATCCCCACACCTCCAGGCTCTTGCGGCCGGCGCGCCTGGCCTCGTGCGCCTTGCGCATCAGAGCGGGCACGACATGGCTGGAATTGAGGTCGAAATTGTCGCCCGGGCCGTAGAGATTGGTCGGCATCGCCGAGATGTAGTCGACGCCGTACTGGCGCCGATAGGCCTGGCACAGTTTCAGCCCGGCGATCTTGGCGATCGCATACCATTCGTTGGTGGGTTCGAGCGGTCCGGTCAGCAAGGCGTCCTCGGAGATCGGCTGCGCCGCGAATTTGGGATAGATGCAGGATGAACCGAGAAACAGCAGCTTCTGCACCTCGTTGCGGAAGGCGCTGTCGATGACATTGTTCTGCATGACGAGATTGTCCTGCAGAAAATCGACGGGAAGCCTGTTGTTGGCCAGGATACCGCCGACCTTGGCCGCCGCCATCACCACTGCATCCGGCTTGCGGTCGGCCATCCAGCGCCGCACGCCGGCCTGGTCGAGAAGATCGAGCTCGGCGCGCGAGGCGGTCAGGACCTCGCAATCCTCATCGGCCAATCTGCGCAGGATAGCCGAGCCGACCATGCCGCGATGTCCGGCCACGAAAACGCGCTTGCCCTGAAGGTCGAAGGTCATCAGCTTACCCCAATGCAGAACGGCAGCTATGCCAGTTGGCCGGCGGAGCGCCGGATCGGCTTCTCTGTTGCCGGACGCATACCGCATACAGATTTGCCCAGACAAGGCAAATCGCAAAGCCACCCGAAGCAACCTTTGGATCGGACGCTGTAGCGCTCGCGATCAGACGCCCGCTACCGTGCAGAGGCTTGTCATTCTGGCAATGGCAAGCTCGGGGTCGGCCAGCAACCCTGCCTGGTCGGCAAGGCGAAAGACATCGGCATAGTGACGGATGCCGCGCGCCGATTGCATGCCGCCGACCATCGAAAAATGCTCCTGATGGCCGTTCAGCCATGCCATGAAGACGATGCCGGCCTTGTAGTATTCGGTCGGCGCCTCGAAGATCTTGCGCGACAGCGGCACTGTCGGAGCCATCAGCGCGTCGTAGCCCGCGCGGTCGCCGTCGGCCAGCTTTGCCAGCGCCGCATTGGCGACCGGCGCGATGGCATCGAAAATGCCGAGCAGCGCGTGCGAATGTCTGTCGCCGTCGCCGGCGATCAGCTCGGGGTAATTGAAATCGTCGCCGGTGAACATCAGCACGCCCTCGGGCAGCCGATCCCTGAGCGCAATCTCCTTGCCGGCATCGAGCAGCGATATCTTTATGCCTTCGACCTTGCCGGCATGGCGTTCGATGATCGCGACCAGCGTCTCCAGCGCAGTTTCGAAGTCGCTGCTGCCCCAGTAGCCTTTCAGCGCCGGGTCGAACATGTCGCCCAGCCAGTGCAGGATGACCTTGCCGGAGACCTGGGACAGGATGCGGTCGTAGACGCCGATATAGTCGTCGGGGCTTTTGGCGACCGCCGCCAGCGCCCGGCTGGCCATCACGATCGCCTTGCCGCCAAGCCCTTCGATGAAGCCGAGCTGTTCTTCATAGGCCGCGATGACATCGTCTAGCCTGCTGGCGCCCCCCGGCGCCAGATGGTCGGTGCCGGCGCCCGACGCAAGATCGGCGCCTTCGACGCTGTGCGCCTCGGCGATCGAGCGGCGGATCAATTCTTTGGCATTCGCCCAGTCGAAACCCATGCCGCGCTGAGAGGTGTCCATCGCTTCGGCGACACGGAAGCCAAGCCGCCAGAGGTGACGGCGAAACGCCATCGTCTTGTCCCAGTCGACCGCGGGCCTCGACCACGGATCGGTCATGGCGAGGGGATCGGCAACGACATGGGCGGCGGCGTAGGCGATACGCGAGAAGCGAGCGCCGGCCACAGGCTGCACCGGCTGGCCGACAAGCCGGTAGCGGACACGGCCGGCGCCTTCCCCGGGCAAGGTGATGTCCATGGCTCTCTCCCTTGCCAACGCCTATTAAATGGAACGTTCCAACAAATCAAGATATTTTGACTCCTGCCTCGTGCAGCGAAAATTGCTGCATCGCAGCAGCCGAAAGCCCTGCTTGCCGGAGAATTGCGCCACCGAGCCGCATTTTTCCCGGCTTCGCAAAAACGCGATTGACTCAAATGCGCCGCAGGGATTAGATCGTTCCAATAAAATCGCACAAGAAACCACCGGGAGGACAGATCTGGATGGCCAGCCGGGCCAAGGCAACGATACTCGACATCGCCCGTGAGGCGGGCGTGTCCAAATCGACGGTATCGCTGGTGCTGCAAGGCAGCGGGCTGATCCGGCCCGAAACCGCGCTCAAGGTGCGCAAGGCGATCGAGGACGTCGGCTATGTCTACAACCGCGGCGCCGCCAATCTGCGCAAGGCCCATTCCAACGTCATCGGCATGGTCATCAACGATCTCACCAATCCGTTTTTCGCCGAGCTCGCGGTCGGCATGGAGCGCGTCTTCCAGTCGGCCGGAGTCGTGCCTTTCATCGCCAATACGGCTGAAAACCCGGTGCGCCAGGAAGAGGTTCTGAAATCGTTGATGGAGCAGGGTGTCGCCGGGCTCGTCGTGTCGCCGGCGCGCGGCACCACGCCTGGTGCGTTCCGTCGCCTTGAGACCGCAGGCGTTCCGGTCGTCTTCGTCATGCGCCGGCTTCCCGAAAGCCGTATCCCGGTGATCACGCCCGACAATCATCGCGGCGCCTATCTCGCCACCGCCCATCTGATCGGCAAGGGCCACCGCCGGCTGGCCTTCTTCGGCGGCTCGTCCGACCTTGTCGTCTATCACGAGCGCCTGGGCGGCTTTCGCGAGGCCTGTGAAGCGCTCGGCATCGATCCGGCCGACAGGCTGGTCTTCGAGGGCGAAACCAGCCGCAAGGGCGGTATTGCCTGCCTGGAAACCGCACTTGCCATGGCCGCGCCGCCGACCGCGGCCCTTTGCTTCAACGATGCGGTCGCCTTCGGCGTCTTGCTGGCGCTGCGCAAGCGCGGCCTGGAACCCGGCGCGGACTTTGCCGTCGTCGGCTTCGACGACGTCGCCGAGGCCGAGCACTATATGCCGGCGCTGACCAGCGTCGCGGTGAACACCGCCGGCCTCGGCGAGCGCGCCGCCCATGTCGTGCTGAAGATGATCCAGTCGCGCACCACGCGCGCCGAGGATCATATCGGCGCCGTCAACCTCGTGGTCCGGGAAAGCTGCGGCCCCGATCGCAATGGAACTCGGCGTGCAGGAATGGGAGACGCGGCATGACCGTCCGATGGGGATTGATCGGCGCCAGCACGATCGCAAGACAGTTCATGATCGGCGCCATCCGCGCGCAGAAGGACGGCGAGATCGCCGCGGTGATGAGCTCCAGCCCGGAGCGCGCCGCCAATTACGCCGGTGAAAACCGCATTCCGGCGGCGGTCTCGACGCTCGACGCCCTGCTCAAATCCGATATCGACGCCGTCTACATCTCGACCACTAACGAATTGCATCTCGAACAGGCACTCGCCGCCATCGAGGCGGGAAAGCATGTGCTGTGCGAAAAGCCGCTGGCGCTGACCAGCGCCGACGCGCGCAAGATGGTCGCGGCGGCCAGGGCCGCCGGCGTTGTGCTCGGCACCAATCACCATCTGCGCAATGCCGGCTCGCATCGGGCGATGCGCGAAGCGATCGCTGGCGGCCGCATCGGCAGGCCGATCGCCGCGCGCGTCTTCCACTCTGTCTATCTGCCGGAACACCTGCAGGGCTGGCGCATCACCAGGCCGGACGCCGGCGGCGGCGTGGTGCTCGACATCACCGTCCACGATGCCGACACGCTGCGCTTCGTGCTCGGCGACGATCCGGTCGAGATCTCGGCGTTCACACAATCGGCCGGCATGGCCGCCGGCGGGCTGGAAGACGGCGCCATGTGCCTCTGGCGCTTCGCATCGGGCGTCATCGCCCAGTCGCACGAGGGCTTTACCACCAAATTCGCCGGCACCGGCTTCGAGGTGCATGGCAGCGAAGGCTCGCTGATCGCCAAGGACGTAATGACGCAGAAGCCAGTCGGCTCGGTGTTGCTTCGCACGGCACAGGGTGAGGAGGAATTGAGCTTCGACCGCGAAGACCTCTATGCCCGTTCGCTGCGCCAATACCACGCGGCGATCCGCGGCGAGGGCCAGCCTTCCGCCACCGGCGAGGACGGCGTCTGGTCGCTGACATCAGCCGAAGCGGCATTGCAGTCGGCCAGGTCTGGCAGGGCCGTTGCCATCGACCCGAAGCTCGGGAGCGCAGCGTGAGCAAGCTCGTTTCCGCGGCTGAGGCTGCCGGCCTGATCAGGGATGGCGTGGTCGTTTCCGTGTCGTCGTCGAGCGGCCTCGGCTGCCCGGATGCGGTGCTTGCCGCCATCGGCGAGCGCTTCGACGCCGACGGCCATCCCAAGGACATCACGACGCTGCACCCGATCGCCGCCGGTGACATGTACGGCATCAAGGGCATCGACCATGTAGCCAAGCCCGGCCTGTTGAAGCGCACTTTGTGCGGCTCCTATCCGTCCGGGCCTTCATCGTCGGAACCGCCGCAGATCTGGAAGATGATCGGCGACAATACGGTCGCCGCCTATAACGTGCCGTCCGGCATCCTGTTCGACATGCATCGCGAGGCCGCCGCCAAGCGCCCCGGCGTGCTGACCAAGGTCGGGCTCGATACCTTTGCCGACCCGCGCCATCAGGGTTGCGCCATGAACGCTGCCGCCAGCGAGCCGATCGTTTCGGTGCAGCAGTTCGACGGCGAGGAATGGCTCTATTTCCGCTCGATCGTACCGCAGGTCGCGATCATCCGCGCCACCACGGCGGACGAGCGCGGCAACCTTACCTATGAGCATGAGGGTGCCTATCTCGGCGGCCTCGAACAGGCGCTGGCCGCCCGCAACAATGGCGGCATCGTCATCGCGCAGGTCAAGCGCGTCGTCGAGAACGGCACGCTGAAGCCGCACGATGTGCGCGTGCCCGGCGTGCTGGTCGACCATATCGTGGTGGCGCCCGACCAGTTGCAGACGACGCTGACGCCTTACGATCCGGCCATCTCCGGCGAGATCTTCCGGCCGCTGTCGAGCTTTCGCAACGCCGAGATGAACGTCCAGAAGGTCATTGCGCGCCGCGTCGCCATGGAGCTTGCCGACGGCATGGCGGTCAATATCGGCTTCGGCATCTCGGCCAATGTGCCGCGCATCCTGCTCGAGGAAGGCCAGCACGGCAAGGTCACCTGGGTCATCGAACAGGGCGCGGTCGGCGGCGTGCCGCTGCTCGATTTCAAGTTCGGCTGCTCGTCGAACGCCGATGCCTTCATGCCTTCGCCGCACCAGTTCATCTATTTCCAGGCCGGCGGCTTCGACGCCTCGCTGCTGTCCTTCCTGCAGATCGACCGGCACGGCTCGGTCAATGTCTCGAAGCTTTCGGCGCGGCCGCATGTCACCGCCGGCGCCGGCGGCTTCGTCGACATCACCGCGCGGGCGAAGAAGATCGTCTTTTCCGGTTTCTTCAATGCCGGCGCCAAGTTGTCGCTTGCCGGTGGCGGCATCCGCATCGACCAGGAGGGCAAGGTCAAGAAGGTCGTCGGCGAGGTCGAGCATATCTCCTTCTCGGGCAAGCGTGCCGTCGCGCAGGGACAGGATATCACCTATGTCACCGAGCGCTGCGTGATGAAGCTGACGCCTGCGGGGCTGATGGTGACCGAGTTGGCGCCGGGCATCGACCTCGAGCGCGATGTGCTGGCGCAGGCCGAGATCCCGCTCGCCGTCGCCAACGACCTGAAAGTGACGCCGGATGCGCTCTACCGGGACCGGCCGATCGGCCTATCGCTCAATGGCGGCGCGTCGCTTGGAGGCGCACATGGCTGAGCGTCTGGTAACCTTTGAAACCGACGGCGCCATCGGCATTGTCACGCTGCGCCGGCCGGAGAAATTCAACGCGCTCGATATTCCGATGCTGCGGGCGCTGGAAGCGGCATTCGACGAGGCCGAGACAGCAACCGGCGTCCGCGTCGTGCTGGTCTGCGGCGAAGGCAAGGGCTTTTGCGCTGGCGGCGACGTCGAGGCTTGGGCGGAAATGAGCGCTGCCGATTTCCAGGTGCAATGGGTGCGCTACGGCCACCGCGTCTTCGACCGGCTGGCGCGGCTACGGCAGCCGACGATCGCCGTTCTTGCCGGCCATGCGCTGGGCGGCGGGCTGGAACTGGCGGCCGCTGCAGACTTCCGCGTGGCGGAAACACAGGTGAAGCTGGGGTTCCCCGAAACCTCGATCGGCGTCGTTCCCGGCTGGTCCGGCACCCAGCGCGCCGTGCGCCGCTTCGGTGCGCAGGCAGTGCGGCGGATGGCGCTCGGCGGCGAGGTGTTTCTGGCTACCGATGCGATGGCAGTGGGGATTGTCGACCGGGTGGTCGAGACCGGCAAGGCGTTCGCCGAAGCCAAGGCCTGGGCCGGCAAGATCGCCGAGCGCGGCCCGCTCGCGACCGAAGCCGCCAAGCTGATGATTGCCATCGCCGAGGGCGAAGAGAGTGCTGCCGCGACCGAAGCGCTGGCCAGCGGCTTCATCGCGCTGACAAGCGATCTCAGGACCGGCGTCGAGGCTTTCAAGGCCAAGCAGAAGCCGGCGTTCTCAAGATTTTAGGAACCTGGAAATCACATGAACGCACCCCTCAACATCGCCATGCCCGCCGAGGCAGCCGCAGCGCCGAAAAGCTACCGGCTGCTGATCGGCGGCAGGTTCGTCGACGCCCAGGACGGCCGCACGCTGGAGCGCAGCAGCCCTGGCCACGGCTTCACCGTCTCGCGCTATGCACAAGCCGGCGCGGCGGACGTGGAGGCTGCGGTACAGGCCGCGCACAGGGCCTTCGAGACCGGCCCGTGGCCGCGCATGAAGGCCGCCGAGCGCGCCGCGATCCTGCTCAAGGCTGCTGACCTGATCGAGGCGCGGCTGGACGAGATTGCCCGGCTCGACGCACTGGAATCCGGCAAGCCGATTGCGCAGGCGCGCGGCGAGATCGGCGGCGCCGTCGATATCTGGCGTTATGCCGCGGCACTTGCCCGCACGCTTCACGGCGAAAGCTACGCCAATCTCGGCGATGCCATGCTCGGCGTCGTGTTGCGCGAACCGATCGGCGTCGTCTCCATCATCACGCCGTGGAATTTCCCGTTCCTTATCGTCAGCCAGAAACTACCCTTCGCGCTCGCCGCCGGCTGCACGGCGGTGGTCAAGCCGAGCGAGATGACCTCGGCCTCGACCTTTGTGCTCGGCGAGATCCTGATGCAGGCCGGCCTGCCGGATGGCGTCGTCAACATCCTTGCCGGGTTGGGCGCCGATGTCGGCGCACCGATGGTCAGCCATCCGCTGGTCGAGATGGTGTCGTTCACCGGCTCCACCCGCGTCGGCAAGATGACCATGGCGTCTGCCGCCAACTCGCTGAAGAAAGTCGCGATGGAGCTCGGCGGCAAGAACGGCCAGATCGTCTTTCCCGATGCCGACCTCGAGGCCGCCGCCGACGCGGCGGTGTTCGGCGGCTTTTTCAATGCCGGCGAATGCTGCAATGCCGGCAGCCGGCTGATCGTCCATGAGGCGATCGCCGACGAGTTCCTCGGCGCCGTCAATGCCCTCACCGCCAAGGTGGTTGTCGGCGACCCGCTCGACGACCGCACCAAGGTCGGCGCGATGATCTCCGCCGACCATATGGCCAAGGTCACCGGCTACGTGACGGCAGCGGAAAACGGCGGCGGCCGGATCTGTAGCGGCGGCAATCAGCTTGCTTCGAGCGCCGGCCAGTATCTTGATCCGACCATCGTTCGCGATGTCACCGAAGACATGGCCATTGCACGCGAGGAAGTGTTCGGTCCGGTGCTCTCGGTGCTGACTTTTGAATCGATTGAAAGGGCGTTGCACATCGCCAACAACACGCCCTATGGTCTGTCGGCGGGCGTGTGGAGCGCCAGCATCGATACCTGCATGTCGGTGGCGCGGAATGTGCGTTCGGGAACCGTTTGGGTGAACACGTTCATGGAGGGTTACCCCGAGCTGCCTTTCGGCGGCTACAAGCAGTCCGGTCTCGGACGCGAACTCGGCAAGCGCGCCGTCGAGGATTATACCGAGGAAAAGACAATCCAGTTTCATCGCGGCCAGCGCACCGGATGGTGGGTCGGCTGAGTTGGGAAGAACCCGGCGGGCATCCGCCGGTCGTGTAAGTTCAACAAGGGAGGAAGTACATGTTGCGCAAACTGCTTATCGGGACGGCTCTCGCATCGGGCGTTGCGTTCGCGGCCCATGCCGAGGACGTCAAGGAAGTCCAGATGCTGCATTGGTGGACGTCGGGCGGCGAAGCTGCCGCTCTGAACGTGCTCAAGCAGGATCTGGCCAAGGAAGGCTTTGCCTGGAAGGACGTGCCGGTGGCCGGCGGCGGCGGCGACGCTGCCATGACCGCGCTGAAGGCGATGGTGGCAGCGGGCAACTACCCGACCGCCTCGCAGATGCTTGGCTATACCGTGCTCGATTACGCCGCAGCCGGCGTTATGGGCGACCTGACCGAGACGGCGATAAAGGAAGGCTGGGACAAGTCCGTTCCCGCGGCCCTGCAGAAATTCTCCGTCTATGACGGCAAGTGGGTCGCGGCTCCGGTCAATGTCCACTCGGTCAACTGGCTATGGATCAACAAGGCGGTGATGGACAAGATCGGCGGCACCGAGCCCAAGACCTTCGACGACTTCATTGCGTTGCTGGACAAAGCCAAGGCGGCGGGCGTCATCCCGCTCGCGCTGGGCGGCCAGAACTGGCAGGAAGCGACAATGTTCGACTCAGTCGTGCTGTCGACCGGCGGGCCTGAGTTCTACAAGAAGGCCTTCAACGACCTCGACGAGGAGTCGCTGAAGTCCGACACGATGAAGAAGTCGTTCGACAATCTCGCCAAGCTCGTCACCTATGTCGACCCGAACTTCTCGGGCCGGGACTGGAACCTCGCCACCGCCATGGTCATCAAGGGCGATGCGCTGGTGCAGGTGATGGGTGACTGGGCCAAGGGCGAATTCAACGCCGCCAAGAAGGTCCCGGGCACCGACTTCCTGTGCTACCGCTTCCCGGGCACCGACGGCAGCGTCGTCTACAACTCCGACATGTTCGGCATGTTCAACGTTCCGGAGGACCGCAAGGCCGCCCAGATCGCCCTGGCCACCGCCACGCTGTCGAAGAGCTTCCAGTCGGCCTTCAACGTCGTCAAGGGGTCTGTTCCGGCCCGCACCGACGTGCCGGACACCGATTTCGACGCTTGCGGCAAGAAGGGCATGGCCGACCTGAAGGCCGCCAATGAACGCGGCACGCTGTTCGGTTCGCTGGCGCAGGGCTATGGCGCGCCTCCCGCGGTTGCCAACGCCTACAAGGATGTCGTCTCGAAATTCGTGCACGGCCAGATCAAGACCTCGGACGAGGCCGTGACCCAACTGGTCAGCGCGATCGAAGACGCCAAGTAAGGCACCCGCCCATGTGAATGATCTCCCCGGCGCAAGCCGGGGAGATCCCCTGCGGCGATGTTTTGCGGTTGCGCCGACCGGCACGCTTTCGTGCCGCAGAGCCCGAGACAGCAGAATTCCGGACCCGCCATACGGAATGGACAGATGAGCACAGTTGCTGAAACCAGTATCACGCTGACGCCGGAGCACGATGCCCGTCCGGGCGCCACGGTGCGCTCGCGCCTTCAGGACGCGCTGCCGAAGCTCGTGCTGGCGCCGAGCTTCGCCGCCACAATCGTCTTCGTCTACGGCTTCATCCTGTGGACGATCTATCTGTCCTTCACCAATTCCAAGACCTTTCCCTCCTATGCGATCACCGGGCCACGCGCCTATCAGCGGCTATGGCGCTGGACTTTCGAAAGCGATCCGCCGTCCTCCTGGTACACGTCGATCACCAATATGGGGATTTTCGGCTTCCTCTACATTTCCATCTGCCTGGCGCTCGGCCTGTTCCTGGCGATCCTGCTCGACCAGAAGATCCGCGGCGAAGGTGTGCTGCGGCCGATCTACCTCTACCCGATGGCACTGTCGTTCATCGTCACCGGCGTTGCCTGGAAATGGTTTCTGGACCCCGGCCTCGGCCTCGAGCAGACACTGCACCAATGGGGCTGGACGAGCTTCCATTTCGACTGGATCAAGAACAAGGATTTCGTCATCTACACGGTGGTCATCGCCGGCGTCTGGCAGGCGTCGGGCTTCATCATGGCGATGTTCCTGGCCGGCCTGCGCGGCATCGACGGCGAGATCCTGAAGGCGGCGCAGATCGACGGCGCCACCACCTTCCAGCTCTACCGTCGCATCGTCATCCCGCTGCTGCGGCCGATCTTCCTGTCCGCCTTGATCGTCCTCGCGCATCTCGCCATCAAATCCTACGATCTGGTGGTCGCGCTGACCAGCGGCGGGCCGGGCGGTTCGGCCTGGCTGCCGTCCAACTTCATGTATGAGTACACCTTCAAGCGCAACGAGATGGCCGTCGGCTCGGCCAGCGCCGTGATCATGCTGATGACCATCACCGCGATCATCGTTCCCTATCTCTATTCCGAGCTTCGGGAGAAGCCGCGATGAGCGCCGTGGCCACTCCTGCTCGCCAGAGCACTGGCGGTATCAGCGCCAGGACGGTCAACCGTATTGTCATCTACGGGCTGCTGGCGCTGTTCGCGCTGTTCTATCTGATGCCGCTGTTCGTCATGCTTGTGACCTCGTTCAAGACCATGGACGAAATCCAGAACGGCAACATGCTGGCGCTGCCGCAGGAGCCGACCTTCGCACCTTGGATAAGGGCGTGGAGCGAGGTTTGCTCGGGTCTCACCTGCGTCGGCATGAAGGGTTATTTCTGGAACTCGATCAAGATGGTGGTTCCGGCCGTCATCATCTCGACCCTGCTCGGTGCGCTCAACGGCTATGTGCTGACGAAGTGGCGCTTTCGCGGGGCGACGCTGGTGTTCGGGCTGATGCTGTTTGCCTGCTTCATTCCGTTCCAGTCCGTCCTCTTGCCGATGGCAACGATCCTCGGCAGCCTCGGCCGGTTCGGCGTCAAGCTGCAGAACGCGACCGGCCTCACCTTCGGCTTCGGCAATCCGACCGTGAATCTGGTGTTCGTTCACGTCGTCTACGGCATCGGATTCACCACCCTGTTCTTCCGCAATTATTACGAAGCGTTTCCGAACGAACTGGTGAAGGCGGCGCAGATCGACGGCGCCAGCTTCTTCCAGATCTTCCGGCGCATCATGCTGCCCAACTCGCTGCCGATCATCGTGGTGACGGTGATCTACCAGTTCACCAACATCTGGAACGACTTCCTCTTCGCTTCCGCCTATGCCGGCTCAGGCGACGTGATGCCGATGACGGTGGCGCTGAACAATGTCGTCAACACCTCGACCGGCGTCGTCGAATACAACGTCAACATGGCGGCGGCGATGATCGCCGCGCTGCCGACGCTCCTCGTATACGTGCTCGCCGGCCGCTATTTCGTGCGCGGCCTGATGGCCGGCGCCGTCAAAGGATAATCGCATGGCTTTTCTGGAAATTGACGGGCTGAAGAAGCGTTTCGGAGCGGTCGAGATCCTGAAAGGCATCGACCTCGACCTGGAAAAGGGCGGCTTCCTCGTGCTGGTCGGGCCTTCCGGTTGCGGCAAGTCCACGCTGCTCAACACTATTGCCGGCCTGGAAACCATCACCGAAGGGGAAATCCGCGTCGACGGACGCACGATCAACGATCTCCACCCCTCCAAGCGCGACATCGCCATGGTCTTCCAGAGCTACGCGCTCTATCCGAACATGACGGTTGCCGGCAATATCGCCTTCGGCATGGAGATGCGCGGCGTGCCGGCCGGCGAGCGCCAGAAGGCAATCGACAAGGTGGCGAAGGTCCTGCAGATCGGCCATCTGCTGAAGCGCAAGCCAAGCCAGCTCTCCGGCGGCCAGCGCCAGCGCGTTGCCATGGGCCGGGCGCTGGTGCGTGATCCAAAGCTGTTCCTGTTCGACGAGCCTTTGTCCAATCTCGATGCCAAGCTGCGTGTCGACATGCGCATCGAGATCAAGCGCCTGCATGCCACCACCGGCACCACCATCGTCTACGTCACCCACGACCAGATCGAGGCGATGACGCTGGCCACCAAGATCGCGGTGATGCGCGACGGCGAGGTGCAGCAGTTCGGCACGCCAGCCGAAATCTATAACAATCCGGTCAACCTGTTTGTTGCCGACTTCATGGGCTCGCCGGCGATGAACCTGATCCCGGCGACGATCGGCAGCAACGGCAGCGGCTTCTCCGTCGTCATGGAGCGCGAGGCGCGCCAGCCGATCTCGCTGCCGCTGGGCAATGCGCCGGCCGGCCTGTCGGCATTCCAGGGAAAACCGATCATCTTCGGCGTCCGCCCGGAAGCACTGACCGATCCCGAGGGTGCCGAACGCAACGCCTCGAACATCGCCCGCGCCGACTGTCACATCGAGGTCATCGAGCCGGCCGGCTCGGATACGTTCGCGGTCACCAATCTCGGCGGCAAGGCGGTGGTGGCGCGGCTGCGCGCCGATGCCAAAATCCAGCCCGGCACGGTCACGCCGCTCGCCTTCAACCTGACCAAGGCGGTGTTCTTCGATCCGGCGACCGAGAAACGCATCGTCTAACGGCCATGACAAATCCCGACATCGTCATCATCGGCTCCGGTATAGGCGGCGCCACGATCGCCTCCGGCCTTGCCGGCGGTGGCGCCTCGATCCTGATGCTGGAGCGTGGCGAACCACTGCCGGCAACGCCGCACACACGCGACACCCACGCAATCTTCGTCGATGGTCATTATCGGCCGAAGGAGATGTGGCTCGAGGCCGGCGGAGCGCCTTTCAACCCGGGCAATTACTACTATGTCGGCGGCAATTCGAAATTCTACGGCGCGGTGCTGATCCGCTACCGCAGGGAAGACTTTTCGGAGATGGAGCACTATGGCGGCGTCTCGCCGGCCTGGCCGTTTTCCTACGAGGAATTCGAGCCCTGGTATTCCAGGGCCGAGCAACTTTTCCGCGTGCGCGGTGCACTCGGCGAAGACCCGACCGAGCCGTTCCACTCTACGCCCTACCCTTTCGGGCCGGTACCAGACGAGCCGTCGATCGCGCGTGCGCGCGCCGAGTTGAAGAGCCTAGGCCTGCATCCGGCATCGCTGCCGCTCGGCGTCGACATCGAAGCCTGGCTGAAAGACGGCAGCACGCCGTGGGACGCGTTTCCCAACACCGGGACCGGCAAGGTCGACGCCCAAACGGGACCGCTGGCCGCCGCCCTTGCCGACCAGAAGATCAAGCTCGAGACCGGCGCCCATGTCGAATATCTCGAGGCATCGCCGGATGCGAGGACAATCATCGCCGTCCATTATCGACAGAACGGTACGCTGAAGAAAGTCGCGCCGAAGCTGGTCATCCTGTCGGCCGGCGCAGTCAATTCCGCCGCCATCCTGCTGCGCTCGCCCACCCCTCAGGGCAGAGGCGGTGGCAAAGGCCTGGCCAACCGTTCCGACCAGGTCGGCCGCAACTTCATGAACCACAATTCGAGCGCCATGCTGGCGATCGATCCGCGCCGCAGGAACAAGTCCGTCTACCAGAAGACGCTGATGCTGAACGATTATTATCTGTCCGACGGCAAGGGCGGCAAACCGCTCGGCAACGTCCAGCTTCTAGGCAAGATCGACGGCAACATCCTCAAGGCCAATGTCAGGCGCGCGCCCAAATTCGCGCTGGATTTCATGGCCGGCCACGCCGTCGACTGGTATCTGATGTGCGAGGACCTGCCCGATCCCGAGAGCCGCATCATGGTCGACGGCAAGGACATCGTCATGCAGTGGCGGCGCTCCAACATGCAGTCGCTCGACGGACTGACCAAGGTGATGCGCGAGAATTTCCGCGCCTGCGGCTATCCGATCGTCCTGTCACGGCCGTTTGACAAGCGCACGCCCTCACATCAGTGCGGCACGGTGAAGATGGGCAACGATCCAGCGACCTCGCCGCTGGATCCGTTCTGCCGCTCCTTCGACCACAGCAATTTGTTCGTCGTCGATGCTGGCTTCCTGCCGAATTCGGCCGCCGTCAATCCGGCGCTGTCGATCGCCGCACAGGCGCTGCGCGTCGCCGATCATATCCGCAAGACGGAGCTTGCAACATGAGCCGCCCGGCAGCGATCGTCACCGGCGGCGCGCGCGGCATCGGCCTTGCCTGTGCCGAGGCGCTGGCCAGCGCCGGCTTCGATATTCTGGTCGCCGACCTTGCTGACGAAGCCGCAGACGGGCTCGCCGCCGACATCACCGGGCGCGGCGCGAAATTCGCCTATGTCAGCGGCGACATCGCCGACCTCGACGGCCACGCAGCGCTGATTGATGCCGCGACAAGCGCCTTCGGCCGCATCGACTGCCTGGTCAACAATGCCGGCATCGGCACTGTCCTGCGCGGCGATCTGCTCGAGCTCAAGCCGGAAAATTTCGACCGGGTGCTCGGCATCAATCTGCGCGGCACCGTATTCCTCAGCCAGGCCGTCGCCAAAGCGATGCTCGGCCTGCCAAGCGATGGTGCGAGATCGATCATCACCATCACTTCGGTCAGCGCCGCCATGGCCTCGCCGGAACGTTCCGATTACTGCATCTCCAAGGCTGGGCTTTCGATGTGGGTGAAGAACCTGGCACTGCGGCTCGCCGCCGAAAATATCGCCGTGTTCGAGGTGCGCCCGGGCATCATCCGCACCGACATGACCGCCGGTGTGACCGCCAAATATGACGGGCTGATCGACGGCGGGCTGGTGCCGGCGATGCGCTGGGGCGAGAGCGAAGATATCGGTGCCGCCGTGGCGGCGCTCGCCGGCGGCAAGTTCGGCTTTTCGACCGGCTCGGTCATCAATATCGACGGCGCGCTGTCGGTGCCGAGGCTATGAACAGGTGATGCCATGACCGACTACATAATCGTCGGCGCCGGCCCGGCCGGGTGCGTACTCGCCAACCGGCTGAGCGAAGATCCGTCGCATCAGGTGCTGCTGCTCGAAGCCGGCGGCAAGGACTGGCATCCGTTGATCCACATGCCGGCCGGTTTCGCCAAGATGACCAAGGGCATCGCCGCCTGGGGCTGGTCGACGGTGCCGCAAAAGCACATGCAGGACCGTGTCTTCCGATACACGCAGGCCAAGGTGATCGGTGGCGGCTCTTCGATCAACGCCCAGATCTACACGCGCGGCAACGCCCGCGACTACGACGCCTGGGAGAAGGAAGAAGGCCTTGCCGGCTGGGGCTATCGCGACGTGCTGCCCTATTTCAAGCGCGCGGAGAACAACCAGCGTTATGCCAACGATTTCCACGGCGACCAAGGCCCGCTCGGCGTATCGAACCCGATCGCGCCGCTGCCGATCTGCGAGGCCTATTTCCGTGCCGGACAGGAGATGGGCATCCCCTTCAATCCCGACTTCAACGGGGTAGCCCAGGAGGGCGTCGGTTATTATCAGCTGACGCAGAAGGACGCGAAGCGCTCCTCCGCCTCTGTCGCCTATCTCCGGCCGATCCGCGAGCGAAAGAATCTCACCGTCAGGACCGGCGTTCTGGTGACGCGCATCGTCGTCGACAAGGGCCGCGCCGTCGGCGTCGAGATCGTCGACAGGCCGGGCGGCCAGCCAACGATCCTGCGCGCCGAGCGCGAGGTGATCGTCTCGTCCGGCGCCATCGGCTCGCCGAAGCTTTTGCTGCAGTCGGGCATCGGCCCGGCCGACCATCTGAAGGCGGTCGGCGTGACACCGGTGCACGATCTGCCCGGCGTCGGCTCCAACCTGCAGGATCATCTCGACCTGTTCGTCATCGCCGAATGCACCGGCGATCACACCTACGACAACTACGCCAAGCTGCACTGGACGGCGTGGGCCGGGCTGCAGTATCTGCTCCTGAAGAAAGGCCCGGTAGCCTCCAGCCTGTTCGAGACCGGCGGCTTCTGGTACGCCGATCCGACCGCCGCCTCTCCCGATATCCAGCTGCATCTCGGCCTCGGCTCCGGCATCGAGGCCGGCGTCGAGAAGCTGAACAATCCGGGCGTGACACTGAACTCGGCGTTCCTGCGCCCGCGCTCGCGCGGCACCGTGCGGCTGAACAGTGCCGATCCGGCCGACCGCCCGCTGATCGATCCGAATTATTGGTCCGATTCCTATGACCGCGACATGTCGATCAAGGGGTTGAGGCTGGCGCGCGAGATCATGCGGCAGAAGGCGCTGGCCCCCTTTGTGCTGCGCGAGGTACTGCCGGGACCCGACCTGCAGAGCGGCGACGAGCTGTTCGACTACGCTTGCCGCAGTTCCAAGACCGACCACCACCCGGTCGGCACCTGCCGCATGGGCCACGATGCGATGAGCGTGGTAACGCCAGATCTCAGGCTGCGCGGTATCGAGGGCCTGCGCGTCTGCGACGCCTCGGTGATGCCGCGCATCCCCTCCTCCAACACCAATGCCCCGACGATCATGATTGGCGAAAAAGGCGCCGATCTGATCCTTGGCCGCGAGCCGCTGCCGCCGGCGGTGTTTTCCACCAACCGAGCAGCATGAGGGACAAAGAATGATCAGGCACTGTGTCTTCGTCAGATTTCGCAACGATGTCGCCGACGCCGAGCGCGCGGCAATCCATGCCGATCTCGAAGCGTTGCGGGCGGTGATCGACGGCATGGGCAAGGTCGAATTCAGCGCCAATACCAGCCCGGAACCCTTCGCCCGCGGCTTCACGCACGGCTTCACCATCGACTTTCGCGACCCTGCGGCACGCGATGCCTATCTGGAGCATGAAGCGCATCAGCGAGCCGGCGCAAAACTGGTCGCGGCGCTCGAAGGCGGCCCCGACGGGCTGATGGTGTTTGATCTGGAGATCGCGTGACTATCCCATTCTCAGCGCAACGACGCCGGCAACGATGCTAAGCACCGCGGCACCTCGCCATGCCGTCATCTTCTCGCCGAGCGCGAACACCGAGATCATCATGGCGAACAGGATCGATGTTTCGCGCAGCGACGCCACCGAGGCGATCGGCGCCTTGGTCATCGCCCACATCACGATCCAGTAGGCGCCGCCGCTGAGCACGCCGGTATAGGTTCCGGCCTTCCAGTCGCGCGCCAGCACCGGCAGCGCCTGTGGGCCGCGAAAGACGACGCATAGCACCAGCGCCCACAGCGCATCGCAGACGAACAGCCAGGCGGCATAACTCGACGCGGTGGCGGCCAGCCGCGCGCCGCTGCCGTCCGACAGCGTGTAGCTGGCGATGAAGATCGATGTGCCCAACGCGAAACCGACGGCGCGCAGGTTCAATTTCTCCAGATGCGCGCCGCCGCGAAACGACAGCACCAGCGTGCCCGCCGACAACAAGAGGATGCCGAGAATGGCGAGCGGCGCCGGCATCTCGGCAACCACCACAACGCCCCCCAAAGCGGCCAGCAATGGCGCGGTGCCGCGCGCCAGCGGATAGGTCTGGGCGAAATCGCCGGTCTTGTAGGCGCCGATCAGGAACGTCCTGTAGCCCATGTGGAAGACAACCGAGGCGAGGATGTATGGCCACACTTCCGGCTTCGGCACCTCGACGAAAGGCAACGTCACCAGCGCAGCGGCACCCATGCCGAGCGTCATCAGTGTGATCGACAGGAAACGGTCGAGGTGGACCTTGACCAGCGCGTTCCAGATCGCATGCATGGAAGCGGCGGCGAGCACCGCGAAAAAGACAAACAGGCTCATCGGCGGTTCATCCGCCGCCCGTCCCGATGACGATCGGCGTCTCCAGGTCGATATCGACCCAGAGCGGAAAATGGTCGGAAGCGATTTGGCCGATATCGGCGCTGACCGAGCGCACGCGCCCGGCAAACATGCCGCCGACGAAGCAATGGTCGAGCCGGCGCTTTGCCAGCCTGCCATCGATAGTCTTCACATGGGTGTGGAAATCCGCTGTCGGTTCCATTGCGACGGCGGCGGCATCGACAAAACCGTCGAGATAGGCGGCACCGCGATGATAGGGCGCGCTGCCGATAAGGCGCCGGTACTCGGCGCTGTCCGGCTCCATGTTGAAGTCGCCCAACCAGATCGCCGCTACGGGGTTTTCTGGCTCCTGTTCGCCATTGCTCCAGTTGCGCGCCGGCTCGTCGTCAGCGCCGCTCCATGGACCGCCCTGGGACGGCGCACGGCGATGCTCGGCGAGCAAATAGTCGATCTGCTCCAGCCGCTCCTCGGCCGCGATATGCGCCAGATGCAACGACAGCACCCGCACCGGACCGGCAGGGGTGCGGATCATGCATTCGAGTGCGGCATTGCGGGTGTTGAGCGGCCGCAGCGTGCGCCTGAGCGGCAGCGTATGCAGCCGCGACCAGACGATCGGAAGCTTCGACAGAACCATGGTGCCGAATTGCCGCCGCCGGTTGACGATGCGGCCTACACGCCGGTGGCTGGCATCCATGTCGAAGGCCGGCCCGTAGACCCAATGGTAGTCGGGCAGAAATTGCGAAAGAAGTTCCGGCTGGTCGTCCTCGTTGCTGCGCAACCAGTGCCGTTCCACCTCCTGCAAGGCGATGATGTCGGCGCCGGCCACGACCTTGGCGCAACGCGCCAGGTCGTAGCGGCCATCGCTGCCGAAGCCATACTGGATGTTATAGCTGACCAGCTTCATTGCTTATTCGGCTCAGTTTCCTGCTGGCAGTAGCCGTTCGCTGACAGCCTTGCAATGTGCAGCCGGGCGGAGGGAGCTTGGGCCAGATGCTAAGTGGTCAGCGGCTGGAACCGACCGGGCGGGGATGCTGCCAGTTCCGACCAGTCGATTTCTTCCTCAAGGCGGTGGTAGGCTTCGTCGCCGATCGTTCCGTCGATGCGCAAACGCTCCAGCGCATCGCGCTGGCTCTTGATGGCGTAGAGACGCAATCTGTCATACTCGGTCGCCGCCTGGGCATCCTCGGGGTTTTCGGCGATGGCGCGCTGGGCGGCATATTGCTCTCGCACCGCCCCGGCCGCGCTCGATGTCTTGCCGCTGAGCACGTCCAGCGCCGCCTGCATGATGGCGACGCGCGCCTGCGCCACCTCCCGGTCGACCGTCCGGTCGAGGTCGAGATTGAGCAGAAGCAGCAACGGTTTCAGGCTGACGCCTTGCAGCACCAACGTGCCGAGCACGACCGTGAAAGCGGCGAGCACGATCGGATCACGGCCCGGAAAGTCGGCCGGCAAGGCGAAGGCTGCCGCAAGCGTCACCAGACCACGCATGCCGCACCAGCCGATGAGCACGCCGCCGCGGAATGTCGGTGCGTCCTTCCGCCTGTCCTCGTCGCCCAGACGGGCCAGCGCTCTGAGGATCGCGCCGCAGCCCAGAACCCAGACGAGCCGTGATACGATGACGACGGCCAGCACAGCCAGGGCAAAGACGAACGCCTCGCTTTGTCCTTGCTCGGCAAGTCGCCCGACGATGGACCGCGCTTGCAGGCCCATCAGAACGAAGGCCAGCACGTTGAGCACGAACACCGCCGTCTCCCAGACCGAGTAGGAGCTGACACGATTCCTTGCCGGCATGCGGCGCGGCGATGTACGTGCGATCGTCATGGCATAGACGACGATCGTGATGATGGCGGAAAGCCCTATCCTGTCGGCCAGGATCCAGACGCCGAAGGTTGAGGCGAATTGCACCACGGTGCCGCTCGCCGGGTCGTCGATGCGGCCGAGTATGGCGAGAGACAACCGGCCGAGCACATAGCCTGCGGCAAGGCTGCCGACCGTCGACAGCAGGATCATTGGAACGGCACTGCTCAACAGGATGGAGCCGGCGGCTGCGGAAACCGACATCCTGTAGATCAACAGCGCCGTGGCGTCGTTGAGCAGGCTCTCGCCTTCCAGGATGGCGGTGATGCGGTGCGGCACCTTGAACTGTCCGAGCACGGCCGCCGCCGCCACCGCATCGGGCGGCGCCACGATCGCGCCGAGCGCTATGGCCGCGGCAATGGGCAGGTCTGCCATCGTCCAGCCGACCAGCGCGACCGTCACGGTGGTGAAGATGACGGCGCCAAGCGCCAGCAGGATGAGCGAAACCTTGTAGCGGTTGAGATCGCGCAGCGACGTGTCATAGGCCGCGTCGAGCAGAACCGGCGCGATGAACAGAGCGAGCGCCAGCCCCGGGTCGATCTCGATGGTCGGGGCAAACGGCAGGAAGGCGATGCCGGCGCCGGCCAGCGCCAGCAATGACGGATAGGGAATCTGCAGACGCCGCGACAGCGCGGTCAGGGCGACCGCGATGAGAAGCAGGACAAGGGTGAGTTCAAAAAGCGCCATGCCTTATCGTAGCGGTGAAGCCGGTCGATTGGCACTGCAAAAACGACGACGGCTTTGGCTGTTCGTGAATGGTGAATGGCTGCGTGCAGAGCAATTTCGGCGCGTAAAGCGCATTCTTACTATTCACTGTTCACTATTCACTCTTCTCCTAATGCAGCACCAGCATGTCGCCCGACGAGAACGAAATCTCGGCCTTTTCGCCGACGGCCGGCGGCGGTGTGGCCGGACTGTTGAACGTGTCGAGCGAGACCGTGCTGCCGCCGATGCCGACGCGAACCCGGATGACCGAGCCGAGGAAATGCACCTCGGCGATTTCGCCCCAAAGGCTGGAATCGCGACCGGGGTGTCGGCCGAGCGAGATCGCCTCGGGCCGCAACGCCAGCGACAGCGTGTCGCCGGATTTCGAGCCGTTGAGCTTGCCCTTGAGCGAGACCTCTTGCGAGTTGACGCGCACCTTGCCCGAAGCGGCGTCGGTGACCGTGCCTTCGAGCACGTTCAGCGTGCCGACGAAATTGGCGACGAATTTGGTTGCCGGCCGGTTGTAGATCTCGAACGGCGTGCCGACCTGCTCGGCCTTGCCGCCATACATGACGGCGATGCGGTCGGAGATCGACAGCGCCTCTTCCTGGTCGTGGGTGACGAAGATGGTGGTGATGCCGAGCTTCTTCTGGATCGAGCGGATTTCCTCGCGCAGCGACACGCGCACCTTGGCGTCGAGCGCCGACAGCGGCTCGTCGAGCAGCAGCAGTTTCGGCTTGGGCGCAATCGCCCGCGCCAGCGCGATGCGCTGCTGCTGGCCGCCGGACAGTTGGTAGGGATAGCGGTCGCCCATCTGCGGCAGCTTGATGATGTCGAGCATCTCGGCAACGCGCCTGTCGGCATCGGCCTTCGGCATACCGGCGACCTTCAGCCCGAAGCCGATATTCTGCGCCACGGTGAGGTTCGGAAACAGCGCATAGGCCTGGAACACCATGCCGATGTTGCGCTGGTTGGGCTTGAGCCGGGTGACGTCCTTGCCGGCCACGACGATCTTGCCGGCGGATGGCTCTTCGAAACCGGCGACCATGCGCAGCACCGTCGTCTTGCCGCAGCCCGACGGTCCGAGAAAGGAGACGAATTCGCCCGGCTCGACGTCGAGGTTGAAATCCTGCACCACAATGGCGGCGCCGAAGGATTTCTGCACATGCTGGATTGAGAGGAATGGCTCGGCCATGGCTTTTTCCTTCGGGTCAGTTCGGACGGTTCGCCGATCGCGGCGCGAAGCGCGACAGGATCTGGATCAGCGACATGCAGCCCCAGGTAATGGCAAAGGCGATGATGGCAAGCGCCGCCGGCTCATAGGCGCGATTGGCGCCGACGTTCTGCAGATAGGGTCCGAAAGCAGGCCGGTTGAGCAGGCTGGCCATGGTGAATTCGCCGATGACGATGGCGAAGGTCAGGAAGGCGCCCGACAGCACCGCGATCAGCACGTTGGGCAGGATGACCCGAGTGATGATCGTGCCCCAGCCGGCGCCCAGAATCTGTGCCGCCTCGGTCAGTGTTCGTACATCGATGGTGCGAAGCCCGGTATCGACGGCGCGATACATATAAGGCAGCGCCAGCGTCGCATAACCGATGACCAGCAAGGCATTGGCTCCTGTCTCGCTGGCCAGGAACGGCAGCGGTGAGTTCGACCCGTACATTCTGATGTAGCCGAAGACGATAACGATGGCCGGAATGACCAGCGGCAGCAGCGTGATGAACTCGACGACGGGCCTGATCTGCGGCAGCCGCAGACGAATCCAGTACGCCGCCGGCACCACCACCAGCACGCCAAGGACGATGGTGAAGATGGCTGCGACCACCGAATAGATGAAGGTCGCCTGGAAGCGGGGATCGCCGAGCACGACCTGATAGGCATCGAAGGAATACGCGCCGCGCCGCATGCGCATGGAGAATTCCACGGTCGCGATCAGCGGAATGAAGAAATAGGCCGCGCCCAGCGCGAAGACGATCCAGGCCCAGAATCTGCCGGACTTCATTTGAGCCACCTCTCAGAGCGCGTCCGGAACCAGATGTAGAAGACATTGGCCAGCCCAGTGATGACGATCATGCCGAAGGCGATGGCGTAGCCGAGATGGGCATTGTGCAGCACGTCACCGCGGATCTGCGCGTAGAGCAGGATAGGGACGATGTTAAGCGAGGAGCCGGTCAGAGCGTAAGCGGTGGCGATGGCACCGAAGGCGTTGGCGAACAAGAGGATGACGGTGCCGAGGAAACTTGGCCAGATCACCGGAATGACGACCATGCGCCAGAACTGCGCCTGGGTCGCGCCAAGCGTTGCCGCCGCTTCGCCCCATTCCTTCTTCAGCCCATCGATCGCCGGCACGATGATCACCACCATCAGCGGGATCTGGAAATAGACATAGGTCAGCGTCAGGCCCCAGAACGACAGGATGTTGAAACCATGGGCATAAATGTTGAAGCCGACCAAGACGTTGAGCAGCACCGTGGCGAGCCCGAGCCGGCCGAGCGTCGCGAGAAAGGCGAAGGCCAGCGGCACGCCGGCAAAATTGGAGGCCACGCCGGAAAAGGTCAGTGTCGCCGAGCGTATCCACTCCGGCAGCCCGCCGCGCACGATGGCGATGGCAATGGCAAGTCCCGCGAAAGCACCGATCAGCGACGAGGCGAGGCTGACCTTGATTGAGATCCAGTAGGCGGCAACGATCGACGGCTGCGCCAAGGCCGCTATGTTTTCGAAAGTGAATTCGCCGGCATCGTTCCGGAATGCGCCCAGCATCAGATAGAGCGTCGGCAGGATCAAGAACATGATGGCGAAGATGAAGAAAGGCGCAACGCCAAGCCATTGCGTCGGCAGCCGCATGCTGCGGGCGTCGGCAGGAGGCGCGGTCTTCCCGGCAACAGCGTGATCGGACAACGAGATATCGGTCATGCGCCGGCTACCGTCCTGGAGGTATGCCGGGCGGCGATCTAAGCCGCCCGGCTGATCTCAAGTCTTACTTGACGTTGGCGCCGACGACGGCATCCCAGTTCTTGGTGATGGCTTCCTTGGCCTTGCCCTGCTCGTCGAGCGTCGGGAACACCGCGGCTGCATAGGACTCGGCCGGCGGCAGCTTGGCCATCACGTCAGCCGGGAGCTTGCCATTCTTGGCGAGGTCGTTGAAGCGGATCGGGTGACAATAGCCCTTCAGCCAGCCGATCTGGCCTTCGTCGGAATAGAGATATTCCAGCCACAGCTTGGCAGCATTCGGGTGCGGCGCATAGGCGCTGATCGCCTGAACATAGACGCCGGCGACGACACCGGTCTTCGGCACGACGACGTCGACCGGCGGATTGCCCTTCAGCGTATCACGGCCGGCAAGCGCGTTATAATCCCAGGTCACCAGGATTGGCGTCTGGCCTTGAGCAAGCGTCGCGGGCTTGCCGATGACCGGCACGAAATTGCCGGCGGCGTTGAGCTTCTTGAAGAAGTCGAGACCAGCCGCGCCGGCGGCTTCGCCGGCAGCCGCACCGCCGGAAAGGCCGGCGGCATAGACTGCCTGGATGGCCTGGTTCGAAGCACGCGGGTCGCCGGCGAGCGCCACGGTATTGGCGAATTCCGGCTTCAGCAGATCGGCCCAGTCGGCCGGCGCTTCCTTGACCAGGTCCTTGTTCACCAGAAACGAAAGCACGCCGTAGTAGTCGCCGGTCCAAAAGCCTTCGGCATCCTTGGCGCTGTCCGGGATCGAGTCCCAGGTTGATACTTTATAAGCCTGGATCAGGCCATCCTTCTTGGCGGTCGGGCCGAAGCTCAGGCCGACGTCGATGACGTCGGGCGCTTGCGGGCCCTTGTTGTCCTTGTTGGCCTTGATCGCCTCGACCTCGTCGCCGGAGCCGGCATCGGGGTTGAGCTCGTTGACGGTGATCCCCGGATATTTTGCCTTGAAGCCGTCGATGACCGCGCCGTAGCCGCACCAGTCATGCGGCAGCGCGATGGTGGTGAGCTGGCCTTCAGCCTTGGCTGCGGCGACCAGTTCATCCATGGACTGGGCCGACGAGATGGCAGAGGTCGCCATCAGGGCGACGGCCGAAAGGGAAAGCAGTTTTCCCGTGAATTTGAACATGTGTTCTCTCCGTTGAACTGACGCCGTTGGACGCCTGCGATGCGGTATCGTTTTCGTGTGACAGCCAGATGAAAGCTTTGTGAAAGCGATGCCCCGCAGTATGAAAAAGTAAACTCTTTTTAACCGGCTGTAGCAATCGCTTCGCGATTCTTTTTCCGGCTAACTAGTTTCGATCTTGCCTTTCATCTTTCCCCCTTTCCTTTGCCTCTTTTCCCAAGTCGATTTCCGATGCGAAAATTGTCTCAGACGGTGCCGGCGATGGCGTTTTCGAGCAGCGTCAGCGCCGCCTTCTTGGTCAGCTTGACCGGGTTGCCGCCGGCGGTCGGATCGACCACCGCCATGTCGGCAATCAGGCCCTTGCGCTTCTTGTCCATGTCGAGCCCCTTGATCAGGCCGGGCAGCGCATGCGGCACCTTGAGCTCCTTGCGCAGCTTGATGATCGCCTTGGCAAAACCGTCGAAGCCGCCCTTGATGCCGCAATAGGCGGCAAGCCGGGCGATGCGCGGCTCGATCGCCTCGCGGTTGAAGGCCAGCACGTAGGGCATGAACACGGCGTTGGTCATGCCGTGGTGGCTATCGTAGAGCGCGCCGATCGGATGCGACAGCGAATGAATCGCTCCGAGCCCTTTCTGGAAGGCGGCCGCTCCCATGGCAGCGGCGCTCATCATGTTGGCGCGGGCGACCAGATCCTTGCCGTTGGCATAGGCTTTCGGCAGGTTTTCGAAGACCAGCCTTATGCCTTCCACGGCGATGCCGTCGGCCATCGGGTGATAGCCCGGCGCGCAATAGGCTTCGAGACAGTGAGCGAGCGCATCCATGCCGGTGCCGGCGGTGATGAAGCCCGGCATACCGACCGACAGCTCCGGATCGGCAATGACGATCGCCGGCAAGAGCTTTGGATGGAAGATGACCTTCTTGGTATGGGTCGCTTCATTGGTGATGACGCCGGCGCGGCCGACTTCCGAGCCGGTGCCGGCGGTGGTCGGCACGGCGATGATCGGCGCGATCGCATCGGCATCGGCGCGTGTCCACCAGTCGCCGACGTCCTCGAAATCCCAGACCGGCCGGGTCTGCCCGGCCTGGAAGGCGATCAGCTTGCCGAGGTCGAGCGCCGAGCCGCCGCCAAAGGCAATGACGCCGTCATGCTTGCCCTTCTTGAACACGGCAATGCCGGCGGTCAGGTTGGAATCCACCGGGTTCGGCTTGACCTCGGAAAATACGCCATAGGGCACCTTGGCGTCGTCGAGGATCTTCAGCGTCGAGGCCACCACCGGCAGCCTGGCCAGTCCCGGATCGGTGACGAACAGCGGCCGCTTGATGCCGGTCGCCGCCAGCACCTCCGGCAGCTCCTTGATGCGTCCGGCGCCGAAGCGGACGGTCGTCGGGTAATTCCATTTGGAAACGAGTTTTGTCATTTCGACCTTCTTGACTGCTTTCGTGCTCTCGGATGTCGTCAATTCACAAAGGTATTGGCCACACGGTCTGACCGCATCATGTACGGAATCCAGATGGCTGCGGCCCAGACGGAACGGTAAATTCCGCGCATCGTTTCGCTGTCGAACGCATCAGCCAAGGTTGGAAAGCTCTCGCGAAAAACCAGATGCGCAGCCCATGGGTCGAGGATGACATATACCGGCATCGCGACTGCCCAAATCATGTACCAGCCCGGGAATATCTCCCAGCGCTTGAACATGAAGAACAATAACAGGACCGGGGCTGTAAGGCTTAGAACGCCTGCTGTCACCAGTTCGGCAACGAGCAGCGCACCTTGAGAAAAACTGAAGGCCTGCCAGTCGAAGCCGAGATAGTCGGTATTGTGCAGTTGTACCAACCCCAGTATCGGCGTGAGCATCAACCCGAGCATCGGCAGGACAAGCCATCCGCCGATACCCTCGGGACGCTCACCATCTGGCAGCGCCGATTGTTGTGTATCCGCCATTACTCCCCCTCAACAGCGATCGCATGCCTGTCGATCGCCACCTTAGATCACCTCGCGCAGATGGTATGATTTCGGCCTGGTCAGATTATCGTAGCCGATGGCCGACAGTGCCGCGCCCTTGCCGGTGTCCTTGACGCCGGTCCAGACCAGCGCCGGGTCGAGATAGTCGCAGCGGTTCATGAACACGGTGCCGGTCTCGACACGATCGCCGATCGCCGCCGCATGCTCAATGTCGCGCGTCCAGATCGAGGCCGTCAGCCCATAGGGGCTGTCGTTCATCAGCGCGATCGCCTCCTCGTCGTTGCGCACCTTCATGATGCCGACGATCGGGCCAAAGCTTTCCTCGCGCATGACGCTCATCTGGTGGTCGACCTGGGTCAGCACTTCCGGCGCCAGATAGGGCGAACCTTGCCTGTCGTTGGCCACCTTCATATCGATGTGCGCCCTGGCGCCCTTGCGCAACGCCTCGGCCTTCTGCTCGCGGATCAGGTCGGCGAAGCGCGCCTGCGCCATCGGCCCCATGGTGGTCGCCTGGTCGAGCGGATTGCCGACGACGTAGTTCCTGGTCTCGGCAATGAAGCCCTCGACGAATTCATCGTAGACCGTCTCATGCACATAGACGCGCTCGATGCCGCAGCAGCACTGGCCGGAATTGTAGAAAGCGCCGTCGACCAGATTGGCAACGGCATGGTCCATCTTTGCGTCCGGCAGCACATAGGCCGGATCCTTGCCGCCGAGTTCGAGGCCGAGCGTCATGAAGGTGCCCGCCACCGCCTTCTCGATGGCGCGGCCGCCGGCGACCGAGCCGGTGAAGTTGACATGGTCGATCTTGCCGGAGCCGAGCAGCCTTTCGGTCTGCGCGTGGTTCAGGACGAGGTTCTGGAACAGGCCCTTGGGCAGGCCGGCCTTATCAAACGCCTGCTGAAACCGCTCGCCGACCAACAATGTCTGTGCCGCATGCTTGAGGATGACAGCGCTGCCCGCCATCAGCGCCGGCACGATGGTGTTGACGGCGGTGAGATAGGGATAGTTCCACGGCGCGATCACCATGACCACGCCGAGTGGCACCTTCTTCACATAGCGGCGAAAGCCGTCCTTCGGATTGGAGGCCATGACCGGCTTCAGGGCCGCCTCGGCGATCTCGACCATGTAGCTGACGCGTTCCCTGACGCCGCCGAACTCGCCGCCATAGCGCACCGGCCGGCCCATCTGCCAGGCGATCTCCGGCACGATCTCGTCGGTCATGGCGACCAGCGCTTCCAGCATGGCAAGCATGTATTTGCCGCGCTCGATGACCGGCGTCTCAGCCCACTTCTCCTGCGCCGCCTTGGCACGTTCGACCGCGGCACCGATCGCCTGGTCGGTGGCAAGAGGCCGTTCGGCATAGATCGAACCGTCGACGGGGGATTTTATCTTGACCGTTTCGGTCATGCCTTGGGTCCTCGCATTCTACAATAATGTCGTTGGTTAGCGCCGCCCCTCATCCGCCTGCCGGCACCTTTTCCCGTATACTGACGGGGAGAAGGGACAAGCTCAGCGCCGGGCCCCCTCTCCCCCGTTCTTCACGGGAGAGGCTGAGGGTGAGGAGCGGCGCCAACGTTGCCAGATTATTCAATACCGCTCGAACCCCCTGTGCAGTTCCCAGTCCGTAATCCGGCGGTCGTACTCGAACTGTTCCCAGTGTGCCGTGTGGACGTAATGTTCCAGCACATCGTCGCCGAGCGCCTGCCTCAGCATTTTCGATTCCGCCAGCGTCGCGGTGGCGTCGCGCAATGTCTTTGGAATTTCAGGCAGCTGCGAGGCCTGGTAGGCATCACCGACGAAGGGCTTCTGCAGTTCAAGCTTTTCATCGATGCCGGCAAGCCCGGCCGCGATCAGCGCGGCGAAAGCCAGATAGGGGTTCAAATCGGCGCCGCCGATGCGGCATTCCATGCGGATGCCCTTGGTGCCCTCGCCGCAAAGACGGAAACCGGCGGTGCGGTTGTCCTCGCTCCACATGATCTTGGTCGGCGCAAAGGTGCCGGCCTGGAAGCGCTTGTAGGAGTTGATGTAGGGCGCCAGGAACCAGGTGAATTCCTTGGCATATTTGAGCTGCCCGGCCGCCCATTGCTGGCCGAGCGCCGACAGCGTCCACTCGGCATTTTTGTCGTAGAACAACGGCGTCTTGCCGTCGGCGCTCCACAGCGAATTATGGATGTGGCTGGAATTGCCGGCGAGCCCGTAATTGTACTTGGCCATGAACGAGATCGCCTTGCCTTCGGACTCGGCGATTTCCTTGGCGCCGTTCTTCAGGATGACGTGGCGGTCGGCCATGTCGAGCGCCTCGGCGTAGCGGACATTAATCTCTTCCTGGCCTGGCCCCCACTCGCCCTTCGAATTCTCGATCGGGATGCCGGCCGCCTCCATCTCGTTGCGCAGCCGGCGCATGACGCCTTCTTCCTTGGTGGTGATGCCGATCTGGTAGTCGCCGATATAGGGCGATGCCGTCTCGAGGCCCTGCCAGTGCTTCTTGCGGGCGGAATCGTAGGTTTCGCTGAACAGATAGAATTCGAGCTCGGAAGCGAAATAGCCGATATAGCCGCGATCCTGCAGCCGCTTGACCTGCTTCTTCAGCATGGCGCGCGGCGAATGCGCCAGGTCATCATGGGTATGGTGGTCGAGCACGTCGCAGATCACCAGCGCCGTCTTCTCCAGCCACGGAACGCGCCGCAGCGTCGCAAGGTCCGGCTTCATGACGAAATCGCCATAACCCTTCGACCAGCTCGCCGCCTTGTAGCCGGGCACCGGTTCCATATCGATGTCTGCGGCCAAGAGATAGTTGCAGCCATGCGTCTCGTCATGCGCGGAATCGACGAAATAGCGGGCCAGGAACCGCTTTCCCGCGAGCCGCCCCTGCATGTCGACGATGCAGGCCAGCACCGTGTCGACCTCGCCGCCGGAGACCGCTTGCTTCAACTGATCGAACGAGAAATTTCCGGCCATTCCTTTGGCACTCCAGCGCTTGTCGTTTCGGGCTTGTCACTTTGAAAAGGAAACGGAAACCCATGGCCGGCACGATGCCGGCCATGCTCATCAGAGAGCGTCAGGCGCCGGCCTCGCCGACAGCTATCTCGGCTGCCTTGATCGCCGCCTGGCGCTTCGCGATCTGGTCGCCGATGGGCGGACCCTGGAAGCGGCGGTTCTCGAAACCGAACCAAAGCACCGCGGTCAGCACGATGAAGCCCAGGGTGATATAGAGCACCTTGTCGTTCGGCGGCTGGATGGCGATGTAGAAGATGATCGCCATGCCGATGATCGACAGGATGCAAAACAGCTTGAACAGGCCGGCGCCGAGATTCCATGGGCCGGGATTCGGCCATTTCGCCGTTCCGAAAGCCGTCATGCCGAGCGCGATCGGAATGGTGAAGGACAGGAACAGGAACACCAGCGTCGAATTGACGACGATGGTGTAGATGTTGGTGCCGCCGATCGAAATGAACTGGGCAAGAAAGACATAGATGATCTCGAGGATCGCAGCGGTCCAGATGGCATTGACCGGCGTGCGCCAGGTTGGGCTGACTTTGGCGAGCCCGGCCGAACCGACCGGCATGCCGCCGTCGCGAGAGAACGCAAACAGCATGCGCGAGGCCGAGGTCACCGTGGCGAGGCCGCAGAGGAACTGCGAGATCAGGATTGCCAGATAGAGAAGTTCTTTCAGCCAGCCCGGTAGGATTGCATCCATTGTCGAGAAGAATACGCTCCAACCCTGCTTGGCGCCTGCCGCCAGGTCCGGAATTGCCAGAACGATCGCGCAGACCATCGCCCAGCCGATCAGCGACGACCAGAGCACGGACGAAATGATCGCCCGCGGAACGGAATGCGCTGCCTTCAGCGTTTCTTCCGAAGTATGCGCCGACGCATCATATCCGGTGATGGTGTAGACCGGCAGCAGCAGGCAGAGCAGGAACAGGTAGCTCATGGAATCCGACTGTGGGAAGACACCGCCGCCGGCATCACCCGAATAGTTGGTGAAGGTCCACAGCCGCGTGATGTCGATTGCGGGCGCAAACACTAGGCAGGCAATGATCAGCACAGCTGTTGCGCCAAGGATCAGGAAGCCGGAAGCGTCAGTCAGCATGGCGGTCAGCTTGATGCCGAAGTGATTACAGAGCGCCTGGATCGCGGTGATGACGGCGACAAATCCGACAATCTCGCCCGGAGTACCGGTAATGCCGAACCAGCTCCCGAACGTTCCAACGAAGAAGAAAGCAGTACCGATGTTGATGGCGCCGAGCACGGTGATCAGGCCGAGCAGATTGAGCCATGCGGTGAGCCAGCCAGTGAAACGGTTCCCTAGGATGGATGCCCAGTGATAGAGGCCGCCGGCGGTCGGAAATGCAGAGGCGATCTGGGCCATGGCGAGCGCGAAAAATCCCGAAACCATGCACCCGACGATCCAGCCGATGCCAGCGCCGGCGCCACCGATGGACGACGTCGCCTGCGCGAAGGAATTGATGCCGCCTGAGAGGATGCAGATGATCGAGAACGAGATCGCGAAATTCGAGAAGCGGCTCATGCTTCGCGACAGTTCCTGAGCATAGCCCATTCCGTGGAGAACTTTCAGGTCCTCCTTCTTGTCAACTTCGCTGTAACCCGGTGCTACCATTTTAAAGTCCCCTTTTGGTTTCTTAGCTGGCCGATTGAACTGACTTTCCGACTGCGCTTGGTCTGGAGGCCTTGGCCGCTTCGGGCTCCAGATTGAGAAAAATACCTGCGAGCAGATCCGCCCATTTCCGCTGCCCGGCTGCGCCGGCGATCTCGTCGTTGCGGATTTCAATCATTGCGCAGGCCAGCCCGCGCGAGCGCGCATGGCGTTCCAGCGTGAAATAGACCCGGTCGGCCGGCGAATAGGGTTCGTTGACGCCGACGCTGACGCCGGCAAGCCGCTTCAGTGTCGCGATCAGCGGCGCCGCCAGCCGGCGATCCTCGTCGTGGATGATGCCGATGTGCCAGGGCCGGCTTTTGCCTTTGTAGAGCGGCGTGAAGGAATGGATCGAGACCAGCCTGGTCTCCCGCCCGGCCGCCAGGCGCTCGTCGATGACCGTTGCGATCCGCTCGTGAAACGGTCGCCACGCCAGCGCGATGCGCGCCTCCCGCTGGTCGGCCGAAAGTCCCTGGTTGGCCGGGACCACGGTTTTTTCGCTGGCGCTGACCGTCACTATCAGGTCCGGCGCGTCGAGCGGGCGGTTGCAGTCGATGATGAGCCGCGAGATGCAGGTCTCGACCAGCGTCGCATCGAGCGCCTCGGCCATGCGGCGCGCCACCGGCAAGGCGCCGGGATCCCAGGCGATGTGGCGGGAAAGTTCCTCGGCGGCAAGGCCGAGCGTTCCGAATTCCGGTGGAAGGAAATTGGAGGCGTGGTCGCAGGTCAGCACGAAAGGGCTTGATCCGCCGGGGTTCGTCACCCTTACGGTTTCAGGCGATGCAAGGCTGGCGGGCCGTGCTGTCTCCATTGTCTGCTGTCCCCGGGGAGCGCTGTATCGTATGTTACGTATTTTGCCTCATTGCGTCCCTGCGGATGATTTCATACAGTTTGGCCGGCTTTGTCAAACGCGATTTCGATAATGCGCTAACGGCACGGCCAGGGTGGGGAAAAAGCATGGTTTCGAGCATTGCCGAACTGATCTCCGACCGTATCGGCACCATGCCGGCCGGCGAGCGGCGCGCAGCGCAAGCGCTGATCGCCAGCTATCCGCTGATCGGGCTGAAGACAGTCGCCGAATTCTCGGCTACGGCCGGCGTATCATCGCCGACGATCCTGCGTTTCGTCGCCCGGCTCGGCTTCCAGAACTATCCGGAATTCCAGTCGGCGCTGCAAGACGAGCTGGCGGCACAATTGCAGTCGCCGGCTTCGCGCACGCTCAATCCCCCCTCGCAGGGCAGCAGCGCCGTGTCGCCGATGCTGGAGGCGACCCTCGACAACATGCGCGAGACATTCCGGCATCTCTCGGACAAACAGCTTGCCGACATCGTCGCCAAGCTAGCCGACCGGCGCGGCAAGACATTCCTGATCGGCGGCCGCTTCACCGACCCGCTGGCGCGCTACATGGCCGCCCACCTCGCCATCATCCAGCCCAACGTTTTTCACCTCGGCGGGCAGGAAAGCGTCTGGCGCGACCGACTGATCGACATGGGCAAGCGCGACGTGCTGGTGATCTTCGACATCAGGCGCTACCAGGACAGCTTGGTCCGTTTCGCCGAGACGGCCAACCAGCGCGGCGTGCAGATCGTGCTGTTTACCGACCAGTGGCTGTCGCCGATCGCCCGCTTCGCCCGCCATGTCATCGCCGGGCGCACCGCCGTGCCTTCGGCCTGGGACTCATCCGCCGCGCTTTTCGTCGTTGCCGAAGCCCTGATCGGCGCGGTCACAAGGCAGCTCGAAGCCGACGGCGCCAAACGCATCCGCGAACTGGAAAGCCTGCGGTAGAGCTCCTCCGGAAAGGCACGCCTTTCGCTTCGGTCTAGTCCACTAGAAAACTGATCATCTGCAGGATCAGGATCAGCAAAAGGACGCCAAAGACAGTCGCAACCACCGCTGCCAGCAGGACGGTGCGTTGTTTCTTACCCATGGCTTTCCCCCCGACAGCATAGTCCCCGTCCACGACTGCGAATATCAGTCCCGCCCCACTGCTCGGCCACCTCCCAACTCCCCAAGACCCGCCTGCGGCTTGGGCGGAGGAGTAATGACGACTGGTTCACGTGCGAAATGAACCGCTTACCAAGGTGCTCGCTAACGGGCACGGCCGCATCATTCATCCGACCCATGTCACGGCCGAATGACCACCTTGCATTTCGGGCTTAACCATTCAGCCGCTAAGCGTGCCCCACTCCAGCTACTTTACCCATGGCAAGCATGATCGAAGTTCGGCTAACCTTGTCGACGTGAAGCCGCTTCCTTGAACCAAAGCGCGGTGAACTGCGCGGAGGAATTCGATGAGCTATCTGGACGAGCTGTTCTCAGTCGCCGGCAAGACGGCGCTGGTCACCGGCGCCGCGACCGGCATCGGCCGCATGGCGGCGACCGCTCTGGTCATGGCCGGCGCCTCGGTGATGATTGCCTCGCGCAAGGGCGAGGACTGCGCCAAGGTTGCCGGCGAGTTGAACGGACTTGGCGCATCCGGCCGGGCGGAAGGTTTTGCCGGCGACGTCTCCAGCGAGGCCGGCATTGCGGCGCTTGTGGCCGAGGTCAGGGCGCGGACCGAGCGGCTGCATATCCTGGTCAACAATGCCGGCATCTCCTGGGGCGCGCCGCTGGAAAGCTTTCCCTACCATGCCTGGGCCAAGGTGTTCGGCGTCAACGTCACCGCGGTTTTCCACCTGACGCGCGAATTGCTGCCTCTGCTCGACGCCGCCGCCAGCGATGCCGACCCGGCCCGGGTGATCAACCTCGGATCGGTGATGGGCACGCAGCCGTTGGCCGAAGATGCCTACTCCTACTCGGCCTCGAAGGCCGCGGTTCACCACCTGACGCGCATCCTGGCGATCGAGTTCGCCGCCCGCCGCATCACCGTCAACGCCTTTGCGCCTGGCCCTTTCCAGAGCCGGATGACGGCCTTCGCCACCGGCACCGAAGACCAGGCAAGACATATCGGCAACCACGTTCCGATCGGCCGCATCGGCGCACCGGATGACATTGCTGGCGCAACGCTCTATTTGTGCAGCCGGGCCGGCAGCTATGTCACCGGCGCCATCCTGCCGATCGATGGCGGGCAGTCGGTGCAACACGGGCTGACATTGTTCAAGGAATGAGACGCACGCCATCCGGCGAGTGAAATGCCGGGGGTGAAGATGGAGGACATCAGCGTGGAACCGATCAGTCTCGATGTGCTTCTGGCCAACGTCGGCAAGGAAGTCGGCGTGTCGCCATGGCGGGTCGTCACCCAGCGCATGATCGACCAGTTCGCCGATGCCACCGACGACCATCAGTTCATCCATTGCGATCCGGAACGCGCCAGCCGCGAAACGCCGTTCGGCGGCACCATCGCGCATGGCTTCCTGTCGCTTTCGCTGTTGTCGGCGATGACCTTCGAAACCATGCCGCCGCTGGAAAACAGCAAGATGGGCGTCAATCATGGCTTCGATTCGCTGCGCTTCCTGGCGCCGGTGAAGACCGGCTCGCGCATCCGCACCCGTTTCGTGCTGGCCGACGTCAAGGTCAGGCCGTCGGGGTGGGTGCAGACGGCGCACGACGTGACGATCGAGATCGAGGGCTCGAAGAAACCGGCGCTGACCGCGCGCTGGCTGACGCTGACGCTGATCGAACGCCAGCCGGAAGCGGTCTGACTCTCGTCGGGCTGAGAAGCCCGAATCTATCTGTGCCAAATCTATTTGGCTTCGGCCGCGACGTACTTCATGTGGCGACTGACCTGCAGCGCAATGTAGACGACCAGTGAACAACCGATAGGGAACACGATCTCGTTGAGGCCGGTTGCGATCGCCTGCGGCATTGCGAGAGCAGCGTCGTTCGCCGCGGCCGTCTCGATGGTCAGCACCGTGATGCCGCCGCCGAATACCGCGCCTATCAGGGCGCCTGCCAGCGCGAAATGGAGCGGACGCGGTTCTTCCTTCGATGCCAGCGACGCCAGTGCCCAGCCGAGCAGCCCGTATTCGATCGCCCGCAGCACACCGAGCGTCGTGAGCGACAGGATGGCCGGCTTTGCCGCCGCGTCCAGCGCGCTGACCATAACCTTTTGCGTCCCTTTGGCGATGCCCATCGCCAGTGGCGCCGAAATCGCACCGATCAGGCCACCGAGCGAGGCTCGCACCTTGGTGAGCGCCGTGCCGAGGCTGACGCCGGCGCAGACGAAGAACGACCAGGTCACGCCTTGCGCCAGTTCGATCAGAACCTGCGTCGTCGCCGGGTAGGCACCTGCCGCAAATCTGACGGTCAGAATGAGAGCTTCCATGGCGAAGCCGAGCGCGATCGCCAGCCATGCGACCATGACGACGCGCCTGAGCGCCATCCTGGCGCGATGAGAAAGCGGGTCCACGTCCGGCACGCCGGACGAAAGCTCAGTTCCGGTCATAACGGCCTCCCGAAACGAAATTTTTGCAGAGCCGCGAATTAGTCTTTGTCTGTAACAGTCCGATGTTGCCGGCTTTATTGCCTGGTTACATCGTTTTGTGAGGTCAAGCCTCTGCTTCACACCGCCCTTGCCCGACGCCGTACAGCGTATATATGCTGCATCCAGCATCAGTCATAAGGCAGTAGAAAGTTGCAGCTAAGCGTCCAGGAGCGCCGCGAAAAACAAAAGGCCGAACTGCGTTCCGAACTTGTCGACGCCGCGCACAAGCTTGTCCAGGAAGAAGGCTATGACGGCCTCACCATCCGCAAGCTCGCCAAGCGCGTCGGCTATGCGCCGATGTCGGTCTATTCCTATTTCGCCGACAAGCAGGACATCCTGTTCGCGCTGGCCGAGGATGCCTTCGAGACCCTGGCCAGGCGCATCGCAAATCATACGGCCGACGACCCGATCGAGGCGCTCAAGGCGGTGCTTGTCGAATACGCCGCCTTCGGGCTGGAAAATCCCAACGAGTACCGCACCGTCTTCATGACCGAAAAAGTCAAGCCGCCGACCGGCAAGACCTTTGCCGAGATGGAAGGCGGCAACCCGGCGATGAAAGTGCTGATCGAGAGGGTCGAAGCCTGCGTTGCCGCCGGCAGGCTCAAAGGCGATCCACGCGCCATCGCCACCATGCTGTGGGCGGTCGGCCACGGCGCCATCTCGCTGCTGATCACCTTCCCGTTCTACCCGTTCGGCGACCAGACGACGTTCATCACACGGATCGGCGACATCATGCTCGAAGCCATCGCCGCGCACGAGATTGCGCCGCTCACGCCGCCCGTCAACTGCTGAAGAGCGGCGCTCCTCCCGATCTGCAGGATCTTCTCCGAACGATCCGCGCCACAGCGCCGAGCGTTCGGCAATTCTCCGTACGCGTACGATTCTGCTTGAACATCGGGAGTCCAGGGCGTATCTGTACGCAATACCGTACAAGTACGAGAAATTCAATAGCTGAACCGGAGACCGACGATGAAGAAGGCAATCCTCACGCTCGCCGCCCTGCTGGCGCTCTCTAGCGCCGCATTTGCCGGCAGCAGTCAGACAGGCAAGCAAGAAGCGGCCTGCATCGACACCAAGGCTGATGTGAAGCTCGATTGCGCGCCGACCGGATCGCTTGAAAAGGCGGACGCCGCGGCCCACAAGGCCGGCAGCAAGGGCCCGAGGCTCGGCATCGGCATCGACCCGTGGATCGTGCCAAGCAGCTTCTGAGCCGACGGGCGACAACACGCGGTGATGAACCGAAAGGGCGGCAGCAATTACCGGCCGCCCATCGTGCTGCCTCAGCCCTGCTTTTTGTCACCCCGCGCAGATCACTTCTTGCGCTTCTGTCCCACCACGCTTTTGGGCTTGCCGGGTCTTGCCGGTGCGCCGGGAATGGCCGTTCCGGTGATCGACACCGGATCGCTGGCCGGGAATGTATCCTCGAGGCCTTCCTCGAGTTCCTCTTCGATATCCGTCCCAGTGCGCTGCTCGTCTTCGAAAGAGCGCACGGCCGGCGTCTTGACCGGCGACTTCGGCGCGGAGTTCGGCGGCATTTGCGTTCTCCCTCGGCTCGCCGTCGCAGAACGGGCGGGCGCGGCGAACATGCCTATGCTGCCGCGTCGCGCGCCGCCTCCGACAGAAAAGTAAAGACATAATCGGAAAAGGAACGCCAGCATTCGACGCGGAACGCGTCGGCCGCCGTGCGCAACAGCACGATTTCGACCTTGCCGAGAATGGTATGCGACGCCGCCCCGACCGGAAAGACGTCGAGCGACAGATCCTGCGGGCAGCCGGCATTGATCGTCGCCGCGGCAGCCGGACCGGTAACCGATATGGCGACGTTGCGGTGCGAGATGCCGACCGCCGAATGCAGTACGGAAATGCTGGCGCAGTCGGCGAGCGGATCTTTTCCGCTCTCGTCGATGACCAGCCATTCGTCCGGCCCGAGCCACAAGGCCGTGCGTCCGGCCTTTGCCGCCGAGGTTTTCGGCCTTTGCGGCAGGACGACGCCGAGCGCTTTCGAAAGTGCCGCAATCGAGGCTTCCGGCGCGCGCAGCGATATGCGCTCGGCCTGCGGCAGCACGGCAAGTGTAACGCCGGCGGCGGAAAGCGACTGGCCGGCGAGAGCTGGACGGCGTTCGACTGAGGGTCCGGCGGCGTCGGTTTTCAAAGCGGCTTTAGCCATTGAGGCGCTCCCCCTTCTCGTCGAAGAACACCATGCCGGTGACCTCCACCTCGATCACCCCGTCCGGCATCGGCACATAGAGCGTCTCGCCCGTGCGATCGCGGCCGCCGGCGACCAGCCCCAGCGCGATCGAGCGGCCGCAATTTTGCGACCAATAGCTCGAGGTGACATGGCCAATCATCTTCATCGGGATTGCCTGCTTCGGGTCCGCAACGATCTGCGCGCCCTCCTCCAGCACCACCTTGGGATCCCTCGTCTTCAGGCCGACAAGCTGCTTGCGGCCCTTGGCAACCAGGTCCGGCCGCGCCATGCCGCGAATGCCGACGAAATCGGTCTTCTTCTTGCCGACGGCCCAGTCGAGCCCGGCATCGTTCGGCGTCACCGTCCCGTCGGTATCCTGGCCGACGATGATGTAGCCCTTTTCGGCGCGCAGCACATGCATCGACTCGGTGCCGTAGGCACAGGCTCCGTGCTTCTGGCCCTCGGCCCATAGCGCTTCCCAGACCGCCTCGCCATAATCGGCCGGCACGTTGACCTCGAAGCCGCGTTCACCGCTGAACGACATGCGAAACAGCCTTGTCGGCACGCCGCAGATCCTGCCTTCGCGCACCGACATATGCGGCAGCGCCTCATCCGACATGTCGATGCCCTCGACCAGCGGCGCAATGATGTCGCGAGACTTCGGTCCCTGCACGGCAATCACCGCCCACTGCTCGGTGATCGAGGTCAGCCAGACGTTGAGATGCGGGAACTCGGTCTGGAGATAGTCTTCCATATGGTTCATGACCCGCGGCGCGCCGCCGGTCGTCGTCGTCACATGGAAACGGTCGGGTGCAAGCCTGCCGACGACACCGTCGTCATAGATGAAGCCGTCCTCGCGCAGCATGATGCCGTACCGGCAGCGGCCGGGCTCGAGCTTCTCCCATGGATTGGTGTAGAGCAGTTCCATGAATTTGGCCGCATCCGGCCCGACCACCTCGATCTTGCCCAGCGTCGAGGCGTCAAACAGGCCGGCCGTCTTGCGCACCGTCACGCATTCGCGGTCGACGGCGGCATGTATGTCCTCGCCCGGCTTCGGGAAATACCAGGCGCGCTTCCACTGGCCGACATCCTCGAATACAGCGCCCTGGCGCTCGGCCCAGGGATGGATCGCCGTCTTGCGGGTCGGGTCGAACAGGGGACCCCGCGCGTGGCCGACGATCGAGCCGAATGTCACCGGCGTATAGGGCGCGCGGAACGTCGTCAGCCCGACCTGCGGGATCGGCTTGCCCAACGTCTCGGCGGCAATCGCCAGGCCGTGCATGTTGGAGGTCTTGCCCTGGTCGGTCGCCATGCCATTGGTGGTGAAGCGCTTGACGTGCTCGATCGAGCGCATGCCCTCATGCACTGCCTGGCGGATGTCCTTGGCGGTGACGTCGTTCTGGAAGTCGACAAAGGCCTTGACCGTCGTATCCGATCCGGCACCGGGTGCTGCACCCAGCATGCCGCGCGACCAGCTCTCGCCGGCGTCGACCTTCGGCTTGGAGCCCTTGGCCGGCCTGCTGCCGGCGTCCTTGGCCGCCTTGGCGCCCGCTGCATAGGCCTCGTCGATCGTCGCCGACAGCCCGTCGGTACCGTTGCAGGCGCCGACCGAGACGCAGTCCTGCGCATAAATTCCGGGCACGAAGCGCTTGGTCTCGTCATTGAAGGCGACCTTGCCGCGCGATTGCGAGAACAGATGCACCGATGGCGTCCAGCCGGCCGACATCAGAATCGCGTCAACCGGGATGGTGCGCTCGCCGCCGCCATTCTTCGGCTGCACGGTCATCGACGACACCCGCAATTTGCCGCCGGCGCGGATCACCGCGCGGCCGAAATTGACCTCGATGCCGAGCGCCCTCGCCTCGTCGATCGCCGGCCCGGTCGGGTTGTCGCGCAGGTCGACGATCGCCGCCACGTTGATGCCGGCCTTTTTCAGGTCGATCGCCGCCGCATAGGCGGAATCGTTCGCCGTATAGACGCCGATATTCCTGCCGACGGCGACGCCGTAATGGTTGAGATAGGTGCGCGCCGCCGACGCCAGCATGATGCCCGGCCGGTCGTTGTCGGCAAACACCATGTGGCGCTCGATGGCGCCGGTCGCCAGTACCACGCGTTTAGCGCGAACCTGCCACAGCCGCTCGCGCGGCAGGTCGCGGCCGGGGTTCTGCAGATGGTCGCTGACGCGCTCGACCAGCCCGACGAAATTCTGCGCGTAATAGCCGAAGGCCGTGGTACGCGGCAGCACGCGGACATTGTCCATCGCGCTCAACTTGGCGAGAGCCGATTGCGCCCAGGAAAAACCGTCCTGGCCTTCGATCTTCGCGCCGCTCTCGAAGCGCAGGCTGCCGCCGAATTCCGCCTGCTCGTCGGCAAGGATGACGCGCGCGCCGGTCTCGGCCGCGGCCAATGCCGCGGCGATGCCCGCGGCACCGCCGCCAAGCACCAGCACCTCGCAATGGGCGAAGCGCGCCGAATAGTGGTCGGGATCCGGCTGGTCAGGAGCGACGCCAAGACCGGCGGCGGCGCGGATCTTGGGTTCGTAGAGGTTTTTCCACGCAGCCTTCGGCCACATGAAGGTCTTGTAGTAGAAGCCGGCCGAAAGCATCGGCGAGGCAATACTGCTGACGGCACCGACGTCGAAAGCGAGCGACGGCCAGCGGTTCTGCGACTGTGCGGTCAATCCGTCATAGAGCTCCTGCACCGTGGCACGCACGTTCGGCGTCTTGCGTGCCGCGTCGCGCTTGATCTCGACCAGCGCGTTCGGCTCTTCGGCGCCGGCCGACAGCAAGCCGCGCGGCCGGTGGTACTTGAACGAGCGGCCGACGAGATGGACGCCGTTTGCAAGCAGCGCCGAGGCCAACGTATCGCCCTCGATGCCGGTATAGGGGCGGCCGTCGAAGCTGAAGCCAGCTATCTTTGCCTGTTTGAGCCGCCCGGCGCCGGCAATGCGGAACGTGGCGCTCATTTGGCGGCTCCCGGCAGCTTTACGGGCTTCGGCTCGCCGGCCTTGTAGGTCATCAGGAACCTGTCGCTGACGGTGTCGCGCACGGCGTTGAAGAACCGCGCGCAGCCATGCATGTGCCGCCAGCGCTCATAGATGATCCCCTTGGGGTTTGAGCGGATGAAAAAGAACTTTTCAAAATCGTCGTCGCTCTCGCTGGCGATGTTTGGGGAACGCGCGATATGCGCCTCGCCGGCGTTGCGGAATTCGAGCTCCGGACGCTCTTCCTCGCAATAGGGGCAGCGGATGAGAAGCATCAATCGACTTTCTTGGATTTAGTCGACCCATCATGTGCAGAGCCGTCATGTCTGCCACGATTGGTCACAACATTTTCTTCGGCAGGGCGGTCTTCGACGAGCAATCCTACCGCCCGCAAATTCACTTTGGCTCGATCGACATCAGCCTGCGTTCGTGGTCCAGAGAAGGTTCTTCGGGAACCGATATCCAGAAACGCGTTTTCGAGTATTTTCGGTATGGCAAACGCCCATACGCAGAAAAAAGTAGGTACGCCCACAATTACAAACATGGCCAACATGACGGGATCGACCCCGTTGGCCTCATACCCGACTATTCGAACCAAAATCTCCCTGACCACTAACAGCATGAAGAGCACCGTGGCGCCCACGAGGGCCAATCCGAAAAGCATGGTGTGAGTCTTGCGCGTCATTGCGGCCTTCAGTGCGCCACCGCCGCCGCCGCCGCCTCGTCGATGAGGCGGCCGGTGCGGAAGCGCTCGATGGTGAAGGGCGCGTTGATCGGGTGCGGATCGTCCCTGGCGATCGTATGGGCAAAGACATGGCCCGAACCCGGCGTCGCCTTGAAACCGCCCGTGCCCCAGCCGCAATTGACATACAGGCCGGGCACCGGCGTCTTGGCCAGGATCGGCGAACGGTCAGGCGTCACGTCGACGATGCCGCCCCATGAGCGCAGCATCTTCATGCGCGTGAAGATCGGGAACATCTCGCAGATGGCGTCCAGCGTATGCTGCAAAATGTGCAGGCCGCCGGTCTGCGAATAGGAGACATATTGGTCGGTGCCGGCGCCGATGACCAGCTCGCCCTTGTCGGACTGCGAGATATAGGCATGCACGGTGTTCGACATCACCACGCAAGGCACCACCGGCTTGACCGGCTCCGACACCAGCGCCTGCAGCGGATAGCTTTCCAGCGGCATGCGCACGCCGGCCATGTTCATGATCACCGATGAGTGCCCGGCGGCAACCACGCCGACCTTCCTGGCGCCGATGAAGCCGCGCGTCGTCTCGACGCCGGTGACCGCGCCGTTCGGCGCCCGTTTGACGCCGGTGACCTCGCAATTCTGGATGATGTGGACGCCGCGCGCCGAGGCGCCGCGCGCATAGCCCCAGGCGACGGCATCGTGGCGCGCCGTGCCGCCACGGCGCTGCAGGGAGGCGCCCATCACCGGATAGCGCGCATTGCGCGAAATGTTGAGCGGCGGGCAGAATTCCTTGGCCTGCTCCGGCGTCAGCCATTCATTGTCGATGCCGTTCAGCCGGTTGGCGTGGACGTGCCGCTTCAGCACCTGGATGTCGTGGATGTTGTGGGCGAGCATCATGACGCCGCGCGGCGAATACATGACGTTGTAGTTGAGTTCCTGGCTGAGCCCGTCCCACAGCTTCAGCGCATGGTCGTAGATGCCGGCGCTTTCGTCATAGAGATAATTGGAACGGATGATGGTGGTGTTGCGGCCGGTATTGCCGCCGCCGAGCCAGCCTTTTTCCAATACCGCGACGTTGGTGACGCCGTGCACGGTGGCGAGATAATAGGCGGTGGCCAGGCCGTGGCCACCGGCGCCGACGATGATGACGTCGTACTCCTTCTTCGGCTCCGGTGAGGACCATTGTTCCTCCCAGCCCTTGTGACCGCGCATGGCCTCGCGGGCGATGGCGAATACCGAGTATTTCTTCAACGTCGCAGGCCTCGCAAATGACGGCCGGGCATTCACTCGAACGCCGGCGCGCGAGCTGTATCACTAGCGAAACGGCGCTGCCAGCCTTGCACTGTTTGCGACGGCGCTTGCCGTTTTGCGCCGTGGTGAAAAAGCCGCATGCGGGCTGGTTGATGCAATTGCCATCCATCACTATCCGTCGCCTGGCGATCGGAGGATTATGGCGGTGGCTAACGTCTGGTGGAATCTGACATTGCGCTTCATGCTGGAACTCGCCGCTTTGCTCGGCCTCGGCATGGCGGGCTGGAGCCTCTCAGCGGGCATGTGGCGCTGGACCCTTGCCGCGGCATTGCCGTTCGTTGCCGCCGCGCTCTGGGGTACGTTCGCGGTGCCGAACGATCCGAGCCGGTCGGGGCGGGCGCCGGTTCCGGTGCCGGGCGGTTTGCGGCTGGTGCTCGAACTCGCCGTCCTGTTCGGCGGCGCTGCCGGATTCCACCTGGCCGGTTACACGACAGCCGGCATTGCCGTCGCCCTTCTGATCGCCGTCAGCTACGCATTTTCGCTCGATCGGCTCGGCTGGCTGCTTAGGCAATAGTCCAGGCCGACACCACCTCGCAGGTATCGGGTGGTCCGCACCGCCCCGATTTGCGACCAAGCATCCAATTGCCGGCCAGAACCGGCGCCAAAAAAGGATGCAGAAAATGTTCGCACTCGCCAACAAGGTCGCCATCGTCACTGGCGCCAGTTCCGGCATCGGCCGCGCCACGGCAAAGCTCTTTGCCGAGGAAGGCGCCAAGGTGGTCGTCGCGGCCCGCCGCCAGGCGGAACTCGATGCGCTGGTTGCCGAAATCGAAGACGCCGAGGGCACCGCCATTGCGCTTGCCGGCGACGTCCGCGACGAGGCCTACGCGAAAGTCCTGGTCGACCTGGCGGTCGAGAAATTCGGCGGGCTCGACATCGCCTTCAACAATGCCGGCTCGGTCGGCAGGATGGGGCCGGTCTCTGAGCTGTCGCTGGAGGGCTGGCGCGAGACGCTCGATACCAATCTGACCAGCGCCTTTCTCGGCGCGAAATACCAGGTGCCGGCGATGGTCGAACGCGGCGGCGGCTCGTTGATCTTCACCTCAACCTTCGTCGGCTACACGGTCGGCATGCCCGGCATGACCAGCTATGCCGCGAGCAAGGCCGGACTGATCGGATTGACGCAGGTGCTGGCCGCCGAATTTGGCGCCAAGGGCGTCCGGGTCAACGCGCTGCTGCCGGGCGGCACCGACACGCCTTCGGCGACATTCAACACACCTGAATCGCGGGCGTTCGTCGAAAACCTGCATGCCTTGAAGCGCGTCGCCGAGCCAGAGGAGATCGCCCGCTCGGCGCTTTACCTGGCTTCCGATGCATCGAGCTTCACCACCGGCACGGCACTGTTCGCCGACGGCGGTGTCTCGATCACCCGCACGTGAAGCGTTTCGCGGTTGGCGTCGGCCCGCCAGCCGCAATGCCGGAAAACCGGTCTTGCTTTTCCCGGCGATTTGACGATTCCGTCTTCTCCTCGAAAACGGGTTGGAAACATGCTGCTGATCAGGACCTATATCGCTGCAAGCGCAATCGAAGGCGTCGGCGTGTTCGCCGCCGAGCCGATCCGGAAAGGGGCGCAGATCTGGCGGCTCGATCCGGACTTCGACCGGCTGATCCCGATGGAAAGATACGAGACGGCGCCGCCGCACCTCAAGGAATTGCTCGACAGATATGCCTATCCCAGTCCGGACCGGCCGGGCTTCATGGTCTATGAGGTCGACAATGGCCGCTTCATGAACCACGCCGACAAGCCGAACACCGACTTTTCGCAATATGGCGGGGCCACCGCGACCCGCGACATCGCCGCCGGCGAGGAAATAACCTGCGACTACGGCGAGTTCTTCGAGGGTTTCGAGCAGCTCCACCTGGCCACGGCGTAGCGGCGCCTATCTGGCCCAAGGCGAATTTTGTTCTTGCTTTGTGCCGGCAGCTATGCTACTAATATCGGTATGATGCTGATTCACACCAAGGACCCGTCTCTGAGGCGGGTTTTTCGTTTCGGGATTCGGCGGCCTCAAGCTTCGGTCTTTTCGGCGGTGAGTTTCACCCCTAAGGCCTTCACCACGCCAAGCAATGTCGAGAGGCGCGGGTCGCCATCGGGGCTCAGTGCCTTGTACAGGGCCTCCCGGGTGACGCCGGCATCTTTCGCCACCTTGGACATGCCACGCGCGCGGGCAACTATGCCGAGAGCATTCGCGATATAGCCGGTATCGCCCGTGGCAAAGGCGTCGGCAAGAAGTTCGGCCTGGGCCTCCGCGCGGCCGAGATGTTCGGCAGGATCAAAAGGCAAGGTCTCGTGGGGCATTTCAGATCTCCTTGGCCATTTCAATGGCCTTCCTGATATCGCGCTTCTGCGAGGACTTGTCGCCGCCGCAGAGCAGGATAACGAGCGCGCTGCCGCGCTTGACGAAGTACAGTCGGTAACCGGGACCGTAGTCTATCCGAAGCTCGCCGATGCCATCGAAGAACTTCACGTCTCCCATCAGTCCGGACTGGATACGTGCCACGCGGATCGCAATCCGCTCGGCCGCCCGCATATCGTTTAGACCCTTGAGCCAGTCCCGGAACTCGGCGGTTTGCTCAACGATGGTCACTCGTGAACTATAGTTCACAGATTGAAAAAATCAAGCCGCCATGTGGGACTGTCGTGCCCGCCCGGACGGCACCGCCTCTCAATCGGCTGTGGACAGAGCCCCTTGATTCTGCTATCAGCCGCCCCAATTCGTGGTGTAACGCGCCGCGGAGGCTTGCGGCTATGGCCGCTTGCCTGTTGATTTCAAACCCGAAAGACAGGATTGCACGTGCAGGTACTCGTCCGCGACAACAATGTTGATCAGGCGCTTCGCGCGCTCAAGAAAAAGATGCAGCGCGAAGGCATCTTCCGCGAAATGAAGATGCGCGGACATTACGAAAAGCCCTCCGAGAAGCGCGCCCGTGAAAAGGCGGAAGCCGTGCGCCGTGCCCGCAAGCTGGCCCGCAAGCGCGCCCAGCGCGAAGGCCTGCTGCCGATGACGCCGCGTCCGGTCGCGGCCGGTGCTGCCGGTGCCGGTGCTCCGCGTCCGCCGCGGTTCTGACGTCAATTTTTCGTCCTTTTCCAAGGATATCCAAGGTGGCGCGATGCGGAATCGCCGCCACCTTTTTGTTGTGAGTTCGACCCGGTCCGAGAGGACCGGTTGGGAGAGATGCCGGTTCGGAGGGGGAACGGACCAGACGGCGCAGTAAGGACAGGGCAGACATGGACGCAATCACCGTAGAGCGCAGAACCGCGTGGCGCGGCCTCGCCCTGACGGCAGCCCTGCTTTCCGGGATGGCGCTTGCCAGCTGCCAGAGTGTTCCGACCGGCGAGTTCAACAACATCGACAAGGCGCAAGGCTCGAGCGAGAACATCTCCTCGCTGTCGGCGGTGATCCAGCGCAACCCCCAGGATCCGGAAGCCTACAATGTGCGCGGCTCGGCCTATGGCCGCGGCGGCCAGTACCAGGCGGCGCTGAAGGACTTCAACACCGCCATCCAGCTCAATCCGAATTTTTACCAGGCCTATTCGAACCGTGCGCTCATCCAGCGCTTCCTCGGCGATCAGGCGAGCGCGCTCGCCGACTACAATCGCTCGATCCAGATCAATTCCAACTATGACGCCGCCTATATCGGCCGCGGCAATCTCTACCGCAGGGCGGGCCGGGTCCAGGAAGCCTTCAACGATTTCCAGAAAGCCATCCAGCTCGACACGACCGATGCGCGCGCCTATCACAATCGCGGCCTGATCTACCAGAGTCAGGGCCAGCACGCCTTTGCCATCGAGGATTTCTCGACCGCCATTTCGTTGGCGCCGGACGCCTCCGAGCCTTACAACGGGCGCGGCCTCTCCTACCTTGCCATGAACGACGAGGACAATGCCTTCGCCGACTTCAACATGGCGATCAAGCTCGACGGCAAGAATGCTGAGGCCTGGTCCAACCAGGCGTTGATCTACGAGCGGCGCGGCGACAAGGTCAGGGCCGCGAAATCCTACCGCGAGGCCGTGCACCTCAATCCGACCTACCAGCCGGCCAAGGACGGCCTGGCCCGCACCAGTGCCGGCTGAGCGGCCGGTTAATCGGGCCTCCGTTTCCGCACTCCGACAACCCTGCGTTTAGCTTCGCCTTGCTGGCGCCAAGTTTTCGGCGGAACGCTCGGCGTGCTCAGCCGTTTGTACAAGGCAATTTCGAAAGGACCCTGCCATGATCAAGAAACTCGCTTGTGCCGCTGCTCTCGCCACGACCGTCGTTGCCGCTCCCGCCAGCGCCAGCAAACTCCAGCTCGGCGTGCTCGACTGCACCATCGACGGCGGCACGGCCTATCTCGTCACTTCCAACAAGGGTGTTTCCTGTATCTTTCGTCCGCATCGTGGCGGCCCCTCTGAAGTCTATACCGGTGTGATTTCCAAGCTCGGCGTCGATGTCGGCCGGACGCATCAGGGCCAGCTGGTATGGGCGGTTCTGGCGGCGACCCGCAACCACGATGAAGGCGACCTTGCCGGCAGCTACTATGGCGTGAACGCCGAGGCCAGCGTGGTCACCGGTGGCGGCGCCAATCTCCTGGTCGGCGGCCTCGACAGCGCCTTTTCGCTGCAGCCGCTCAGTGTCCAGGCACAGACCGGCGTCAACCTGGCGGTCGCCGTCACCTCGCTCGACCTGATCCACTCGTTCAAATAACGGCGCAGCATGGCTCCCGAGCGGCGGGGAGCGTAGGTGTCGGCCTGCGAATAGCTGCCGAAGGCTCATAGATTCCGGCAGGCCCACTCCGCAGAGGACGGGCCGCCCTGATGTTCAAAGTTGGGGCGCTCGAAGATCACGGCATGGCAACTGTGTTCATGCCGTTACCGTGACCGAAGATTGCGGCGATCCAATATTGCTTGTCTTCGGTCTGACCAGAATCTCAACGCCTCGTGATCGTCCCCCATCGCACAATTTTGAAATCCGCCACGTCAACGGCGATCAAGACCGCTTGATCTCAACTACGGTTGAGGTTCTAGAAGTCCTCCCATACTGCGGCATGTACTCATTTGGACGTGAAGAACGCTCCAATACTTCAGACCAGCGTCTGAGAAAGCCTGGGGGACCGGATGACCAAGACAAGCACAAACAGGGTCGACTGGCGCGCGCTGTGGGCGAGCGGCGACCTGGCGCGCTTCTGCTTCATCAGCCTCGGCATCCTGCTGCACGCCACCAACGAAACCATGGTGGCAACGGTCATGCCGGCCATGGTCGGCGAACTCGCCGGCGTGCAACTGGTCGGCTGGTCGCTGGCGATCTACGAGCTCGGCGCCATCGTTGCCGGTGCGGCCGCCGGACGGCTGGTGAGCTATGTCGCGCTGCGCACCAACATGATGGTCGCCGCAATGCTCTATGCCGCCGGCGCGCTGGTCTGCGCCACCGCGCCTTCGATGCCGCTGTTCCTCTGCGGCCGCCTGATCGAAGGGCTCGGTGGCGGCGCGCTGGTGTCGCTCGCCTTCGTCTCGGTCGAGCGGCTGTTTGCCCGCGCGATCTGGCCGCAGCTTTTCGGCGTCATGTCGGCGATCTGGGGCGTCGCCGCCTTCAGCGGCCCCGTGCTCGGCGCGGTCATGACCGAATTCTCGTCCTGGCGCTGGGCCTTCGGCGTCTTTACCCTCGGAGGCACGGCCATGGCGCTGGCAAGCTTCATCGTGCTCGACACACCGGAAGCAACAAGGCCGCAGGCGACGGGCGGCTCGGCGCCGCCCTTTCCCTTTGCGGCACTTGGCTGCCTCGCCGTCAGCGTCGTGCTGATTGCCACCGCCGGCGTCGACATCGCCCTGCTGCGCTCGTCGCTGCTGCTCACCCTCGGCCTGGTCGGCCTGGCGCTGTTTATCTACATCGACGCACTGAAGCCGCGCTCGCGCCTGTTCCCGTCGCGGCTGTTCTCATGGCGCTCGCCGGTTGGCGCGGGCATGACCATGGTCGCCGCGTTCTCGGTGGCGACCTGCTCCTTTACCGTCTACGGTCCGCTGCTTCTGACCAGCCTGCACGGCATTCCGATCCTGACCACCGGCTACATCATCGCCGCCGAATCGATCGCCTGGTCGATCCTGTCGATCCTCGTCGCCAATGCGCCGCCGGAACGCGAGCGGCTGATCATCGTCGGCGGGGCGCTGATGATCGCCACGGGCGTCGCCGGTTTCGCCTATACGGTGCCGGCCGGCTCTATCCCGTTGATCCTGCTTTGTGCCTTGCTGCAAGGCGGCGGTTTCGGCATCGCCTGGCCGTTCGTCACGCGTGTCATCGTGGCATCGGCCAAGGAAGGCGAGCAGACGATCGCCTCGGCCGCTGTGCCGACCATGCAGCGCATCGGTTATGCCGTGGGTGCGGCACTGACCGGCATCGTCGCCAACGCCAGCGGCTTTTCCGAAGGCCTGAACCGTGAGGCCGCGGCAAGTGTCGCCGCCTGGCTGTTCCTGGCGTTTATCCCGCTCGGAATCCTGGGATGCCTTGCCGCCTTGCGGATTTCGGGGGCGACCGACACGAAGCCGGCGAAGCTGTCAATCTCCGTGGGGGAGATTGACTAGACAACGACCGTCTTCATCCGGTCGGCGATCAGCGCCGCGAGCCGCGTCGCCACCTCGTCCTTGCTCATCTCCGGCCATTCCTCGACGCCGGCCTTCGAGACGATCCGCACCTTGTTGCGGTCGCCGCCCATCACGCCCGGGGAACCATCTTCATGCGAGACATCATTGGCAACGATAAGATCGGCGCCCTTTTTTGCAAGCTTGGCCTGGGCATTCCTGACCAGGTCCTGCGTCTCGGCGGCGAAACCGACCACCAGCATCGGCCGCTTTTTGTGATGCCCGACACCGGCGAGAATATCGGGATTTTCCACCATCTGCAGCGCCGGTGGCCCCTCGCCCGCCACCTTCTTGATCTTTTCCCCGGCCGAACTTTGAGTGCGCCAGTCGGCGACAGCCGCGACGAACACTGCCGCGTCGGCCGGCAGCAGCTGCTCGACGGCGTCCTTCATCTCGACGGCCGTTTCGACGTGCAGCGTGGCGACGCCGGCCGGATCGGCAATGCCGACCGGGCCGGAGACGAGACGCACGTCGGCACCGAGCCTGGCCAGCGCCGCCGCAATGGCGTGGCCCTGCTTGCCCGACGACCGGTTGGCGATGTAGCGGACCGGGTCGATCGGTTCATGCGTCGGCCCGGAGGTGACAATGATCTTCCTGCCCGCCAGCGGCTTTGGCCGGCTGTCGAGCAGCGCCTCGATCGCGGCGACGATCTCCAGCGGCTCGGCCATGCGGCCCTCGCCCACCTCGTTGCTTTCGGCCATCTCGCCCTTCGCCGGGCCGACGAATGCGACGCCGTCCTTGCTCAGCGTCGCGCGGTTGCGGCGGGCCGCCGGATGCGCCCACATTTTCGGGTTCATCGCCGGCGCCATCAAAACTCGCTTGTCGGTGGCGATGAGCACGGTCGAGGCAAGGTCGTTGGCATGGCCATTGGCGAGCTTTGCCATCAGGTCGGCGGTGGCCGGCGCCACGACCAAAAGGTCGGCCTCGCGCGACAGCCTGATATGGCCGATGTCGTGCTCGTCCTGCCGGTCGAACAATTCGGTGAAAACATGGTCGGCCGACAGCGCCCCGGCCGACAGCGTAGTGACGAACTCCTGCGCCGCCGCGGTCATCACCACCCGCACTGCCGCGCCGCGCTCGCGCAGCCGGCGGATCAGGTCGAGCGCCTTGTAGGCGGCGATGCCGCCGCCGATGATCAGCAGGATGCGCTTGCCGGAGAGGATGCCTCGCGGGCTGGAGACGGCGACCACCGGCGCTGCTGGACTCTGCGAACTCGTCAGTTCGCGCAGTGTTTTCTCGATCTGGTCGATGCGACCGGCCGAACCGAACTGACCTTCGACCGCTGCGCGGATCATCACCCGCGCCTGGTCTTCCATCGACCGGCCATTCTCCGCCGCCAGTCGGCGCAGCAGGTCCTTGACCTCGTCATCAAGGTTGCGGATCGTGATGCTGGCCATCTGATTGCACCTTGCCCGGAATTGCTGAGTGCAATGATAGCAATGCAATCACTTTGCAACAAGCGCTAGAAAATACGCCAGGCGATATACACGAGCGTCAATGCGATCACCCACAGCGCCAGCCGGCCGGAGCGGGTGTAGCGCGCCTCGGCCTTGCCGATCGCGCGTGCGGTCCTTTCGTCGAAACGCAGGCCGTGTTCGGCCATCAGGTCGATCTCACGCGACAGCCGCTCGGTGCGGGCGGCGAGGTCCGGTGCCTGGCGGGCCAGCGCCAGCAGCGCGTTGGCACCGTCGCGCGCATCGGCCAGCAGGGCGCGCGGGCCGAGGTTGCGGGCAATCCAGCCGCTCACCACCGGCTCCGACGTCTTCCACATGTTGAAGGCCGGGTCGAGCGTGCGGGCGACGCCTTCGACGACGACCATGGTCTTCTGCAGCAGCACCAGCTCGGACCGCGTCGCCATGTCGAAGAGGTCGGTCACTTCGAACAGCAGCGTCAGCAGCTTGGCCATCGAGATGGTCTCGGCAGGCTGGCCGTGGATCGGTTCGCCGATCGCCCGGATCGCCTGGGCGAAGGCCGCGACATTGTGCTGGCGCGGCACATAGCCAGCCTCGAAATGCACCTCGGCGACGCGCTGGTAATCGCGCGTGATGAAGCCGTAGAGAATTTCGGCGAGGAAGCGGCGCTCCTTTTTGCCGAGCCGGCCGGCAATGCCGAGATCGACGGCGACGATAGTGCCATTGGCTTCTATAAACAGGTTGCCCGGGTGCATGTCGGCGTGGAAGAAACCGTCACGCAGCGTATGGCGCAGAAACGACTGGACGAGGTTGGCGGCAATCGCCTTCAGGTCGTGGCCGGCGGCGGTCAGGCCGGCAATATCGTTCATCTTGATGCCGTCGACCCACTCCATGGTCAGCACGTCACGACCGGTGCGCTCCCAGTCGACCGACGGCACACGGAAGCCGGGATCGTCCTTGGTATTCTCGCCGAGCTCCGAAAAAGCCGCTGCCTCCAGCCTCAAATCCATTTCGATCTTGGTAGTCTGGGCCAGCGTCTCCGTCACCTCGACCGGCCGCAGCCGGCGCGACGACGGGATGTACTTTTCCTGCAGCCGGGCGGCGAGGAAATAGCTTTCGAGATCGCGAAAGAAGCGGTGGCGCACGCCCGGCCGGATGACCTTCACCGCCACTCGCCTAACGACGCCGTCCTGCAGCGTTTCGGCGGTATGGACCTGGGCGATCGAGGCGGCGGCGACGGCCTCGCCAAAACTGACATAGAGCTCGTCGACCCTGCGTCCGAGCGAGGCCTCTATCGCGGCGACAGCCTCGGCCTTGGGAAACGTCTGCATCTTGTCCTGCAGCATGGCAAGATCAAGCGCGATATCGTTGCCGACGACATCCGGCCGTGTCGCCAGGAACTGGCCGAGCTTGACGTAGGACGGGCCGAGCCGCACGACCGCCTTGGCCAGCCTGTCGCCGCGCTCATAGGCAAGCGCCCGACGGCGGGTGAACAGCCGGGCCATGCGCCAGCCGAATTTCGGCAAGCCGAAGAGCTCGTCACCGGGCAAAGCCGCGATGACACCCTCGCGCACAAGCACCCAGCCGGCCCGCACGAGCCTGAAACCAGCGCCGATGCTGCTCATGGCTGGCTTTGCCCTGCCGGTTTCCTGAACTGGCGCAAGGCACGTCGGAAAATGCGGGCCAGCCTCAAAGCTTCCAGCCCGAATGAAGCGCGGCGATGCCGCCGGAATAATTGCGGAATGAGGCGCGCTCGAAGCCTGCGCGCGAAATCATCGCCGCGAAATTCTGCTGATTGGGAAACTTGCGGATCGATTCGACCAGATAGGAATAGGGCTCGTCATCGCCGGTCACCACCTTGCCGATCCGCGGAATGGCGTTGAACGACCATGCTTCATAGACCTTGTCGAGCAGCGGCATCTCGACCTCGGAGAATTCAAGGCAGAGAAAGCGCCCGCCAGGCTTCAGCACGCGATAGGCTTCGGCAAGCGCCACATCGATGCGCGGCACGTTGCGGATGCCGAAAGCGATGGTGTAGGCGTCGAAAGTAGCGTCGGCAAAAGGCAGTTCCTCGGCGTTGGCTTCGACGAAATCGGTATTTGCCGACAGGCCTTTTTTCTCGGCCCGATCGCGGCCGACGGCGAGCATCGAGCCGTTGATATCGAGAACCGTTGCATGAGCGTGCCTGCCGCTCGCCTCGACGATGCGGAAGGCGACATCGCCGGTGCCGCCGGCAACGTCGAGAACGCTCCAGCCCGGCCGCTTCGGTGGATTGAGCCAGGCGACCATGGCGTCCTTCCACAATCGATGCAAGCCGGCCGACATCAGGTCGTTCATCAGGTCGTAGCGGTTCGCCACCTTGTGGAAAACATCATTGACCAGGGACTGCTTGTCGCCTGGCCCTACCCGCTTGAAACCATAGGAGGTTTCCATGCCGCCCGCAGCAGTGGTTCTTTCAACCGACATCGTTTTGATCCGCCATAAAATCGGCGGGACCATAGCCGATCGATGGTGCGGGCGCTATTGTTTAAGGCGCGGTGTTCGGCCGCGCTTCGAAGCAGGTTCCGGAAAAGTGTCACACGGTTTTTCGACAGGAACTTGCGTCATAAGAAAAAGCCTGACGGGATAATTGAATGCCTTTGAAAGCAGAACTGCACTGCCACATCGAAGGGGCAGCGGCGCCTGAACTCGTCCTCCGCCAGGCTGAGAAATACGGCAAGGATGCCTCGCCCTACATCCAGGACGGCTCCTTCGTCTGGCACGACTTCACCTCTTTCCTCGCCGCCTACGACTTCTCGTCGGACCTGTTCCGCACCGAAGAAGACTATGCGCGGCTGGCCGACCATTACCTGACCAGCCTCGCCCGCGACGGCGCCATCTATTCCGAGGTTTTCACCTCGCCCGACCATGCCAACAAGGCCGGGCTGTCGCCAAAGGCCTATACCGACGCGCTCGGCGAAGGCATGGCCCGCGCCAAGGCGAAGACCGGCATCGAAGGCCGCATGATCGTCACCGGCGTGCGCAATTTCGGTGTCGAATCGATCGAGCGGGCGGCGCGTTTCGCCGCGCGCTGCGGGCATCCGCTGGTGACCGGTTTCGGCGTCGCCGGCGACGAGCGGATAGGCGACCTGGAAGATTATGTCAGGGCCTTCGAGATCGCCCGCGAGGCCGGCCTCGGCATCACCGTCCATGCCGGCGAATTGATGGGCTGGGAGAGCGTCGAGGCGGCACTCGACCACATCCGCCCGTCTCGCATCGGCCATGGCGTGCGCGCCATCGAGAACCCCGAGCTTGTGCGGCGCATCGCCGACGAAGGCGTCGTGCTCGAATGCTGCCCTGGCTCCAACATCGCCCTGAAACTCTTCGACAGCTTCGCCGACCATCCCTTCCCCGCCTTGCGGGCAGCGGGCTGCAAGGTGACGCTCAACTCCGATGACCCGCCCTACTTCTGGACCTCGCTGAAACGCGAATACGACATCGCTGCCGAGCATTTTGCGATGGACGACAAGGCGCTCACCGCCGTCACCAGGACGGCCATCGAGGCAGCCTTCGTCGACAGGAAGACCAGGGCGGTGCTGCTGGGCAGGCTCGGCGCCAAGGGCAGGTGAATGGTGAATGGTTCACCCGGCGCTTCGGTTCGTCAGCCGCGAGTTTTTCCGCGCAACCAAGGACTCGCAAACCAGTTCACTATTCACTATTCACCATTCACCATTCACTTGCGCAGTTGGAGAACACCATGAAGGGCGTCACCGTCGTCGACCATCCGCTTGTCCAGCACAAGCTGACCATCATGCGCAAGAAGGAAACCTCGACGGCCGGCTTCCGGCGGCTGCTGCGCGAGATCTCGCTGCTGCTCGGCTACGAGGTCACCCGCAACCTGGAACTGACGACGACGACCATCGAGACGCCGATCGAGACGATGGAGGCGCCGACGCTGGAGGGCAAGAAACTGGTCTTCGCCTCGGTGCTGCGCGCCGGCAACGGCTTGCTCGAAGGCCTGCTCGATCTGGTGCCGGCGGCGCGTGTCGCCCATATCGGCCTCTATCGCGACCATGAGACGCTGGAAGCGGTCGAGTATTTCTTCAAGGCGCCAGGCGACCTCGCCGACCGGCTGGTGATCGTCGTCGATCCGATGCTGGCGACCGCCAATTCGGCGATCGCTGCGATCGACAAGCTGAAAGGCCGCGGTGCCACCAACATCCGCTTCCTCTGCCTGCTGGCGGCACCAGAGGGCCTCGAGCGGTTTACCCAGGCGCATCCCGATGTTCCGGTCTTCACCGCTTCCATCGACCGCCAACTCAACGAAAAGGGCTACATCATGCCGGGTCTCGGCGATGCCGGCGACCGCATGTACGGCACCAAATAGATCCGTTTACCGATTGTTTACGCAAACGGCTGGTTTCCGCACTCGTTAAAGCGGCAATCACCATGTCGGACTAAGGATCGGCAACCACAAAGGCCGGTCCATGCTGCGCAAGCTCCTCATCCTTGGCGTGTTTGCCGGAACGTCGGCATCGCTGCCGATCGTGTATCAGTCCAATTCACAGGTAATCGAGCGGCTGTTGAAATCCGCCATCGGAGCCAGGCCGGCCGACACACAAACCAACCTGAATCTCGCCGCCGTCCCGGACAGGCCGGCAACGCCGCAGCCGCTCGGCCGCAAGGTCGTCGTCACCGCGGACGCGCGCGGGCATTTCATGTCGGTCTTCAAGTTGAACGGTCGCCAGGTCGACGGCATGATCGACACCGGTGCGACGCTCGTCGCCATCAACACCTCGACCGCGCGCAGGATCGGCATCTCGCTCAATTCGACGGACTTCAGCCATCAGGTCAACACCGCCAATGGTGCGATCAAGGCCGCCGTGGTGACGATTGATCGCCTGCAGATCGGCAAGATCACCGTCGAGGGCGTCGAGGCCGTCGTGCTCGATGACAGGGCGCTGCACACCAACCTGATCGGCATGAGCTTTCTGCAGCGGCTCGAAAAATACCAGGTCGAAGGCGGCAAGCTGCTGCTGGTTCAGTAGAACGTGATCCCGAACCGCAGGTCCGCGCCAGCGAAAAGTTGGGGACCAGTCTTCGGACAAGATCGTGGTCCAAAGAAAGATAGAACCCATCCGATACCGTCGGAATGGCTCTACCCGCGGGGCAGGATCCGCCGGATGACGGTTTTCTCCGTGGCCGGTTTGGAAGTGCCGATGGTATAGGCCGAAAGCACGGCGGCCGCGGCCGCTTCGGCATCCCCGGCATTGCGGGCATGGACCAGCGCCAGCGCTTCGCCGGCCCGCACTTCAGCGCCGACCGGCAACAGCCTGGTGATGCCGACGGCGTGATCGATCCTGTCGTCGGGCCGCGTCCGCCCGCCGCCAAGCCCGACCACGGCAAGCCCGATCTCGCGGGTCGCGATGCCGGTGACAAAGCCGTTCGCGCTCGCCTTGACCGCGAATTCCGTTGCCGCTTTCGGCAGATATTTTTCCGGATTGTCGACAAAGTCGACGGGACCGCCCAGTGCCGCCACCATGCGCGCGAAGATGGAAGCGGCGCGGCCGCCGGCCAGCGTCTCGGCGGCGCGGCGCAGGCCGTCCTGGTTGGACGACACCAGGCCTGCCGATTGCAGCATCTCGGCGGCCAGCGCCAGCGTCACGTCCTCCAGCCGCCGGTCGCGAAAGCGGCCGGTGAGAAAATCGACTGCGTTGCGCACCTCGACCGCATTGCCGGCGGCGGACGCCAGCGGCTCGTTCATGCCGGTGACCAGCGCCGAGGCCTTAAGGCCGGCGCCATTGGCGACGTCGACCAGGCTGTTGGCCAGTGCGGTTGCGTCGCGCGATTTCTCCATGAAGGCGCCGTTGCCGACCTTGACGTCAAGCACCAGCGAATTGAGGCCGGCGGCCAGCTTCTTCGACAGGATCGAAGCAGTGATCAGCGGCACCGATTCCACCGTTCCCGTCACATCGCGGATGGCGTAGAGCCTGGCGTCGGCGGGTGCGAGATCGGCGGTCTGGCCGATGATGGCGCAGCCGGTTTCGAGCACCGTCTTGCGGAAGCGCGCAACATCCGGCTGGCTGATATAGCCGGGGATGGCATCCATCTTGTCCAGCGTGCCGCCGGTATGGCCCAGACCCCTGCCGGAAATCATCGGCACATAGGCGCCGCAGGCAGCGACGATCGGCGCCAGCATCAAGGAGACATTGTCGCCGACGCCGCCGGTCGAATGCTTGTCGGTGACCGGACCGGGCAGATCCGACCAGTCGAGCACATCGCCGGAATCGCGCATCGCCATAGTCAGCGCCACCGCCTCGTCGCGGCTCATGCCGTTGAAGAACACCGCCATGGCAAAGGCGCCGACCTGCGCGTCGGTGACTGTGCCGGCGGTCAGACCCTCGATGAAGAACGCTGTCTCCTCAGCCGAGAGCTTCTGGCCGTCGCGCTTGCGGCGGATGATTTCCTGGGGAAGCATCAGGCGTCGACCCTGTGCTCCGGAAGCCCGTCCTGAAAAACACGCTGCAGAATGGTCGCCAGCCGCGCGCCGCCGACCGGTGCCATGTCCTTGGTCTCCTGGTGCGACAGCTCGGCTCCGGTCATGCCGGCGGCAAGGTTGGTCACGACCGAACACGCGGCGACGCGCAGCCCGAGGAAGCGGGCGAGAATGACCTCCGGCACCGTCGACATGCCGACGGCGTTGGCGCCCATGACGCGCGCCATGCGGATCTCGGCGGGCGTCTCGAAGCATGGGCCGGAGAACCACATATAGACGCCCTTGTGCAGCTTGGTACCGGTGGCCTTCGCCGCCTGCTCGATGGCGGAGCGGAGACCGGCGTCATAGGCTTCGGTCAGGCCGACGAAACGGCGGTCGCTCGGTTCGCCGATCAGCGGGTTGGAGCCCGAGAAATTGATGTGATCGGTGATCAGCATCACCGAGCCCGGGCCCATCCCGGGATCGACCGAACCGGCGGCGTTGGTGAGGATCAGCCTGGAGATGCCGAGGCCGGCGAGCACCTCGAGTGCCGGCCGCATCGCCGCCGCGTTGCCGTGCTCGTAATAATGCGCCCGGCCGGACAGCATCAGCACCGGCGTGCCGGCAAAGAGCCCCGCCACCACCTCGCCGGCATGGCCGCTGACTCCGCTTCGGGGAAACCCCGGCAAGTCGGCGTAGGAGATTCGCACCGCATCCTCGACTTGGTCGACAAGCCCGCCAAGCCCTGACCCCAGCACCAAGGCGGTAGTCGGCGCCAGCCCGTCCAGCCTTTCGACGAGGTGATCGAGCGCTTCCTTCATTTCAGCACATCGCCTTCAAACCCGTATGGCAGCAACTCGCCCATGGTCACGGTCTCGACCACGCCGCTATCATCGCAGAGATAGAACTTCGTCTCCGGCCGGCAGAATTCCGCCAGCCGCTGCCGGCAGCCGCCGCAGGGCGAGCATTTTGCCACGCGTTCGGCGATCACGGCGATTTCCGTGATTTTGCCGCCGCCGCCCATGATGTAGTTGGCAAGTGCGGTGGTTTCGGCGCACCAGCCCTCCGGATAGGACGCGATCTCGACATTGGCGCCGGTGAAGACACGGCCGTCCTCGGTGCGCAACGCCGCGCCGACCGGAAATTTCGAATAGGGCGCATAGGCCTTGGCCATGGCGGCTTTCGCCGCTTCGAACAGATCATGAGCCATAATAGATCAGCGTTCCTTGACATAAGGCACGCCGCCGGCGCGCGGCGGGATTGCCTTGCCGATGAAGCCGGCAAGCAGGATGACGGTCAGCACATAGGGCAGCGCCTGCATGAATTGCACCGGCACCTTGCCGATCAGCGGCAGCGGCGTGCCTTGCAGGCGGATCGACGCGGCGTCGAGGAAGCCGAACAGCAGGCAGGCGAACATGGCGTTGACCGGTTTCCATTTGGCGAAGATCAGCGCGGCCAGCGCGATATAGCCCTTGCCGGCGGTCATGTCCTTCACGAAGCCGCCATTCTGCACCATCGACAGATAGGCTCCGGCAATGCCGGTGAGCACGCCGGTGCAGATCAGCGCCCGATAGCGCAGCCAGGCGACTGATATGCCGGCGGTGTCGACCGCGGCCGGGTTCTCGCCGACGGCGCGCAGGCGCAAGCCGAAGCGGGTGCGAAACAGCACCCACCAGGTGAACGGCACGGCCAGGAAGGCGAGATAGACCAGCACGGAATGGCCGGAGATGAGTTCCGAATAGATCGGCCCGAGAATCGGAACGCTCCTGAGCGCCTCTGCGCCCGGCCAGATGATTGCCTCGAAGCGCTCGCCGGCGGCCAGCGCCGGCGTGCGCCCGCCTTGCTGGAACCAGGCCTGGCCGAGCATGATCGTCGATCCGGCGGCAATGAAATTGATCGCGACGCCGGAAACGATCTGGTTGCCGCGATGGGTGATCGAGGCAAAGCCGTGGATCAGCGCGAAGGCAACCGAGATGAGGATGGCCATGCCGAGGCCGAGATAGGCCGAGTGGAAGACCGAGGCGGCGGCCGCACCGGCGAAGGCGCCGACAAGCATCTTGCCCTCGAGCCCGATGTCGAAGACGCCGGCCCGCTCCGAATAGAGGCCGGCGAGACAGGCGAGCAGCAAGGGCACAGACAGGCGGATGGTCGAGTCCAGGACCTGTACGATGGCGTTGAAGAAATCCATCTCAGGCGCCCTTCCCCTTGACCGCTTCCATGCCGACCGATTTCGGGCTGAGCGAGGCGAACAACGCCTGGACGTAGGGCCGGAACATATGCTCGAGCGCGCCGGCGAACAGGATCACGAGGCCCTGGATGATGACGATCATGTCGCGGCTGATCACCGGCATCTCGAAGGCGAGCTCGGCGCCGCCCTGGTAGAGCATGCCGAACAGGATCGCCGCCAGCACGATGCCGACCGGGTGCAGGCGTCCCATCAGTGCCACCGCGATGCCGACGAAACCGGCGCCCGAAACGAATTCGAGCGCGACATTGTGCTGGTCGCCCATCGTCGGGTTGAGCGCCATCATGCCGGCCAGCGCGCCCGAGATCATCATCGCAATGATGATGATGCGGATCTCCGAAATGCCGGCATAACGCGCCGCTTTCGGGCTGTGGCCATAGGTGCGCATCTCGTAGCCGAGCTTCGTGCGCCAGATCAGCACCCACACCAGAAAGGCCATGGCTAGCGCCAGCAGGGAACTGACGTTGAATGGCGCCGAACGGATTTTGGCGCCGAACAATTCGATGACCCAGTTGAGCTTCGGCAATTGCGCGCCTTCGAGGAAGGTGCGCGTCTGCGGCGCCATCGAGCCGGGCGGCTTCAGCATCCCCACCAGCGCATAGACCATGACGCTGGCGGCGATGAAATTGAACATGATGGTGGTGATGACGATGTGCGAGCCGCGCTTGGCCTGCAGATAGGCCGGGATCAGCGCCCACAGCCCGCCCATCGCCGCGGCGGCGATAATGGCGATCGGGAAGGTCAGCCACCAGGGCAGCACGCTGTCGAAGGCCAGGCAAACAATGCCGATGCCGAGACCGGCGATATAGCCCTGGCCCTCGCCGCCGATGTTGAACAGGCCGCAATGCGCCGCAACCGCCACCGAAAGCCCACTGAAGATGAAGGTGGTGGCATAGAAAAGCGTGAACGCGATGCCTTGGCCGCGGCCGAAGGCACCCTCGACCAGGATGACGGCTGCACGCAGCGGGTTCTCGCCGACCAATATGACGACGAAGCCGGCGACGACGAATGCGACGAACAGATTGATCAGCGGGATCAGCACGTAATCGGCCCAGGCCGGCAGCTTGGCATAGGGGGTGCTCACTCGGCGGCCTCCCGGTGCTCGACGCCGGCCATCAGCAGGCCGAGCTCGCCCTCGGTCGCGTCGGGGCCGCGTTCGCCGACGATGCGGCCGGCAAACATCACCAGGATGCGGTCGGACAGCGAGCGGATCTCGTCGAGCTCGACCGAAACCACCAGCACCGCCTTGCCCTGGTCGCGCATGGCGATGAGGCGCTTGTGGATGAATTCGATGGCGCCGACATCGACGCCGCGTGTCGGCTGGCCGACGATCAACACGCCGGGATCTTGTTCCATTTCCCGCGCCAGCACGATCTTCTGCTGGTTGCCGCCGGAGAAATTGGCGGTCTTGAGGCGGCAGTCCGCCGGGCGGATGTCATATTTGACGATCTTGTCCCGGGCATCGTTACGGATGGCGTCGATGTCAAGGAACGGCCCCTTCAGATAGCGCGCGTCGTCCTGGTAGCCGAGGATCGAATTCTCGTTTTCCTCGAAGGCCAGCACGAGCCCGACATGATGGCGGTCCTCCGGCACATGGGCGAGGCCGCGCTCGCGCAGCTCGCCAGGGTCGGCGGCGCCGGTGAGGTCGATCGGCTTGCCGTCGAGCATGACCGAGCCCGAAACGGCATGCCTGATGCCGGAAATCGCCTCGAGCAATTCGGACTGCCCGTTGCCGGCGACGCCGGCAATGCCGACGATCTCGCCGGCATGGACGTCGAAGGAGACGTCGTCGACCATGGTGACGCCGCGGGAATCCTTGACCGTCAGGTTCTTGACCGCAAGCTTGACGCCGCCGGCCTTCGCCTCGCCCTTTTCGACGCGCAGCAGCACGCGCCGGCCGACCATCAGCTCGGCCAGCTCCTCGACCGTGGTCTTCCTGGTTTCGCGTGTCGCCACCATCGTGCCCTGGCGCATCACCGACACCGTGTCGGTGATCGCCATGATCTCGCGCAGCTTATGGGTGATCAGCACGATCGTCTTGCCCTGCTCCTTCAGCTGCCTGAGGATGCGGAACAGGTGGTCGGCCTCGGCCGGCGTCAGCACGCCTGTCGGCTCATCGAGGATCAGGATCTCGGCGCCGCGATAGAGCGCCTTGAGGATTTCGACGCGTTGCTGCAGGCCGACCGGCAACTCCTCGATGATGGCGTCGGGATCGACTTCGAGCCCGTATTCGCGCTCGAGCCGCTCCAGCTCGGAACGCGCCTTGGCAATGCTCTTCTTCAGCAGCGCATCGCTTTCGGCGCCGAGAATGACGTTTTCCAGCACCGAGAAATTGTCGACCAGCATGAAATGCTGATGCACCATGCCGATGCCGAGCGCGATCGCATCATTCGGTGTCTTGATCGATGCCGGCTGGCCGCCGACACGGATCTCGCCGGAATCGGCTTGGTAGAAACCATAGAGGATCGACATCAGCGTCGACTTGCCGGCGCCGTTTTCGCCGACGATGCCATGGATGGTGCCGCGCATAATCTCCAGATTGATGTCGCGGTTGGCGCGCACGGCGCCAAAGCTCTTGTCGATGCCGATCAGCTCGATTGCGGCTTGCGCCATGCAGCCTGTTCCCACTGTTATTTTTTTACCGCTTGGTCAAACGCCTAGCATGACGCCCAGTCTGTGCCAATTGGGTCCGTAGCAATTGGCCGGAGCAGGTTCACTCTCGACAAATCCCGCCATGCTTGTCAATTTCCAACGTGGCCGCAGCCTGCACAATCGCCTGATCGAGGATTTCAAATGACCATGCCCGAGGACCGGCTGACGACGCTGGAAATCCGCGCCGCCGAGCAGGAGAAGACCATCGAGGAACTGTCCGGCCAGATCGCCGAGCAGTGGAAGGTGATCGAGCGCATGCAGCGCAAGCTCGACGCGCTGGCCGAGCGCTTCCTGGCGCTGGAGGAACAGGCCGCGCCCGACGTGCCGGTGACCAAGCCGCCGCACTGGTGAGCGGGCCGACAAGACAAAACCGCCGGGCTTTCACCCGGCGGCTCGTCACTTCAGCAGTGCCAGTCGATCAATAACAGCAATCGATCAATACGGGCAGGCATTGTCCGACATGTAGTCGTGCACCTTGATGGTGCCGGCTATGATGTCGGCCTTGGCTTTTTCGACCGCCGCCTTCATCGCATCGTCGACAAGCGCCTTGTTGTTGTCGTCCATGGCGTAGTCGACCCCGCCTTCCTTGAGGCCGAGATCGTTGACGCCCGCCGTGAACTTGTCGTTCTTGGCATCCATGAAGGTGTTGTAGACGGCAACGTCGACGCGCTTGACCATCGAGGTCAGCACCTTGCCGGGCTGCAGGCCGTTCTGGTTGGAATCAACGCCGATGCCGAGCTTGCCGGCGTCGGCCGCTGCCTGCAGCACACCGACACCGGTGCCGCCTGCCGCTGCGTAGATTACGTCGGCGCCCTGGTCGATCTGCGTCTTGGCGATCTCGCCGCCCTTGGCCGGATCGTTCCAGGCTGCCGGCGTATCGCCGGTCATGTTCTGGATGACGTCGGTGGCCCCGGCCGCCTTGGCGCCGCCGACATAGCCGCAGCCGAACCTGCGGATCAGCGGAATATCCATGCCGCCGACGAAGCCGACCTTCTTGGTCTTGGAAGCCATCGCCGCCATCACGCCGACGAGGTACGAGCCTTCCTGCTCCTTATAGACCAGGGAGCGGACATTGGGCTTGTCGACGACCATGTCGATGATGGCGAATTTGGTCTCGGGGAACTCGGTGGCGATCTTGTCAAGCGCGTCAGCCCACGAGAAGCCCGCCATGACGATCGGGTTGCGGCCGTCCTCGGCGAAACGGCGCAGCGCCTGCTCGCGCTGGGTGGCGTTGCTGACCTCGAATTCCACATAGGGGATGCCGGTCTCGGTCTTGAACTTTTCAGCGCCGTGGAAGGACGCCTCGTTGAACGACTTGTCAAACTTGCCGCCGAGATCATAGAGGATCGCGGGTTGAATGTCCGCGGCGAAGGCCGGAAGAACCATTGCAGCTGCGGCCATGAGGCCGAGAACGATACGTTTCATGTGATCCACACCCCTGTCGGTTATTTGTCCATTATGCACCGCATGCCGGCCCGGTTCTCCGGCAGGCATACGGTGTCGGGCAGGAGTGTCTTCCTCCCGCTTCGGGTCAATCTGGCACGGCCCGAAACAAAATTCACGTGGAATTTTGACCCTTTGGAAAAGCATGGCGCCGCATCGCGGCGCCACAGCATATTCCTTGCGTCGGGGGCATAAAATCAGGCGGAGACGGCGGCCGGAATGGCGCAGGTGACGCCGGTTCCCTGCAGGCCGCAATAGCCGTAAGGGTTCTTCGCCAGATATTGCTGGTGGTCTTCCTCGGCGAAGTAGAATTCCGGCGCCGGCGCGATCTCGGTGGTGATCTTGCCGCGTCCGGCACCGCGCAGCGAAGCCTCGTAGGCATCGCGCGAGGCGAGCGCCGCCTGGTACTGCGCGTCGTTGAACGTATAGATCGCCGAACGGTAGGTGGTGCCGACATCATTGCCCTGGCGCATGCCTTGCGTCGGGTCGTGGCTTTCCCAGAACAGCTTCAAGAGCTCGGCATAGGACACGATCTTGGGATCGTAGATGACGAGCACGACTTCGGCATGGCCTGTCAGGCCCGTGCAGGTTTCCTGATAGGTCGGGTTGGGCGTGACGCCGCCGGCATAGCCGGCCGCCGTGACCCATACGCCCTCGACTTGCCAGAACAGGCGCTCGGCGCCCCAGAAGCAGCCCAGCCCGAACGTCGCCATTTCCATCCCTTCGGGATAAGGACCCTTGAGCGGCCTGTTCGAGACAAAGTGCTTCGATGCCGTCGGGATCGGCCGGTCGCGGCCGGGCAACGCCTCGGAGGGTTTCGGCAGGTTGAGCTTCTTGTTCAGCATGTCGCTAAGAAACATGTGTGGCTTCCTTTTCTTCTTGGTTGAGCCTTCCTGGTACGGGATCACCGGGTCAGGCTGGAAATGTCAGGTTGCGGCGAACCGCCCGCTGGGGCGCTGCCGCCTGTAACCGATGGCATAAAGAATGAACGCCAGCACCGCGAACACGGCAAAGCCGGGCTGGCTGAGCACCCAGGCGATGGCACCGTCCCACAGCAGCGGGTTGACCTTGTCGCGGACGAAGCTTTCGAAGGCGCTGCGCGTATCCGGCGAAACCGCGAGCCAGCTGGTGTTGAGCGGAGTCATCACCAGCGCCGAAGCCGCCACCGAGCGGGTCGCATCGAGCACGGCCATGATGACCGAAACCGAAAGCGCGATCATTGCGGCAAGACGGAAGATAAAGCGGAACATCCGGACCCTTCCTCCCCAGGAGTTTATCAGAATGTCGTGTGGACTGTTAAATAGGATCTGCGTGCTTTATCCGCAATCGCGACACGCGAAGTTGAACCTGCGGCAGCCGGGTTCGCCGGGACCGGTGGCGCGCCGGGGACGGCAAGCACACCTCGGCCGCTCCTTTCGATAGGCTCCCAACGGGTGCCCCGGCGACATGGGCTGAGCATCCGTATCCGGCAAAGCGAATAGGCTGCTGTTATGTCTTGGCATTCGGCACCGGATCGACTAGATGAGCCCCGCGTCTGTTGCTTTGACGGCTCAGGCGCGGGGAAAGGGTATCCGCTGGTTGACGGCGCCCACGGCCGGAATTCCGGCACCGGAATCCCAAAGGAGATGCATCTCCCCAACCGGCGCGGCGAAACCGGCCGCGTCGAAAATGCTAAAGAGACGGAGAGGTGGCCGAGTGGTTGAAGGCGCACGCCTGGAAAGTGTGTTTACGGGAAACCGTAACGCGGGTTCGAATCCCGCTCTCTCCGCCAGTTAAATCTCACCGGCTCGCCGAGTCTGAAGGGACACTGGACGGCGACTGCCGCTGCGATGCAGTATCTTGAGGCAGGCAGAGGGGGGCGCGAGCGGCTTTCATCTTCGCCGCACTCTTACCTCAGATCAGCCCACAACCGATCGGCCCGCGCTTCACCAGAAGCACGGGCTTAGTCGACACGGCACTGTCGCCGCCCCGTCTAGCGCGGGACCGCTTGTATTTCCGAGACTGAGCGCTCTGTTTCGGCGGAGAAAACCACGAAGGCAAAGATCAGCACGGCGGCAGCGACAATCATTGAGCCAGTGGCGACAATCGGCTCGAGCGCCGGATTTCCCTGCAGCATCAGGTAAAGCGCCGGCAGCATCACGACCAGGCCGAGATTGTAGACGCCGTAGTGGATCATCGCGCTCCTGCGGGCGGCCTTCGCCGGGTTCAGGGCATAGTAGCCGCCGAATATTGCACTGGTGACCCATCCCAGCAGGTTGATGTGCGCGTGAGCCGGAAACGCGCCGTGATCGCCTGAAATTGCCATCTGCAGGCCAGCTGCAATTCCCAGAATAAGAAAGACGATGGCTGTCTTGAAAAAGAGCTCCGAAACCTTAGGCATGTCATTCTCCCAAACCCGTTTTGCCGCCGCATCATGCTGTGGTTCCGGCGACCTTGCCAAGGGGACCGTCAGACCTGCATTTGTCGCCGGCCTGACAGCCCGTTGGCGGCCGGCCGCCGGGCCTGGCCGGTTGCGAGATCGGCCGGCAAAAAATATGCGCTCACGCTAATTTGATTGCAATATCACCCGCCAGGCTTCCATGTCGTTCTCACAAGGGAAGTGCCCTGCACGATGGTGGTGCCATACGCGCCAAAGGTCTGCCCGTCAGTGTTGCAGCAAGGCCTCGCCGAACTTCTCCCACAGCTGTGCGCAATCTGTTGCTCTGAGGCTGGGGGTTCCGACTGGGCCATATCTGATGACGGCGGCGTGAACATCATAGCCAACGATAGGTGCATTGGCGACAAAGTGGATAGCCTCGCCCAATCGGCGGGGGCCAATTGGCGCATCGGTTTTGTTGGTGATATCGAAGACACCACGAATATCCGCTTCCTGATTCCTGGCTGCCAACGCAGCCGCCATTACCCTTTCTTGCATCATCGAAATCTCTCCTATCGGTCTAAGTCTAAGAACCGCGGCTTGTGCCGGTCCGGCAGCTGACAACCGGCAAATCGAAGTGCCTTTTGCAGCATCTCGATTGGCTCTTGCTGCGAGCCACTCCGCCCGCTCCCGCGGCAAGCCGATAAGGCAACTGCCAGCGAAATCCGCAGGCACATCCACGGTCGCATCAAACACGGCCCACGTGCCAGTCGGCTCCTGAACGGGCAAAAACCTCATAACAGCGCCTGCTAATATACTATGCCGACTGTGAGGACGAGACTTTTTCCTGCATCAACTAAACGAATGAGAGCTGGTGTCGAAGTGCCGGGCGACGCTCGTCGAAAACAAATCGTCGGCGACATCGCCTGGATCGAAGGTGGGCCTGAGCAGCGATCCGGCCGCATTCGAGGTTCGCCGACAGGGACAAGCACAAGACGCAGCGCCGGCACGCCTCGTCAAATGTTACTTTCTGCCCTGCGGATAGATCGTCTCGCCGCGCTTCAGCATCTCCACGAACGCCGCGATCTTCTTCTTGCGTCCGGCTTCGGTTTTCATGTTGTGGATGCGGAAGGCGAGTGCGAAGCGGTTTTGGCCGCTGAGCTTTGCCAGCATCTCTTTCGCCGTGGGCTCGGCGTCTACTGCCGCCTGGAGGTCGTCGGGGATCTTCATCTCCTTGCCGCTCTTGTAGGCGCGCGCCCAGCGGCCGTCGGCCTTGGCCGCATCGACCTGCCTCAGCCCGTGCTCGGTCATCCGGCCCTCCTCGATCAGCCGGGCGACATTGTCGACATTGATCTGGCTCCAGGTGCTCTTCCTGCCGCGCGGGGTGTAGCGCTGCAGGTAGCTTTTGCCGTCCAAGGCCTTGCGCACTGCATCGATCCAGCCCCAGCACAACGCCGCGTCGATGGCTTGCTTCGGCGTGATCGACGGCAGTCCCGAATCGAGCTTATGGATCTTGATCCAGACTTCGTCCTCGCTGTCGTGATGCTCGCCAAGCCAGGCATGGAAGCTTTCGGCATCCCTGAACTCGCGCACCTTGGCGGGGTCGACCTTGACGGGCGCCATCAGCCGGTCCGCCCATGACGCGAGCGCGTAACGACGCCAAACCGCTTGCCGGCCGCGCGCGCGCTCACCTCAGCTCCGAGTTCGCAATCCGCAGGCCTGGTGATTCTCGCCGGCACGCATTCAGCCCGCACGATTGGGCGTTCCGAGGACATGGGATTTCGGCGGCAGCATGACGTTGTCGAATGTCTGCGTGAACATCGCCGCCGCAAAGAAAGCGACGGCGCGCAGGGTTTCGGTGCCGGTGTTGACGAGGTCGTGCCTGACCGGCGTCGGAAGTACCAGGACGCTGCCCGGCCCGACCGGGTGGGTGGTGCCGCCCTCAATGTGTAGCTCGCCGGTGCCGGCGATGATGTATTGCGTCTCTTCGGTGGCGTCGCTGTGCCAGCCGAGCCGCTTGCCGGGCTCGATCTCGTAGACAATGACCGAGGACTGGGTGGTGCCGTGCCCGCCGTAAACCGCGAAAGCGCCGGCCCATTTGACCGACGGATCGTCCTCTGCCCAAACCAGCGAACGTTCGAGCCTGTCGGATGCGACGACTGCTGTCATGGCTTCGTTCCTCTCAGCGAATTGCGAACACGAATCTAGATGATTTTTCTGGTCTGCGTCAGCAAAACTGGCTGCTGACCGTTCCCTCGTGCATTGCGCGTGACGATTTGTCGGGCCGCGATCCGACCTATTCTACTCTCGGGCCGGATCACTGAGCCGATACCCCAATGCAACCAAGCCTTTACCTTTTAGTCAGTTTTGAGTTGCCCCTGCGTTGCGTTCGTGGTCCGGTACAACCAGGGCGCTCAATGCGGCATTCGGCAACGGTCGCCTCACCGACCGTCAGGGCAACACACCGTCGAGCCAATACAGGAGATAGCAATGGGCATTTTCGACAGTATCAAAGGTGCGATTTTCGGAAACGCGGTTGCGGGCGAAGCGCCGCCGGCGCAACCGTCTCCCGCGCCTGCTTCGAGCACGGCCACCCAGCCGACGGCGCCTACCCGATCCGCCCCGGCTGCAACCCCGGCTCCGGCCGCGCCGGCCGCGCCGTCCTCTGCCCCTGACATCGCTGCCATTCTCGACAAGGCGGTGGCCGCGAGGGGGCAGAAACTCAACTGGAAGAATTCGATCGTCGACCTGATGAAGGCTCTGAATATCGACAGCAGCCTCGGCGCCCGCAAGGAGCTTGCCCACGAGCTGAACTACACCGGCGATATGAACGACACTGTAACGATGAATCTGTGGCTGCACGACGCACTGATGAAAAAGCTGGCCGAGAACGGCGGCAAGCTTCCGAGCGACCTGGCCGCCTAGAGTCACAAGACAAGCAATTCCAGGAAAACGTGTGAACGGTTTTCCGTCCGGAATTGCGTCAAACAAAAAAGACAGACCGGTTCTGCCCGCACCGTGGTTCTTGCTGCGCCGGCTTCGGCCGCAACCGAGCAGACCACACTGCCAAGCATCAGACTGCCCGTAAATAAAACTGAGACCGATCCCGGCCGCCGGGATTGGGTCCATGGCGAAGTCGCATGGCACAAAAGCGCTGCCCTCGCGCCCGGATTGCCTCCCGCAAAACCGACGATTTCGGTCGCTGCCCACGCGCTGGTAGGACCACCATTTTGCTGGCGAAACGCGACGTTCGGCGTATCATTCTCTCGGGAGAGGGTTGATGGTGGGAGGAAGCCAATGAACGTGGTGAAGCGGGTGACGGTCGCCGACTTGACAGCCCAAGAGCTTGTTTCATCTGCGCTTTCACGGTTCGGTGCCGGCGACACCATATCGACGAGGGCGATGCTGGACATCGTTCGCAGGACGGCTCCGGCCTGCGGCAACAGTGACGACGATCTGGTCGAGCTTATCGTCATGACGGCGGTTGGTAGGACCATGGGCGTCGTGTTCGACCATCGCTCCCATTAAAACAATCTGGAACGAACATCAGGCTGCGCCCAGGAGCAGTGGCGGGCGGTGGCAGCGCCGCCAAAGAGGCCGGCCTGTTTGTGCGTGAAGGTCGGCCTGGCACCAAGCCCTTGCTTTGAGCAAAACCGCTGCTCATGCCGGGTCATGCCCGAAGCCGGTAGTTGGGCGACACGCTCGAAGGAACTCGCTGAAATCTTGCCCGTTATGCTCTCGTTGAGATGAGGAGAGCTGCCATGGCCGACGACAAAACCGAGACCGACAGTCGCGACCGCTCACGAGTGGCGGGCGGCGAAGACTACGAGGTACGTCACTTCGCCGAGGAAGCGGGCATTACCCCTGAGCAGGCGCGCACGCTGATCAAGCGCCACGGCACCGACCGCAAGGTGCTGAACGAAATCGCCGAGAGCATAAGAGCGTCGTAATGGCTGACAAGAAAACCGCAATGGCCGACCGCAAGACGCGCGATCTGGACGAAAAGCAGGCTCTGCGCCTGGCCGAAACCACCGACGTTTCGCCGAAGCAGGCGAAGGATCTGATGCGCAAGCACGGCAAGGACAGCCCGAAGGTCGAGAAGGAAGCCAAGAACTTCAAGGCCGAGGGCTGAGCTGCCCAGCCGGTTGGACGCGCGGCATGGGGCCGCGATCCTGCGGCTTATCGGTTTTCTAACAAATTCGGCCTATCCCTTCCGCTATCGCGGCTCAGGGATGCCATATGCGCGGGATATCTGGTGGGGCGAGGCCGTCGATAGACGACATACGGCATGTGAGGCTGATGTTTTGCCTGGTGGCGGCGGTCGTGATGGCGGCGGCGCTCCTCGCCTTTGCCCACTCCCTCCTGCAGGATCCCGATAGCTGGTGGCACATCAAGGTCGGCATGGATATGCTGGCAAGCCGCACATTCCCCACCGTCGACATCTATTCCTACACTTTTGCCGGCCAGCCATGGATCGCCAAGGAATGGCTTAGCCAGGTTCTCCTTGCAATTGCCTTTCAAGCCGGCGGCTGGAACGGCGTGGTGCTGCTGGCGGCTGCAGTAATCGCGCTGACGGCCTTCTTGACGTCGTGGTATCTCAGCGCGTGGTTGAAGCCGACGCTGGCGATAGGACTGACGCTGGTTCTCGCGCTCTTGATCGGGCCAATCTATGTCGCCCGGCCGCACATCTTTACCTTGCCCATCATCGTCGTCTGGACCGCTGGACTTTTCCAGGCCGCACGCAACGAGAAAGCACCGCCCTTATGGCTGCTGGCGCTGCTTTGCCTGTGGGCCAATCTCCATGCCACCTTCACCTTCGGTTTCGTCATCGCCGCCTTCGCCGGGCTCGATCTCGTCATGCGCACACGCTTGTCGAACCCCCGGCTGCTGGCCAAGTGGATCGCTTTCGGGCTGCTTTGCCCGCTGGTCAGCCTGCTCAATCCCTATGGCGTCAAGGCCATACTCGCCACATTCACCGTGGCCTATGGCAATGAGGCGGTGCCTTACATTGCGGAGTGGCAACCCTTCGACGCCGCGCGGCACACCCTCCAGGAGGTAGCCCTGCTGGTGGCGCTTTTCGGGCTGCTCGTGTCGAGATTGCGCATTGGCTGGGCCAAGGCGCTGTTCCTTGTCTTCACGTTGCACGTCTATCTCACCCACATACGGTTCATGTACCTGTTCTTTCTTCTCGTGCCGGTGGTCCTTGCCGTCGAGGTCGCGCAACAATATCCAGCGCTTTCAGCCGAGAAATGGGCGGCGGAAAAGCGTGACGGACTTGAACAATTTTTCGCACGGCAATTTTCCAGGATTTGTGCTGGACTTGCCGTTTTGCTGGTTTTGGCGGCTGCCGCCTTGACGAGCTATCCGGTCGCGCCGAGCCAGAAGACCTCGGCGAGGGATGCACTGGCCTTTGCCCAAACCCATAATCTGTCGGGCAATCTGCTGAACTCCTACGATTTCGGCGGCACGCTGATTTTCCATGGTATCAGGACGTTCATCGACGGCCGCGCGGATCAGCTCTTCCTGAATGGCTTTACGGAAACGGATGAGCAGACGGGGCACAGCCGGGGCAAGCCGATCCTGAAAGCCCAACTCGACAAATATACGATAGGCTGGGCGTTGTTGACCGCCGACGACAGCCGCATTCCGTTCTTCGACGAACTGGGCTGGAAGCGGGCCTATGCGGACGATTACGCGGTGATCTACACCCGCGCGGACTGAGCCCCGGCAGCTTCGCGCGCCGGTGCGCACCTCCCTCCTGAAGCTTCGGCCAGCGCCGAGGCGGCGAAATCCTTATGGGATTTTGATTTCTTTGCTCCGCGTCCCGTCTCGAACCTTTATGGCACTTTGATCCATATTCACAGGAGCGGTGTATCCAGCCGCCCATATGATGCGGCGACGGGTTGGGCAGTTTTGTCCAAATTAAAAGAACAAACACGATATAGGAAAATGCATTATGGACATATTTGTTGTCGCGATTGGAATCGCGTTCTTTGCTCTATGCTTCGGCTACATCAAAGCCTGCGACAAGCTGTAAGTTTAGGGGATCGTAACATGCTTTTCGACTATATCCTCGGCGGCGCCGTGACCTTGTTTCTTCTCGCCTACCTGACATACGCCCTCGTTCGCCCGGAACGCTTCTGATCTCCGCTGGCAAGGAGCCAACCCCATGACAATCAACGGATGGCTGCAGATCCTCGTCTATTGCGGGATCGTCGTTCTGCTGGCCAAGCCGCTCGGCGGCTACATGCATCGCGTTTTCAGCGGCGAGCGCACATTCCTGTCGTCAATTCTGGCCCCGCTCGAGCGCGGGCTCTACCGCATATCAGGGACCAGCGAGCGCGAGGAGCAGCACTGGACCTCCTATGCGGCCGCCCTGCTGTTCTTTAACCTGGCCGGCTTCCTGGTGCTCTATTTCCTGCAACGGCTGCAAGGCGGCCTGCCCTACAATCCGGCCGGCATGACCGCCGTCGAACCTGAGCTGGCCTTCAACACCGCCGCCAGCTTCATGACCAACACCAACTGGCAGAACTACGGCGGCGAAAGCACGATGTCCTATCTCGTGCAGATGGCCGGCTTGACCGTGCAGAATTTTCTGTCGGCGGCGACTGGCGTCGCCATTGCGGTCGCATTGATCCGCGGCTTTGCCAGAGCCTCAGGCAAATCGATCGGCAATTTCTGGGTCGATATGACCCGCGGCACGCTCTACCTGCTTTTGCCCTTTTGCATCGTGTTGACTCTCGTCTATGTCTATCTCGGCATGCCGCAGACGCTCGCTGCCTACGTCAACGCGACGACGCTCGAAGGCGCGCAACAGACTATCGCGGTCGGGCCGGTCGCTTCCCAGGTTGCCATCAAGATGCTCGGCACCAATGGCGGCGGTTTCTTCAACGCCAATGCAGCGCACCCGTTTGAAAATCCCGACGCGATCTCGAACCTGATCCAGATGGTGACGATCTTTGCCCTCGGCGCGGCGCTGACCAATGTCTTCGGCCGCATGGTAGGCAACCAGCGCCAGGGCTGGGCAATTCTGTCGGCGATGGGCGTGCTGTTCATCGCTGGCGTTGCCGTCTGCTACTGGGCGGAAGCCGCCGGCAATCCGCTTGTTCATGCGCTGGGTGTCGACGGCGGCAACATGGAGGGCAAGGAGAGCCGCTTCGGCATCGCCCTGTCGGCACTGTTTGCCGTCATCACCACGGCCGCATCCTGCGGCGCGGTCAACGCCATGCATGACAGCTTCACCGCACTCGGCGGCATGATCCCCATCATCAACATGCAGCTCGGCGAGGTCATTGTCGGCGGCGTCGGCGCCGGCTTCTACGGTATCCTGATGTTCATCGTCATTGCCGTTTTCGTCGCCGGGCTGATGGTCGGACGCACGCCCGAATATCTCGGCAAGAAGATCGAGGCCAAGGAGGTCAAGATGGCTATGCTGGCCGTGCTCTGCCTGCCGCTTGCAATGCTGATCTTCACTGCTATCGCGGTGGTGCTGCCGACCGGCGTTGCTTCCATCGCCAATGCCGGCCCGCATGGCTTCTCCGAGGTTCTCTATGCCTACACCTCGGCCGCGGCGAACAATGGCTCCGCCTTTGGCGGCCTCAGCGGCAACACGCCCTGGTACAACGTAACGCTCGGCATCGGCATGCTGATGGGCCGGTTCCTGGTCATTATTCCGGCGTTGGCGATTGCTGGCTCGCTGGTTGCGAAGAAGACCGTCCCTGCCTCCGCCGGCACCTTCCCGACCGATGGTCCGCTGTTCGTCGGGCTGCTGGCCGGTGTCATCCTGATCGTCGGCGGCCTGACCTTCTTCCCGGCCCTGGCGGTCGGACCGATCGTCGAGCACCTGGCGATGATTCACGGTCAGACATTCTGAAACGGCGATGCCCTGGTTCAAGATCATACCTCGAAAGGTCCGGCATCGCCCCGAGCCGGAGGGGGAGAAAACGCCCCCTCCTTTCCCGACGCTGTCCACATTCCTCGCTATTGCGGCAGCCTTGATCATGATCTGGCTGCTGGCTTACGGGCCGCCGCACCTTCGTTCGGCACACGATCGACCGGTCAACAACATCGACACTGGAGCTACCAAATGAGCCCGTCGAAATCCGTGAGCATCATGGATACCCGCATTCTGTGGCCCGCTATCGGCGGTTCCTTCAGAAAACTGAACCCGCGCACCTTGATGCGAAACCCGGTGATGTTCGTCGTCGCCGTCGTCTCGGCGCTCACCACCGTGCTGTTCGTCAAGGATCTCGTTACCAGCGGCGGCGATCTTGGCTTCACGCTGCAGATCATCATCTGGCTGTGGTTCACCGTGCTCTTCGCCAATTTCGCCGAAGCGGTGGCCGAAGGCCGCGGCAAGGCGCAAGCTGACTCGCTGCGTCGGGCGCGAACCGAGACGCAGGCCAAGCTGTTGAACGGTGGCGACCGCAGCAAGTTCAAACTGGTGCCCGGCACCAGCCTGAAGGTCGGCGACACCGTGCTTGTCGAAGCCGGCGACATCATCCCCTCGGACGGCGAGGTGGTCGAAGGCGTGGCGTCGGTCAACGAGGCGGCCATCACCGGCGAATCCGCACCGGTCATCCGCGAATCCGGAGGCGATCGTTCGGCGGTGACCGGCGGCACGCAGGTCTTGTCCGACTGGATCCGCGTGCGCATCACTGCGGCTGCCGGTCATACGTTCCTCGACCGCATGATCTCGCTGGTCGAGGGCGCCGAGCGCCAGAAGACACCCAACGAGATCGCGCTCAACATCCTGCTCGTCGGCATGACGCTGATCTTCGTGCTGGCGACGGCGACGATCCCGAGCTTCGCCTCGTATTCGGGCGGCTATATCCCGGTGACCGTGCTGGTCGCCCTGTTCGTTACCCTGATCCCGACCACAATTGGCGCCCTGCTGTCGGCTATCGGCATTGCCGGCATGGACCGCCTGGTGCGCTTCAACGTGCTCGCCATGTCGGGGCGCGCCGTCGAGGCGGCCGGCGATGTCGACACGCTGCTGCTCGACAAGACCGGAACCATCACGCTGGGCAACCGTCAGGCGACGGCATTTCGTCCGGTCAAGGGCGTCACCGAACAGGAACTGGCCGACGCGGCTCAGCTTGCCTCGCTTGCCGACGAAACGCCGGAAGGCCGCTCGATCGTCGTCCTGGCGAAGGAAAAATACGCTATCCGCGCCCGCGACATGGCAAGCCTGCACGCGACTTTCGTGCCCTTCACCGCGCAAACCCGCATGAGCGGTGTCGATCTGGAAGGCTCCTCGGTCCGCAAGGGCGCAGTCGATGCGGTACTTGCCCACGTCAACCTCTCGACCGTTGCCACAGGCAGTATGCGCCCCGGCAGCGACACCGTCCGCGACCTTCAGGCGATCGCCGACGAGATCGCCAAATCGGGTGGCACTCCACTCGCGGTCGAGCGCGACGGGCGCCTGCTCGGCGTCGTCCATCTGAAGGACATCGTCAAGGGCGGCATCGCAGAACGCTTTGCCGAATTGCGCCGCATGGGCATCCGCACGGTGATGATCACCGGCGATAATCCGATGACCGCGGCGGCGATCGCGGCGGAAGCCGGCGTCGACGACTTCCTTGCCCAGGCGACGCCCGAGGACAAGTTGAAGCTGATCCGCGACGAGCAGGCCAAAGGCAAACTGGTCGCGATGTGCGGCGATGGCACCAACGATGCGCCGGCCCTTGCGCAGGCCGATGTCGGCGTTGCCATGAACACCGGCACGGTCGCGGCGCGCGAGGCCGGCAACATGGTCGATCTCGACAGCGATCCGACCAAGCTGATCGAGATCGTCGAAATCGGCAAGGCGCTGCTGATGACGCGTGGCTCGCTGACCACCTTCTCCATCGCCAACGACGTGGCCAAGTATTTTGCCATCATCCCGGCAATATTCGCCGCCTTCTACATCGCCCCGGGCCAGACCGCCGGGCCGCTGCAAGCGCTCAATGTCATGCATCTGGCGACGCCGCAGAGCGCTATCCTCTCGGCCATCATCTTCAACGCGCTGATCATCATTGCGCTGATCCCGCTGTCGCTGAGGGGCGTCAAATACCGCGCGGTCGGCGCCGGTGCGCTGCTCAGCCGCAATCTCATTGTCTATGGCCTTGGCGGCGTCGTAGTGCCCTTCGTCGGCATCAAGATGATCGACATGGCCATCACCGCTCTCGGTCTCGCCTAAGGAACCACGTCGATGCTCAATCAAATCAGGCCCGCGATCGTCATGATCGTCTTCTTCACCATTCTGACGGGTTTGGTCTATCCGATCGGCATGACCGGCATTGCCCAGGCGCTGTTTTCGCGCCAGGCCAATGGCAGCCTGATCGAGAAGGACGGCAAGCTCGTCGGTTCCGAGCTGATCGGCCAGGCTTTCGAAAGCGACCGCTACTTCCATGGCCGCCCGTCGGCTGCCGGCGACGGCTACAATGCCGCCGCCTCGGGCGGCTCGAATCTCGGCCCGACCAACCCGAAGCTCATCGACAGGATCAAGAGCGACGCCGAAAAGCTGAGAGCCGAAAACCCGAGCCAGCCGGTACCGATGAATCTGGTCACCACGTCCGGCAGCGGCCTCGATCCGCATATCAGCCCCGATGCGGCCTATTTTCAGGTTGCCAGGGTGGCCAAGGCCAGGGGCGTCGATGAATCCAGGATCAAATCGCTTGTCGACAGCCATGTCGAAGATCGCGAATTGGGATTCATCGGCGAGGCGGTAGTCAATGTGCTGGCCCTCAACCTTGCGCTGGACGATGCCATGAAACAGTGAAGGACCGGCGCCGGGATCGACACCGAAGCCGGCGCCGTTCATGATTGACCCGTATGCCAGACGACAGACGCACCGCCGAAACCAGGCCCTCTCCCGACGCGCTGCTCGAGCATGCCGAGCGGGAGGAGCGCGGCCGCCTGAGGATATTTCTCGGCGCCGCCCCCGGTGTCGGCAAGACCTACGAGATGCTGATGTCGGGCCGCGCCAGGCTGGCCGACGGGGTCGACGTGGTGATCGGCATCGTCGAGACGCACGGCCGCAAGGAAACCCAGACGCTGGTCGAAGGCTACGAGGTCATTCCTCGCCTTGAGATCGATTACAAGGGGCGGATCCTTGAGGAGATGAATCTCGACGCCATCCTCGCCCGGCACCCGGCGCTAGTTCTGGTCGACGAACTCGCCCACACCAACGTCGCCGGCAGCCGTCACCCCAAGCGCTATCTCGACGTCCAGGAAATCCTGACGCACGGCATCGATGTCTACACGACGCTGAATATCCAGCACGTCGAGAGCCTGAACGATGTCGTGGCGCAGATCACCCGCGTCAGGGTGCGGGAAACTGTCCCCGACTCCATAATCGACCAGGCCGACGACATCGAGATCATCGACCTCACCCCCGACGATCTGATCAAACGGCTTGAGGAAGGCAAGGTCTACATCCCCAGCACCGCCCAGCGCGCCATCGAGAACTATTTCTCGCCGGGCAATCTGACGGCGCTCCGGGAATTGGCGCTCCGCCGCACTGCCCAGCGGGTCGACGAGCAGTTGCTGACCCACATGCGGGCCCACGCGATACCCGGGCCTTGGGCGGCGGGGGAAAGGGTTCTCGTCTGCGTCGATGCGCGTCCGGGCGGGGCGGCCCGTGTACGCTATGCGCGGAGGTTGGCCGACCGGCTCCGCGCCCCTTGGACGGCGCTTCATGTCGATACCCCTCATTCAGCGGCCATGCCCGAGGAGGACAAGGATCGGCTGGCGACGCAGCTGCGCCTTGCCGAGCAGCTCGGTGCCGAGGTGACGACCATTCCGGGTCAGAACGTCGCGCAAGACATCGTTCGGCATGCGACGGCGAACAACTTCACCCATATCGTGATCGGCAGGCCGACCCGATCGCGTTGGCGGGAATTGATCGAAGGCTCGCTCACTTACGATCTCATCCGCAATGCCGGCGACATCAGCGTCCATGTCATTTCGGGAAACGAACGCAACGCCGAGGCGACTTCGAGGACCGTCAAGGCGGCGGACGAGCAGTGGCAGTTCGAGATCTGGCCCTATCTCAGGGCCACGGCCTATGTTGTTGGCTCGCTCGCCTTCGCCGTCCTTCTCGACCAGTTTCTCGACGTCCGCAATCTGGCGATCATCTTTCTCATTGGGGTCCTGACGTCGGCGGTGACCGGCGGTCTCTGGCCGGCTTTGTATGCCTGCCTCATCAGCGCCATTGCCTTCAACTATTTCTTCCTAGAACCACGCTACACGCTGACGATCGAGGATCCGGAGAGCATCGTTGCGCTGGCTGTCTTCCTGGTTGTTGCGGTCATTGGCAGCAATCTAACAGCGCGCGTGCAGCGTCAGGCGGTCGCCGCGCGCTCGCGGGCACGCGCCACAGAAGATATTTATCTCTTCTCAAAGAAGCTCGCCGGCGCTGGGACGCTTGATGACGTTCTCTGGGCGACTGCCTTCCAGATCGCCTCGATGCTGAAGCTGCGCGTGGTGCTGCTTCTGCCGGAGAACGGCACGATTGCGGTCAAAGCCGGCTACCCACCCGACGACACGCTGGCCGAGGCCGACATCGCAGCAGCCCGCTGGGCCTGGGAGCATAACCGCGCCGCCGGGCGCGGCGCCGACACGCTGCCCGGAGCAAAGCGCCTCTATCTGCCCTTGCGGACCGGACGCACGGCGGTAGGCGTTGTCGGCCTCGACAACGACAAGCAAGGTCCGCTGCTGACACCCGAGCAGCAGCGTCTGCTCGATGCGCTCGCCGACCAGGCGGCGGTCGCCATCGAGCGCATCCAGCTCGTCGCCGATGTTGACCGGGCCAAGCTTGCGGCCGAGGCAGACCGTCTGCGCTCGGCCTTGCTCACCTCCATTTCCCACGATTTGAAAACGCCGCTTGCCGCCATCATGGGCGCGGCCGGAACACTCAGGGACTTCGAGGCCGCGCTTCCCGAGCAGGACCGGGCGGAACTGCTGTCGACCGTGCTCGATGAAGCGGAGAGGCTTAACCGCTTCATCGCCAATCTGCTCGATATGACCAAGATCGAATCCGGCACGATGGAGCCGAACTATGCGTTTCACTATCTCGGCGACATTGTCGGTTCAGCTCTGTATCGGGCCCGCAAAATCGTCGGCGAGCATAAGACCGAGATCGACATTCCATCGGATCTGCCGATGTTGCGGGTCGACCCCGTTCTGTTCGAACAGGTGCTGTTCAACCTCCTCGACAATGCTGCAAAATACGCGCCGCCAGGTTCGACGATCCGCCTGCAAGCCTGGGCCGACAACGGCTTCGTCATCCTGCAGATCATGGATGAGGGACCAGGCATTCCGCCAGCGGATCTAGAGCGCGTTTTCGACACTTTCTACCGTGTGCGCAAGGGTGACCAGGTGCGTGCCGGCACGGGGCTCGGCCTGTCGATTTGCCGCGGCTTCATCGAAGCGATGGGCGGGACGCTCTTGGCGGCAAACAGGTCCGACCGCTCGGGGGCGGTTTTCACCATCAGGATGCAACTGGTGCCGGCGGAACTGCCCAATCTCGGCGAACCCGAGACGGGCCATCAAAATATGGACGATCTGGCATGACGAGCCTGGACGTCAGGATATTGGTGGTCGACGACGAACCGCCGATCCGGAAACTGCTTCGCGTCGGGCTTGGCAGCCAAGGCTATGCGATCAGCGAGGCGCCGAACGCCAGGGCGGCGATTGAACTCATCGCGACGGAAAAGCCGGACCTTGTGCTGCTCGATCTCGGCCTGCCCGGCATGAGCGGGCATGAGCTGCTCCGCAAATGGCGGGATGATGGCCTGGACATTCCCGTGGTTATTCTTTCCAGCCGCACCGACGAGGCCGGCATCGTCTCGGCCCTCGAACTCGGCGCCGACGATTATGTCACCAAGCCATTCGGTATGAACGAGCTTGTCGCACGCATCCGCGTCGCGCTTCGCCACAAGTTCCAGCAGCAGGGTGAGAGACCGGTGTTCCAGACCGGCGACCTCTCCGTCGATCTGGTGAAGCGCGTCGTCAAGATCGAGGACAAGGAGATAAAGCTCTCGCCGAAGGAATACGACATTCTTCGCACCTTGGTGCAGCACGCCGGCAAGGTTCTCACCCACCAGTTCCTGCTGAAGCAGGTCTGGGGCGATTCCACCGACGTTCAATATCTCAGAGTCTATGTCCGGCAACTCAGGCTAAAGATTGAAAAGACGCCCGACCAGCCCCGCTATATCACGACCGAGACCGGCGTCGGATACCGGCTGCGCGAAGTCGATTGACGCGACGAGCATCCGAAGCCGAAATGCCTCTTCCAATCTGCTTCAAATCAGCGGCGGCCATGGCGTCGCCGGACAAAAGCCCTATATTAAAAGAAGATTGGTTTTGTGCGGGAATGAACGAATGCCACGGCTTCGTCTATTGACGTTTTTAGGGTCGGCAATGCTGACTGCGTCGATGCTGTCGGGCGTAAATCCTGCTGCATCGGCACAGGTCGGCAGTCCCGCCGATCGCAACGTGTTGATCCAGCAAGACCAGTTGCAGATGTTGGAGAACAGGCTGCGGCGGCAGCAATACCAGCAGCAGCAACAGCAGTACCGTGCCCTGGATCGCCAAATCCCAATACCGCAACGGCAGGAGGTGCCGCAGATGAGGCCAACTTGCCAGTTGCTGCCGTCAGGGAGCGGCTTTGTCAGCACCTGCCGCTGACGACCGGTCCCTTTCATTTATTTAGCCGACTTATATACTGGGGAAACCGCTCCGCCTGCGCCCCATTGAAAGCGGGCGAGTTTGCAACGCTGCCCTTGCCGTCTGGGCACCGATTCGACTGGATTATCGAATGGCAGCCAGCAAGAAGAAGGTTGTACGCAAGGCAAGGAAGGGCGACGGGGTTCGCCAGGTCGCGGCGATTCCCTTTCGGCTGAACGAGCATGGCGATGTCGAGGTGATGCTGGTCACATCGCGAACGACGAGGCGCTTCATCGTACCGAAGGGCTGGCCGATGAAGGGCAAGAGCGGCCGCAAGGCAGCCACCATCGAAGCACAGGAAGAAGCCGGTGTTCTCGGCAAGACACTGAAACAGCCTGCCGGCACCTACCACTACTGGAAGCGGCTGGCGAACCGCTTCGTTCGCGTCGATGTCGTCGTCTATTTGCTTGAGGTAACCGAGGAACTTGCCAAGTGGCAAGAAGCCAAGAGACGGCAGCGGGCATGGCTGACGCCGACCGACGCGGCGTTGCTGATCGACGAGCCGGATCTTTCGACGCTGGTGAGGAACATCAGGATTGCCGAACTGGAGCATAATCCCAAAAAGCAGAGTCCGGCGTTCGGAAAAGATCCCGCTCAATAGAAGATGGAGGCATGCCCCAACTGTGTCGGGATGGAATTGGTTTCCAGCGCCCGCCGCCCCCGTCTCTTGAACCGATGCCTCACTGACTGCCATCGTCTTCCTCGGGCAGAGGCCGCGCCGGCGTGCCGGTATAGGCCCACAGCCATTCGCGCGGCAGTGGCCCTTTGTTGCGTTCGCTCTCCTGCGACTGTTCCCATGCATGTGCGAGGATGCCGACGGAGCGCGACAGCACGAAAAGGCCCCGCGTCAGCGGCGGCGGGAAGCCGAGCTCGCCGTAGATGACGGCCGTGGCGCCGTCGATATTGAGCGGGATTTTTTTGCCCTTGCGCCGCGAAACCTCGGCCTCGACCATCTCGGCGATATCGGCGAAGCGCCCGCTGACGACGCCGCGCGCGGCAAAGTCACGGGTCAGCTCGATGAGGCGGGGCGCCCGCGGGTCGACCGGGTGGAAGCGATGGCCGAGCCCGGGCACATAACCGTCCTCCCCAGCAAGGAAATGATCAACCCGCAGCGACACGGCGCCCGTGAGGGGCACGCCGGCGTCCACTTCAGCGGCGATGTCGCCGTAGAAGGAAAGCGCCTGTTCGCCGGCGCCGCCATGCACATCGCCAAGCACGTTGATGGCAGATGCCATGGCGCTGTTGATGCCGACGCCGCACGTGATCGCCATGCGGGCGATGGCGATCGACGGCGCCTGCGGCCCATGGTCGACGGCAGCACCCAGCGCGATGCCGAGCAGCGCCGCCTGCTCCTCGCTCGGCAGTTCGCCGCGCAGCATGAGCCAGATCATTGCCGGAAAGCTGACGCGACCGATCAGATCCTGGATTTCATAGCCGCGCAGCCGGATGACGCCGGGGCGCATCTCGATGATGCCGGTCTGCCACCATTCCTCGCCGCGCGCGCGGCCAGCCTTGTTTTCCGTGTCGCTCATGGCTTCTTTTCCGTGCCGCTCATGCCTTCGCTCTTTTCTTGGCGCGTGGCGGCAGGTTGGCAAAAACTTCGTCCATATGCTCGCCCAGCCCCGGCGGCGGCCTGCTCGGCAAAGGTGCCTCGCCATCGACCATGAAGCCGCCGCGCACCACGGTCAGCGGCCTAGCCATCCCGGACACGGCCTGGAAGCGTACCGTCATGCCGCGCTCGATCACTTGTCTCTCTTGCAGTACCTGCGGGATTGTCAGCACCCGGCCTGCCGGCACGCCGGCGCGATTGAACGTCTCCTCCCAGGCGGCGGCCGAGCCGCTCGCCAAGGCATCCTCGATCAGCGCTTTCAATGCAATGCGGTTCTGCTTGCGCGTTTCGCGCTCGGCAAAGCGGACATCCGACGCCAACTCCGGCCGACCGATCAACCGGCACAGTGTGACGAACTGCTCTTGCTTGTTGGCGGCGATGTTGAGCAAGCCGTCGCCGGTGCGAAACGCGCCAGACGGTGCGGCCGTCATGTTTTCATTGCCCATCGGCTGCGGCTCGACGTCCGCCGTCAGATAGTTCGACACCGGCCAGCCGAGCGCAGAAAGCGTGCATTCGAGCATCGACACGTCGAGGAACGCGCCCTCGCCAGTCGTCTTCTGCTTGACCAGTGCGGCGGTAATGGCGAAGGCTCCGACCAGCCCGCCAAGCGTATCGGCGACGGGATAGCCGACACGCAGCGGCGCCGTTTCCGGTGTACCGGTGATGCTCATGATGCCGGAAAGACCCTGGATAATCTGGTCGTAGGCTGGATTGTCGCGCATCGGCCCGGTCTGGCCGAAGCCCGATATCGCACAGTAGACAAGGCTTGGCCGGACCTCCTTCAGCCTGGCATGGCCAAGCCCCAGCCGGTCCATTACGCCGGGGCGGAAATTCTCGACCAGCGCGTCGGCCGAAGCGACCAGATCGAGGAAGCGTTCGCGGTCGGCCTCCTGCTTGAGATCGAGCGCCACCGAGCGTTTGCCGGCATTCTGCGCCAGGAACGAAGCGCCCATGCCCGCCCGGTTGAGCTCCGGCGAGGCGCCGAGCTGGCGCGCCAGATCACCACCTTGCGGCGTCTCGACCTTGATGACGTCGGCCCCGAGCAACGCCAGCTGGTAGGCGCAATAGGGGCCGGCCAGCACATTGGTCAGGTCAAGGACGCGGATGCCGGAAAGCAGGTCTGTCATGACGTCACGAACAGCTCAGGCATCGCCCGGCACGTGCTCCGGTCCACGCATGCGCCTGTGCTCGATGTAGGCCCAGATATGCGGTCCAACCAGGCCGATGAAGGCCAGCGTCAGCAGCGTCAGCGACAGCGGATGCTTGTAGAACACCGTCCAATCGCCGTTCGAGATGGTCATCGCGCGGCGGAACTGCGTTTCCGCAAGCGGCCCGAGAATCATGCCGATGATGACCGGCGCGGTCGGGAAATCGAAACGCCGCATCAGGAAGCCGGCGGCACCGAGCAGATAGAGGATGACGAGGTCGATCGGCGATTGCGAGATACCGTAGGTGCCGACCGTGGCGAACACGAGGATGCCGGCATAGAGCTGCGGCGCCGGGATCTTCAGCAATCGCACCCAGAGCCCGATCAGCGGCAGGTTGAGGACGACGAGGATGACATTGGCGATGAACAGGCTGGCGATCAGCCCCCACACCAGGTCGGCCTGCGTCGTCAGCAGCAGCGGCCCCGGATTGATACCGTAGCTCTGGAACGCCGACAGCATGATCGCGGCCGTCGCCGAGGTCGGCAGGCCGAGCGTCAGCATCGGCACCAGCACGCCGGCCGCGGATGCATTGTTGGCGGCCTCCGGCCCGGCAACGCCCTCGATGGCGCCGACGGTGCCGAACTCCTCCTTGTGTCTGGAGAGTTTCTTCTCGATCGCATAGGAGAGGAAGGTCGGGATTTCGGCGCCGCCGGCCGGCATGGCACCGATCGGGAAGCCGATCAGGGCACCGCGCAGCCATGGCTTCCACGAGCGCGCCCATTCGGCCGCGGTCATGTAGAGCGAGCCCTTCAACGGCACGATATCGTCCTTGCCGGCATAGCGGCGCGAGGCCATGTAAAGCGTCTCGCCAACGGCGAACAGGCCAACGGCGACGACGATGACGTCGACGCCGTCCAACAATTCGCTCATGCCGAAGGTGAAGCGCGGCTGCCCCGTCTGCAGGTCGACGCCAATCATGCCGACGACGAAGCCGACGAACAGACTGGTCAGGCCGCGCACCGAAGACGAGCCGAGCACCGCCGAAACCGTGATGAAGGCCAGCACCATCAGCGAGAAATATTCGGCCGGGCCGAAGGCCAGCGCGAATTTGACGACGATCGGCGCCAGGAAGGCAACGCCGATCGTGCCCAGCGTGCCGGCGACGAAGGAGCCGATCGCCGAGGTCGCCAGGGCCGCACCGCCACGGCCGGAGCGGGCCATCCGGTTGCCTTCCAGCGCGGTGACGATGGTGGCGCTTTCGCCAGGCGTGTTGAGCAGGATCGATGTCGTCGAGCCGCCATACATGGCGCCGTAGTAGATGCCGGCAAACAGGATGAAGGATGCCTCCGGCGCCACCTGATAGGTGATCGGCAACAGCAGCGCGATGGTCAGTGCCGGCCCGAGGCCGGGCAGCACGCCGATGGCAGTCCCCAGCGTGGTGCCGACCAGGCACCATATGAGATTGATCGGCGAGAAGGCGACCGAAAATCCGTGCGCGAGATGGCCAAGCGTTTCCATGGCGTCAGCCCCTCAGCATGGCAACGATCGAATCGACGGTCGCATTCAGCTGGTTTTCGATGAAGCCGGCACCGATATTGACGCCAAGCGCCCTGGCAAAGCCGAAATAGGCGGCCAGCGCCAGGATCAGCCCGAGCAGCACGTCACGCAGCGGACGCCGGCTGCCGAAACCGTGGCAGATGAGAACGAACATGATGACAGATGCCGCGGTAAAGCCGAGCGGCTGGATCAGCACCAGATTGGCGATCAGTCCGAGGGCGACGATGCCCATCGCCTTCCAGTCGGTCGGCGTCTCCTTTTCGTCCTCCGGCTCCCATCCGCCCCGCAAGGCGGCAATGATGAGCAGCAGCGACAGGATCATCATCCCGGTCATGGTGATGTAGGGAAAGACGGTCGGACCGACCTTGGAATAGAGCGGCGAGACCGGGATTGCCAGCGTCTGCCAGGCAACCGCACCCGCACAGGCGAGGAGCCCAACGCCGATCAGCAGTTCGGGCACTGCAAGGCGCGGCGGCGCCTGCTGGTCGCTGGTGCTCATCATCGTCCTCCCAATGCCAGCCCCGAGGGCCGGTTCTCCCTGGACCGGTCTCACTCGGCCGATCTCGGCCTAGTTTCACCTCCGGCGCCGCGTATGTCCATGCGGCTGGCGAAAATCGGCAAGGGTTGGGCGCAGGCCGCCCCTTGCCGAGAGCATCACGCCAGGCCGAGGTCCTTGAGGATCGTCCCGATGCGGGCCGTGTCTTCGGCGACGAATTTCGCATAATCGTCACCGGTGAGCAGGATCTGCGTCCAGTTACGGTTCTTGCATTCGGTGGCCCAGGCGTCGCTCTTGGCCATGGTCTCGATCAGCTTGATCATTGCTGCCTTGTCGGCGTCCGAGACGCCGGGCGGTGCGAAGACGCCGCGCCAGTTGAACAGCTCGACATCGATGCCGGCTTCCTTCATCGTCGGCGCATCAATTCCCTCCTGGCGTTTATCCGCGGAGATGGCCAGCAGCCGCAGCGCACCCGCCTTGACCTGTTCGGCGAACTCGCCATAGCCGGAGATGCCGGCCGCGACCTGGTTGCCGAGCAGCGCCGACAGCGCCTCGCCGCCGCCGGCAAACGGCACATAGGAGAGATTGGTGGCCGGAACACCGACGGTCTTGGCGATGAGGCCGAACAAGATGTGGTCCGAGCCGCCAGCCGAACCGCCGGCGACCGGAACCTGCGTCGGGTCGGCTTTGAGGGCGGCAACAAAGTCGGCCGCAGTCTTGAATGGCGAGGCGGCCGGCACCACAAGCGCCTCGAACTCGCCAGTAAGGCGGGCGATTGGCGTGACTTCGGTAAGGTTGTTAGCCGCCTTGTTGGCGATGATCGCGCCGACCATGACCATGCCAGCCACCATCAGCGCATTGCCCTTGCCCTTCCACTGGTTGACGAATTGCGGCAGGCCGACAGTACCGCCGGCGCCGCCGACATTGGTGATCTGCGAGCCGGAGATCAGTTTTTCGCTGCGCAGCACCTGGTCCATGGCGCGCGCCGTCTGGTCCCAGCCGCCGCCCGGCGCCGCTGGCACGAAAATCTGCAGCTGCGGCGCGTCCTGCGCGAAGGCGGGAATAAAATGCGATGCCGCGAGTCCGGCAGCACCTGCTGCCGCGGTGCTCATCAAGAATCGGCGTCTGTTCAGCATGGGATTCCTCCAAATCGCGACACCTCCTCCGGTGCCTGCCAGAAACGTGGCCTGACTTCAGACCCGCTCGATAAAATTCATGCAGAGTTTGCGTCTTCCTGTCAAAGACAGAACACGCCGCATGCGGCACAATCGGCCTGCACGATTTTCAGGCTGGCGAACCGGACGCCCGAAGACGACGTGGCAGGCAGTGCCAAACAACATCCGTCAGGGTTGCCGCTCCAGCAGGATGGTCGGCTTGCCTTGGTAGACGGTTCGCAGCACTTCGCCATAACCACATTTTGCCGCGACGTTCAGCGATCCGGTGTTTTCCGGATCGATGATGCAGACGGTCTTCGCGGCGCCGAACGTCTCGTCGCCCCAGGCAAGCACCCGTGCGACGACTTCGCTGGCCAACCCGTGGCCATGCGCGCCCAAAACCAGAGCCCAGCCGGCCTCCGGAATGCCCTCGATCGACGGCGTCATGTCGCGTTTCAGATCGTGAAAGCCGGCCTCGCCGATGAAGCGGCCAGTCGCTTTTTCCTCGATCGCCCAGAAGCCGTAGCCCAGAAGCGACCACAGGCCGGCGTGGCGCAGGAAGCGCATCCAGCTTTCCTCCCGCGTGCGCGGCTTGCCGCCGATAAAGCGGGTGACGGCGGGATCGGCCCACATCGCGACATAGGCGTCGAAATCGTCAAGCCGGTGCGGCCGCAGGACCGTGCGCGAGGTCTCAATTACTGGGGCGACAATTGTATGCGGACTGGCCATGGTCATGTCTCGGTTGTTGCCCGTGCAGGTCTTCCAAAAGTGGGGACAGCGACACGCCCGAGACGGGAAATCCAAATCCGTTGCGAAAAACAAGAGCCAAGGCTGTGTAGATCATCTTCCAGGCTGATGTGAATCCTGCCAGGCGGTGTTAGTTTTTCTCCAGTACTGGTTCAGGCGCGTTGGGTTCCGGCGCTGCCGTCCGACAGAGGGAAAACAGCATGGACACGACCGACCTTGTGCTTGCCATCTTCCATCATCTGCTGGTGTTTTCGCTGGCAGGCATCATCGGCGCCGAGTTCGTCCTGATCCGCAGCGACTTGTCCGCCGCGACGCTGAAGCGGCTTGTCGGCATCGATCGCCACTACGGCATCATCGCCATGCTGATCATCGTCGCCGGCATCGGCCGCGTCATCTATGGTCTCAAGGGCTGGGAATTCTACGTCTACAACTGGATGTTCTGGGCAAAGATGGCCGCCTTCGCAATTGTCGGCCTGTTGTCGATTATCCCGACCGTCCGATTCCTGTCCTGGAACAGGCAGGCGAGCGCCAGTCCCGGCTTCCAGGTGCCTGCGGCGGAGCTAGCGTCCGTTCGCAGCTATGTCCGCACCGAGGCCTTCATCTTCCTCTTGATCCCGGTGTTCGCGGCGGCGATGGCGCGCGGCTACGGTTATTAAGATAGGTCGGAGGAAGGGCATCGCGCGGCCCAACCTTTCCACTCATTTGCGCGGACAAACGTGCAGTTTGCCGTTCGAGGCTGATTGTCATTTGTCGGGTTGCGCTAGTTATTGCTCCATCTACATTCGGTTTTGAGAGGAACTCCGCGCAGCGGTTGGTAATTCGTATCCTGGGAGGAATCACGATGAGAAAATTCGTCGCCGCGCTGGCTGCCGTTGCGGCCGCCATGCTTTACCCACCGGCCGCTGGCGCGCAGACCTACCCCGAACGCACGATCAGCATTGTCGTGCCGTTTTCGGCCGGCGGCCCGACTGACACCGTCACGCGTCTTGTCGCGGAAGCCATGTCGAAGGACCTCGGCCAGCAGGTCATCGTCGAGAATGTCGGCGGCGCCGGCGGCACACTGGGCGCGGGCCGCGTCGCAAATGCCGAGCCTGACGGCTACACGCTGCTCCTCCATCACATCGGCATGGCGACAAGTGCTACGCTCTACAGAAAGCTCGCCTACGACACGCTGAACGCATTCGAATATGTCGGCCTCGTCACCGAGGTGCCGATGACCATCGTCGGCCGCAAGGACCTCGAGCCGACCGATCTGAAGGGGCTGGTCGACTACGCCAAGGCTAACAAGGACAGCATCACCGTTGCCAATGCCGGGATCGGTGCCGCCTCGCATCTGTGCGGCATGCTGTTTATGAGCGCCATCGGCACGCCGCTGGTCACCGTACCATATAAGGGCACCGGCCCGGCCATGACCGATCTTCTCGGCGGCCAGGTCGACATCATGTGCGACCAGACGACCAATACCACCAAGCAGATCCAGGGCGGCACGATCAAGGCTTATGCCGTAACCTCGCCGCAACGGCTAGACGTGCTGCCGGACGTGCCGACGACGATAGAGGCCGGTCTTCCCCAGGTGCAGGTCGGCATCTGGCACGGCATCTATGCACCCAAGGGCACGCCGGCCGAGATCACCGAACGCCTGTCGAAATCTCTGCAGGTGGCGCTGAAGGACCAGAACGTCGTCGCCCGATTTGCCGAACTCGGCACCAAGCCGTCGCCCGAGGCCGATGCCACGCCGGCCGCGCTCAAGGCCAAGCTGGAAAGTGAGATTGCGCGCTGGAAGCCGATCATCGAAGCGGCCGGCCAGTACGCCGACTAAAGGTTTTTAACGGGGCGCCGCCGGCGCCCCGTTTTTACACCGGCATCGGCACGCCCGTGAGGCGGGCCGGGAGGACGTCATGAAACCTTTCGCAATCGACAGAGCCAACGGCATATGCGCCGCGCTGTTGATCTTTATTGGCGTCTTTTTCGCGCTGCAGTCGCTGGGCCTCGAAATCGGCACCGCCTTTCGCATGGGGCCGGGCTATTTCCCCCTGGTTCTGGCGATCGTGCTCATTCTGCTCGGCGCCGTCATCCTAGTCGAGGCAGTGCGCTTCGAGAGCGAGCCGATCGGTTACATTGCGTGGCGCGGCATGCTGTTCATCCTGCCTGCTCCGATCTTCTTCGGCCTGACGGTGCGCGGCCTCGGCTTCATCCCATCGATCTTCCTGGCGGCGCTGATCGCATCGTTTGCCAGCGGCCGCATGAAGCCGCTGACCGCGCTCGTGCTGTCGGCCGGCCTGACGCTGTTCGCGTTCGCCATCTTCAGCTACGCACTCGGCCTGCCGTTCCGGCGTTTCGGCCCGTGGTTGCCACTGTCGTTGTGAGGAGATGAAATGGAACTCCTCAACAATCTCGCACTCGGCTTTTCGACGGCCACATCTTTGGCAAACCTCGGTTTCTGCCTGATCGGTGTCCTTCTCGGCACGCTGATTGGTGTCCTGCCCGGTATCGGCGCCACCGCAACCATTGCCATGCTGTTGCCGATCACCTTCCAGATCGGCGATCCGGTTTCCTCCCTGATCATGCTCGCCGGCATCTATTACGGCGCGCAGTATGGCGGCTCGACTACCGCTATTCTCATCAACATGCCCGGCGAATCCTCGTCGGCCGTCACCGCCATCGACGGCTACCAGATGGCCAGGAAAGGCCGCGCCGGGGCGGCACTGGCGACCGCGGCGATAGGCTCGTTCTTTGCCGGCACGGTGTCGACCTTCCTCGTCGCCATCTTTGCCCCGCCGCTGACGGCGATAGCGTTGAAATTCGGTGCTGCCGAGTATTTTTCGCTGATGATTGTCGGTCTGGTCTCGTCCGTCGCGCTCGCCCACGGCTCGATCGTCAAGGCGCTGGCCATGGTCGTGCTCGGCCTGCTGCTCGGCCTTGTCGGCACCGATATCTACACCGGTACACCCCGTTTCACGCTCGGCATCCGCGAATATGCCGACGGGCTGAATTTCGTCGCAGTGGCGGTCGGTGTCTTCGGCGTCGCCGAGATACTGCGCAACCTCGAAAACGAGCATGAGCGTTCCGTGCTGATCCGAAAGATCTCCGGCCTTATGCCGACCCGCGAAGATTTTCGGCGCATGGCGGCTCCCATCGTGCGCGGAACGATCATCGGTTCGGCGCTCGGCATCCTGCCGGGAGGCGGCGCGATCCTTGCCGCCTTTGCCTCCTACACCGTCGAAAAACGTGTCTCGAAAAATCCCGGGGAATTCGGCAAGGGCGCCATCGAAGGCGTCGCCGGACCGGAATCGGCCAACAATGCCGGCGCCCAAACCTCCTTCATCCCGATGCTGACGCTCGGCATTCCGGCCAACCCGGTAATGGCGCTGATGATCGGCGCTATGATCATCCAGGGCATCGTGCCCGGCCCCAATGTCGCCATCGAACAGCCTGCGCTGTTTTGGGGTATCATCACCTCGATGTGGATCGGCAATCTGATGCTGATCATCTTGAACCTGCCGCTGATCGGGCTTTGGGTGAAACTTCTTACCATCCCCTACTACGTGCTCTTCCCGATCATCATGGCGTTCTGCTCGATCGGCGTTTACAGCGTCAACACCAACGTCTACGACCTCTATGCCGTCGCCTTCTTCGGCTTGCTTGGCTACCTCCTGACCAAGCTGCGCTGCGAACCTGCGCCGCTGCTGCTCGGCTTCGTGCTCGGCCCGCTGCTCGAGGAAAACCTGCGCCGCGCCATGATCCTCTCGCGCGGCGATCCGAGCACCTTCGTGACGCGGCCGATCAGCGCCAGCCTGCTCCTCATCGCGCTTGCCGTGCTCGTCATCGTGTTTCTCCCCGCGGTCAAGAAGAAGCGCGAGGAGGTGTTTGTCGAAGAGAGTTCCTGAACGTGGACGGCGCCACATGCGAGGAACTTCACAGTCGCTTGCCGGGCACTGACTCAGTAGCCGCTTCTCCTGGCCCGAGCGGCGCGATCTCCACCAGCGGTGCAGGCACGCTGGTCGTCTTTTCCTTGGCCTTGCAGATATCGGCGATGACGCAGGCCGGGCAATCCGGCTTGCGCGCCTTGCAGACATAGCGGCCGTGCAGGATCATCCAATGATGCGCGTGCCGCATATATTCATCCGGAATGATCTTCAGGAAACCTTGCTCGACCTGTTCCGGCGTCTTGCCCGGCGCCAGGCCGAGCCTGTTACCGATGCGGAAGATGTGCGTGTCGACCGCCATCGTATGCTGGCCGAATGCCACATTGAGCACGACGTTGGCGGTCTTGCGGCCGACACCCGGCAGCTCGACCAGTTGATCGCGATCCTCAGGCACCTCGCCGCCATGGTCGCGGATCAGCGCCTCCGACAGCGCGATGACGTTCTTGGCCTTGTTGCGCCATAGCCCGATGGTGCGGATATGGTCGCCGAGCTTGGCCTCGCCCAGCGCCAGCATCTTTTGCGGCGTGTCGGCAATTTTGAACAGCGCCCGCGTCGCCTTGTTGACGCCGGCGTCCGTCGCCTGAGCCGAAAGCACCACCGCCACCAACAGCGTGAAGGCGTTGATATGTTCGAGCTCGCCCCTCGGTTCCGGCCGCTGAACGGAAAAGCGCCGGAAAATCTCATGCACCTCGGCCGCGCTGTAAAGCGCCCGCGATCTTGCGGGCCGCGGACGCCGCTTGGCGTTCGAGCCGTCGCGGCGGCCGGGCAACAGGTCTTTTTTTAGCGCAGAAGAGTTTTTGGGCTTGGGGCTTGTCATTGCCTTCCTATAATATTCCCCAATGAGCGACACAAACGCCTCATTTCAGGCCGACGAGCCATTTTTCCAGGCGCTGCTGACACCGCACCGGTCGCTGGGCAAGACCGGCTTTGCCATACTGATGGGCGCCCTGCTGTTCGGCTGGCTGGTGACCGGAGCTTTTTTTCTGTCGCGCGGCGCCTGGCCGGTGTTCGGCTTCTTCGGCCTCGACGTGATCGCCGTCTACATCGCCTTCCGCGCCAATTATCGTGCCGCCCGGGCTCGCGAGGAGGTATCGGTGTCGCGCACCAGCCTCGACATCCGCAAGACTGCCCCGTCAGGCAAATCGGAAGCACACCGCTTCAATCCGTTCTGGGCGCGCTTTTCGATCGCCCGCCACGCCGAGATCGGCATCACCAGAATGGCGGTCGAGGCGCAAGGAAAAACCGTCTCGATCGGCGGCTTTCTCAACCCCGCCGACCGCGAGAGTTTTGCCACCGCATTTTCGCGCGCTCTGGCAGCCGCTAAGGCGCGCTGAGCCAGCGTTTCAGAACCGATAGCGCAACAGCCTGCCGATCTTGCGCAATGCTGGAATGTATTTCCAAAGGCGAACAAACAGTTTCGCGAACCAGCGCATGCGAGCGGCATGTTCCGGCTTATAGGCAGGGATGTCCTCGACGAACCGCAGCTTCGGAACGGCTCGCTCCAACTCATGCGGGTTCTCGATGCTCCAATGGACCTCGGCACCGGTGGCGCGGAAGGAGGAATTGAGGCGAATGATCTTCAGGCCCAGGCGACTATAGGCATCGAAAACCAGTTCGCCGCTCGAAAGATGTCCCACCAAACGAGAAAACAGTTGCTGCCCCTCTTCGGCGCCCAGGTAGGGAGTCAGGCCTTCCGCCACGACTATGGCCGGGCGATCCCGAGGTACTTCGTTCAGCCATCCCGGTTCGGTGACCGACGAAGCGATCAGGTGGTAGTGATCCCGCACGGGATAGAGCTTGCGCCTGAGGTCGATGACTTCGGGATAGTCGACGTCGAACCAGTCCACGCCGGCTGGCGGATCGATACGGAATACGCGCGTATCGAGCCCACACCCGAGATGCAGTACGATGGCGTCAGGATTTCGGGCGAGAAAGTCCTGAACGCAGACGTCCAGCGTCTTTGCCCTGATTGCTAGACCGACGCCGAGATTGTTGTCGACCTTGAGCCGTGAGAAATCATAGTCGATGTTGCGCACCGCCTCGTCGGCAAAGTAGTCCCTGAGCAGCGAATTGGGCAGCCGGCTCTCCAGCGCCTTGCCGTAAAGTGTCAAAAGCAAAGTCTCCTTTGCCCCGGTCAGGTTTACTTTTTCACCAGCCACGACCGTCCTCCCCATTCAAAGCCCAGCTCTATCTGGGTACATGCCGCGGGAAAGCAAGTTTCGGGTGGTGATCGGCGCCGCGAAGGACGATATTCGCACTCAAGGAGATACTGCCATGAACGCCCAAATGCCTCTCAAAACGACAGCAATCCTTCAGAAAGACATCACGCCTGAAGGTGGAGACTACGAAATCGTCCGTCGTGCCATCGAAAAGATCAGCCTCGACTATCGCGACCAGCCTTCGTTGGAAGTGCTGGCCGAGGAGGTCGGCGAGACGCCGACCGGGCTGCAGAAGCTGTTCACCCGCTGGGCCGGCCTGTCGCCCAAGGCTTTTCTGCAGGCCGTCACCCTCGATCATGCGCGCAAGCTGCTCGATGCCGGCATGCCGCTGCTTGAAACCTCGTTCGAACTCGGCATGTCCGGCCCAGGCCGGCTGCATGATCTGTTCGTCACCCACGAAGCGATGTCGCCGGGGGATTACAAGACCCGCGGCGCAGGGCTCACCATCCGCTACGGCTATCATATCTCGCCTTTCGGCATCGCGCTGATCATGGTGACTGACCGCGGCCTCGCCGGCCTCGCCTTCAACGACCCCGGCGGCGAGCGTGCGGCCTTTGCCGACATGTCCAGCCGCTGGCCGAATGCGACCTATGTCGAGGACATGGCGGCGACGGCACCCTATGCCGCGCGCATCTTCGATCCGTCGCTGTGGCGCGCCGACCAGCCGCTGCGCGTTGTCATGATCGGCACAGACTTCCAGGTCCGTGTCTGGGAGGCCTTGCTGCGCATTCCGATGGGCCAGGCCTGCACCTATTCCTCGATCGCGGCGCGCATCGGCGCACCGAGTGCCAGCCGGGCTGTCGGTGCCGCGGTCGGTGCCAATCCGATGTCCTTCGTCGTGCCGTGCCACCGGGCTCTCGGCAAGTCCGGCGCACTCACCGGCTACCATTGGGGTCTGACCCGCAAACGCGCCATCCTCGGCTGGGAGGCGGGACAGGTCTCTTCTTGAATAGCCAACGAATGGAACGATTGGAGCGATGCAAGGACCGCTAGGGTGACAAGCAGCGATCTTACGGAGTAGCTTCCCGCGCAATTAGAGTGGTATGCGCTAGCGGGAGGCACTTCTTGATCGTCGTCATCGGCTCCATCAATCTCGATCTCATCGCCAGTGTCGACCGCTTGCCCGGTCCCGGCGAGACCGTGCGCGGCTCCGGTTTCGCTACTGCCCCCGGCGGCAAGGGCGCCAACCAGGCGCTGGCCGCCGCCCGCGCCGGCGCCAAGGTGCGCATGGTCGGCGCGGTCGGCAAGGACAGCTTCGCCAGCGACGCTCTGGCGCTGCTGCGCGACGGCAAGATCGACCTGTCCGGCGTCGGCGAGACCTTTGCCTCGACCGGTACCGCGTTGATCATGGTCGGCGCCGACGGCGAGAACGTGATCGCCGTTGTGCCGGGCGCCAATGATTCGGTCGTGCCGGGTGACCTTTCCAAGGCTTTCGTAAAAAACGACGACGTCGTGCTGCTGCAACTGGAGATCCCGCTGCAGACCGTCGAGGCAGCACTCGACGCGGCAAGGACAGCCGCCGCGATCACCGTGCTCAACACCGCCCCTTTCCATGGCGACGCGGCCGGCTTCCTCGGCAAGGCCGACTATGTCGTCGCCAACGAAACCGAGTTCGACCTCTATGGCGAGGCGCTGTCGTTGAATGGCCGCGACCGCCCGGCACGGATGCGCGACTATGCCGCGAGAACCGGCCGCACCATCGTCGTCACGCTTGGCGCGGACGGCGTTCTGGCGGCAACGCCGGACGATCTCCTGATGGTTCCGGCGCTGAAGATCAGTCCGCTCGATACGGTCGGCGCCGGCGACACGTTCTGCGGCTATTTTGCAGCCGGGCTGGCAGCCGGCCTGCCGCTCGACCAGGCGCTTGCCCGCGCTGCCGCAGCCGGTTCGCTGGCCTGCCTGAAAGCCGGTGCACAGCCGGCCATCCCGCTGGCCAGGGACGTCGATGCCGCTCTGCAGAAATCTACAGGCTGAAGCCGGATGACAGCCATGCGCCCGACGACCAAGCATGCGGTGCCGCCCGCCGGCGACATCTGCCGCCTGTCTGCCGTGGCGCTTGCCGGGAAGATCCGGCGCCGGCAGCTTTCGGTGCGCGAAGTGGTCGCGGCATTCCTCGACAGGATCGAGGCGGTGAACCCGCTGGTCAACGCTATCGTTTCATTGCGTGAGCGTGCCGACATCCTGCGCGAGGCCGACAGCGCTGACGCTCATCTGGCGCGAGGTGGAGATACCGGATCGCTGTTCGGCCTGCCGATCGCGATCAAGGATCTTGCGCTGACAAAAGGCCTGAGAACCACCTTCGGCTCGCCGATCTTCGCCGATTTTGTGCCTGAGGAAGACGACTTCTTCGTCGAGCGCGTCCGCAAGGCCGGCGCGATCATCATCGGCAAGACCAACGTTCCCGAATTCGGGCTCGGCTCCAACACCTACAACACCGTGTTCGGACAGACGCTCAACGCATTTGACCCGGCGCTGACCGCCGGCGGCTCGAGCGGCGGTGCGGCGGTCGCGCTGGCGCTCGACATGGTTCCCGTTGCCGATGGCAGCGATTTTGGCGGTTCCCTGCGCAATCCCGCTGCCTACAACAATGTCTATGGCTTCCGTCCATCGCAGGGATTGGTGCCGGCCGGCCCTGACCTTGATGTGTTTCTTGCGCAAATGGGCGTCGAAGGGCCGATGGGGCGTAAGGTGCGGGACATGGCGCTGCTGCTCGACGTGCAGGCCGGCTACCATCCTCGCGCGCCGCTGTCGCATGATAAGCCAGGCTCGTTTCTCCAAGGGGTGGAAACGCCGGCGGCCGGCGGGCGTATCGCCTGGCTCGGCGATCTCGAAGGTCATCTGCCGGTTGAAGCAGGCATTCTACAGCTTTGCGAGGCAGCACTCGGCCGGTTCGCGGGTGTATCCTTCGAGGCCGAGCCGCTGATGCCGGAATGCGACTTCGAAGCGCTGTGGCAGGCATTTGTAACGCTTCGGCAGGCGAGCAGCGGTTGTGCGCTCAAGGCGCATTACGACGATCCCTCGAAACGCAGCCTGCTGAAGCCGGAGGCCGTGTGGGAGGTGGAACATGCACTGCGCCTCACCGCGCCGCAGATCCATGCCGCCACGGTGAGGCGCTCGTCCTGGCACCGAATACTGCTATCGCTCTTCGAGCGTTTCGACCTGATTGCGCTGCCAGCCGCACAGGTCTTTCCCTTCGATGTCGTCACCCACTGGCCAAGGGAAGTGGCCGGGCGTGCCATGGACAGCTATCACCGCTGGATGCAGGTCTCAGCGCTCGCCACGCTGGGCGGCTGCCCGGCGGTCAACGTACCGGCGGGCTTCGACGCCAGGGGCAGGCCAATGGGCATGCAATTGATCGGGCGGCCGCGCGGTGACCTCTCCGTGCTGAGGGCGGCTGCCGCCTATGAGACAACGCTGCCATGGCAGGCCGGCGCCTGCTGAAATCAACTCCGCATTGTCGGCGCCTCGCCGGCTTGCACGCAACTCATCGCCATGCATTGATCGCGACAGCGCGCCGCACGAGCGGCATCTGTGGAGGGAAAAAATGTCGTTGGAACTCTACGCCACCTATGTCGTCGCCTGCATCGTCATCATCCTGGTGCCGGGGCCGACGGTGACGCTGATCATTGCCAACAGCATCCGCCATGGCTCGCGCGCAGGGCTCGCCAATGTCGCCGGCACCCAGGCCGGGCTAGCCATCATGATCGCCATCGTCGGCATCGGATTGACTTCGCTGATCGCGGGCATGGGCCACTGGTTCGAGTGGGTCCGGCTGATCGGCGCCGCCTACCTGATCTGGATGGGCGTGCAGATGTTCCGCTCGAAAGGCAAGCTGAACGCCGACGGAACGGCAAAAAGGCCACGTGGCGGCTTCTTCCTGCAGGGCCTGCTGGTGGCGATCAGCAATCCAAAGACGCTAGTGTTCTTCGGCGCCTTCTTTCCGCAGTTCATCGCTCCCGAAGGCAATTACGCACTACAGATCGGCGTCATGGGTCTCACCGCGATGATCTTCGCCGCAGTCTCGGATTCGACCTACGCGCTGGCCGCCGGCCGCGCCGGACGCCTGCTGTCGGCCGGCCGCCTCAAGCTCTTGTCGAGGATCAGCGGCAGCTTCCTGGTCGGCGGCGGCCTGTGGCTGGCCTTTTCCAAGGCGAAGTAACGGCCGCGAGCCCGGCGACGCCAACAGCAACATCCTGGAATAGGAAAGCCGATTGAAAGTCGGCCTTCAGGCCACCACATGGATCAACAGTTGGGGATTCATGTCTATGCCGTGGAGTTACGCGGATTTGAAAAGGAACGCGTTTGGCGTGATCCTGTTCATCGCTTTGTTCGCGGCGATGGTTCCGTCGGCTCTGAACAAATGGGCGAATGACGCAAGTCCGATCCGATCGGTCGACCCGGTCGATGCGACGATCAAAAGTGGACAGGGTAAAGGGCGCAATATCCAATATCTGCTGGTCCTTGAGAACGGTTCGACGGTCCTCGTTTACGACGACCTCCCGCATCTGATCGGCTCGCGCGTAGGCATCGAGCGCGTCACGCGCGACAATGGCTTCGTCTTTTACCGGTTTGCAAATTGAACGACGATCGATCGATAAGCTGTTTTCAAAGGTGACGCGAGTGACATGGCTTTTTCGGGGAATCGCTCTTGAACAAAGCCCCTATGCTACTCAACTCTAAGGTATGGGGCCGGCAAATCTTTCTCTTAGAACCCGCATTCTTTTGCTTCGGGAAGAGTTTCGCGACAGAGTTGTTGGCATCACAATCTTGTGTGCGCTCGCTCTCGCGATCGCTGTGCCGATTGTAACCAGGCAGAACAGTCCGATCACTGGCACACAACTCGTAGGAGGCACCGTCGAAGATGTTGCGACGATGCCTCTAAATCCGAGGGGTTCCGTCGGACATGGACTTTATTATAGATATGAAGTCCGCCTCTATGAGGGCAACGCTCGGATATTTGTCGATGGTGAGGTGGAAACACCCCACATGATTGGATCGGAAGTCTCGATCGAAGAACAACAACGCCAGGACGGTACCACCACCTACCGCCTGCTCAACTACTGAGCAGCCCTAAAGCCGCCCCAGCCGTTCCAGCAACAGCGCGAAAAACGCATCATGGTCGATGTCGCGCATCACCATGGCGTTCTTCGGCCGCTTGGTCACCCCCCACCAGTCGATCACCGTCATGCCCATGGTGAGCTCCGAGGCGGTTTCCACGCTGACATTGCAGTTGCGCCCCTTGAACAGCTTCGGCTTCAGCAGATACGCGATCACGCAAGGATCGTGCAGCGGGCCGCCGTCGGTACCGTATTTCTCCTCGTCGAAACGTTCGAAGAATTCCAGCATGTTCGCGGTGGCCGTGCCGACCCTGGTGCCGAGCTTGCGGAAGGCCTTCGTACGCTTGGCGGTGGTCAGCGCCTTGTGGGTGACGTCGAGCGGCATCATCACGATCGGAATGCCGGATTTGAACACGACATCGGCAGCATGCGGATCGACATAGATGTTGAACTCGGCGGTCGGCGTGACGTTGCCGCCCTCGAAGAAGCCGCCGCCCATCAGCACGATTTCCTTGATGCGCGGCGCGATTTTCGGCTCGCGGATCAGCGCCAGCGCAACGTTGGTGAGCGGCCCGAGCGCGCACAGCGTGATCGTGCCGCTCTCCTCGTTCATCAGCGTCTCAACGATGAAATCAACCGCATACTCGTCCTGCAGTTTCATCTTTGGTTCGGGCAGTTGCGGCCCGTTGAGGCCGGTCTTGCCATGCACTTCCTCGGCGGTGACGAGTTCGCGCGCCAGCGGCCGGATGGCGCCTGCATAGACCTTGACGTCCGGCCGGCCGGCCAGCTCGCAGATCTTGCGGGCGTTTTTTTCGGTAAGTTTCAGCGGCACGTTGCCGGCCACCGCGGTGATGCCGACGATCTCCAGCTCGGCGCTGCCCAGCGCCAGCAATATGGCGACGGCATCGTCCTGGCCGGGGTCAGTGTCGATGATGATCCTGCGGGATTGGGGCATTTCAATTCCTTGTTTTGGCAAGTCTTTTTGGGCGGGACGTGTGACGGCTTGAAGTCTGCCGGGCGGCGGACCATATCAAGACCATCGGGAAAAATGCCATCCGGGTTTTTCCACTTTATGTCGCTCTTGAGAGGACACTGTAACATGAGCCGAATGACGCCTTTTTCCAGCCCGCTTCTCCTCGGTTTCGATTCCATGGAAAAGACGCTGGAGCGGTTGGCAAAGTCCGGTGACAGCTATCCTCCCTACAACATCGAGCGCCTCAGCGGTGCCGACGGCAAAACCGAAAGGCTGCGTATCACGCTCGCCGTTGCCGGTTTCGCGGAAAGCGATCTCGATGTCACAACGGAGGAGAACCAGTTGGTCGTGCGCGGCCGTCAGAACGACGACACCGAGCGCGAATTCCTCCACCGCGGCATCGCCGCGCGCCAGTTTCAGCGCTGTTTCGTGCTGGCCGACGGCATGCGGGTGATTACGGCGGAATTGAAGAACGGCCTTCTGTCGATCGATCTCGATCGGCCGGAATCCGAACGGCTGGTACGAAAAATAAATATATCGGTGAAAGACTGATTTTTGCCGATAGCTCTCATGCGGGATGGCCTTGAGCGGCGTCTCGCGGCAAGGAGGCTTGAAATGACCAGAACTAACGAAAATATCATCATGACCAGCGGCGAATTCGCCCATCTCGGCGAAGGTTCTGTCGCCTATCTCAGGAAAGTGTCGAGCGACGATCTGCGCGGCCGTTTCCCGGGCCTCGGCGAAATCGCGCCCGGGCTGGAACTGTGGGCCCTGTTTGCCGCCAATGGCCAGCCGATCCTGCTTTCGGACGCTCGCGACCGGGCACTGGCTGGCGCGCTGGAAAACGATCTGACCCCGGTCGCTATCCACTAACGTCGTTATCCACTGACAAATACGGCGCAGCGATCTGGTTGGAAACGGACAGGGCCGCTCACGGCGGCCCTTCAACGGATTTAATCAAAACCTCAGGCGGCGTGCGAGGCCTGTGTGTCCGACAGCAGCGCGTGGATGGCTACGGCGTCGCGCGTGCCCCTGATCTTGGCAACCGTGTCGGCGTCGCGCAGCACCCGCGCAATGCGCGACAGCGCCTTGAGGTGGTCGGCGCCGGCGCCTTCGGGAGCCAAAAGCAGAAACACCAGGTCGACCGGCTGATCATCGAGGGCCTCGAAGTCCACCGGTGTCTCCAGCCGGGCAAAAACGCCGGCGATCCGCTTCACCCCGGCCAGCTTGCCGTGCGGAATGGCGATGCCGTTGCCGACGCCGGTGGAGCCGAGCCGCTCGCGCTGCAGGATGGTGTCGAACACCTCTCGCTCCGGAATGCCGGAAATCGCCGCCGCCCTTTCGGACAGCAATTGCAGCAGCTGCTTTTTGGAGTTCGCCTTCAACGCCGGCATGATTGCCGGAATGCTGACGAGATCGCTCAGATCCATGCTTGAAATCCCTTGTTCGCCTGCCGTCGCCAGTCCCCACGCTCGCGTGCGGCTGGTTTTTACCCCTGCGCGACCTTGGCCGTGGACGGGTCGATCCAGCCAATATTCCCGTCCGGCCGGCGATAGACGATGTTGAGATGGTCGTTTCCGGCATTGCGGAAGACCAGGACCGGGCTGTCCTTGGTGTCGAGTTCGATCACCGCTGACGCCACCGACATGGTCCGCAGCGTCATGGTCGATTCGGCGACGATGGCCGGCGCGAAATTCTCCGGTATGTCCTCCTCGTCGTCGGCAAGCGGCGCCATCACCGTATAGGCGACGTCGGTGAGCTCGCCGTTGCTATTGCCTGAATTGTGCGACTTCAGCCGGCGCTTGTAGCGCCTGAGGCGTGTTTCCAGACGGTCCGCCGCGGTATCGAAGGCAAGCGTTGGATCCTGGGCATCGCCGGTCGCCTGCAGCGAAGCACCGGAGTCCAGCCGGATCATGCAATCGGCCGTGTAGCGCGACCCCGATTTGACGACTACGATTTGCCCTGAAAAGCCCCGATCGAAATATTTCCCGATCACTTCCCCGACACGGTCGTTGATGCGCGTACGGAACGCATCGCCGATATCCATGTGTTTTCCCGATATGCGCAGTGTCATCTGAAAACTGACCTTCCTTGCTCAGGCTTCAAACTGTCCCGAGTTTATACTCGTGGTCCGCGCGCACAAGCTTTTGCGGCGTCACTTGCGCCGATTTTAGATCCGAACTTTCCGGTTGATCACAAGCCGCCTTCTTGGCCGTCCCGTGGCCTACATCGTGACGGACCATCTCTCGTGCGGGCATCGGCGAACTCAAATCCACTCGCCAGCCCGTCCCATGCGGGCGGGCTTCTAGCCACTTCGTCGCCGCTTGTCAATGAAGGGCGAAAGCTGTGGAAATTCCGCCGGAGATCAACGGCCGGCGCTGGCCAAAGCGCGTTTTTCGCGCCGCCGCTGCACCGAAGAGGGTATGTTCATGCCTTCCCGGTATTTGGCCACCGTGCGCCTGGCGATGTCGACGCCGCTTTCCCGCAGCATGTCCACGATGGCATCGTCGGAAAGCACATCGATGGCTTTCTCCTCGTCGATCAGCTGCTTTATGCGGTCGCGCACCGCTTCCGACGAATGCGCATCGCCGCCACCTGACGAAGCGATCGAGGCGGTGAAGAAATAGCGCAGCTCGAACACGCCGCGCGGCGTCAGCATGTATTTGTTTGCCGTGACCCGGCTGACCGTTGATTCGTGCATGCCGATGGCGTCCGCCACCGTGCGCAGGTTGAGCGGCTTCAGGTGCCGCACGCCGTGGACGAGAAAAGCGTCCTGCTGGCGCACGATCTCAGAGGCCACCTTGAGAATGGTCTTCGCCCGCTGGTCGAGGCTGCGCGTGAGCCAGTTGGCGTTCTGCAGGCATTCGGCAAGGAAATCCTTTTCCGCCTGGTTTTTCGCATGTGGCGTGACCTGGGCGAAATAGATGTGATCGACCAGCACGCGCGGCAGCGTCTCGGCATTGAGCTCGACCGTCCAGCTGCCGTCATTGGCTGCACGCACCTCGATGTCGGCCACGATCGCATCGCTGGCACCGCGCGAAAACGCCATTCCCGGCCGTGGGTCGAGCGCCCGGATCTCGGCCAGCATGTCGAGCAGATCCTCTTCGTCGACGCCGCAAATCCGCTTCAGCGTCTGGAAATCGCGCCGTGCCAGGAGTTCGAGATTGGCGATCAGCGCCTTCATCGCCGGATCGAGCCGGTCGCGCACGGCCAGCTGCAGCAACAGGCATTCGGCGAGGTCGCGGGCGAATATGCCGGCGGGCTCGAATGTCTGGCAGACCGCCAGGACCGTTGCCATCGCCGTGGCGTCCGCGCCGAGGCGGGCGGCGATCTCGGCCATATCGGCACGCATGTAGCCGGCCTCGTCGAGGCCGTCGGCAAGCTCGCCGGCGATCAGGCGCGCCGCCGGATCGGCAAAGGCGAGCGCCACCTGCTCGCCGACATGGTCGCGCAGCGTGATGGCCGCCGCCGCCATATCCGCGACGTCGAAGCCGTCGGAGGAAGAGGTGGAACCATTGCCGGACGCCGATTTCCATTGTGCCGTCAGGTCGGGCCCGAGCCGCTCGCTCGTACCAGGATCGTCAGGAAACAGGTTTTCCAGCGACGTATCGAGCTTTTCCGAGATCGCCTCGGCGCTCCATGCCGTTTCCGCCTCGAACCAGTCGCCGTCGGCAGCCGGTTCCGATGCGGCGTCGCCCTTCTGCGCCTGGTCGCTGGCGGCGTCCTCCTGCGGTTCGGCGCGTTCCAGCAAGGGATTGCGTTCGATCTCGTCGTCGATGAAGCGTTCCAACTCGAGATGGGTGAACTGCAGCAGGCGGATCGACTGCATCAGCTGCGGCGTCATCACCAGCGACTGCGACTGTCGTAGCTGTAGTTTTGCCGCCAACGCCATGGTTCGGTTTCAAACGCCCCGTCTACGCACCCGCACTGCTGGAAGGAATTTTCCAGGCCAGCATAGAAACTGGCCCGGCTTTTGCTTGTCAAGGCGAGGAGCGGTAAAACTCGCCTGCCGACGCGTTTTCAGGCAGAAAATTGAAGAAAAAGCTGTTGGACTACGCCGGAAATCCCGTTCGAACCGGAATTTCGCATTTAGAGTGTAAATCCCTCGCCGAGATAAAGCCGCCGCACGTCGGCATTTGCGACCACTTCGTCGGCTCGACCATGGGTCAGCACCTGGCCGGCATGGATGATGTAGGCGCGGTCGATCAGGCCAAGTGTCTCGCGGACATTGTGGTCGGTGATCAGAACGCCGATGCCACGTGCCGTCAAGTGGCGCACGAGTTGCTGGATGTCGGCGACGGCGATCGGATCGATGCCGGCGAAAGGTTCGTCGAGCAGCATATAGGCGGGGCGGGTTGCCAAGGCGCGGGCAATTTCGAGGCGTCGCCGCTCACCGCCGGAGAGCGACAGCGACGGAGCCTTGCGCAGATGGCTGATGTGAAACTCCTCGAGCAATTCGTCGAGCAGGCGCTCACGCTCCTTGCGGCTCTTTTCGACGACCTCGAGCACGGCCCGGATGTTTTGCTCGACATTCAGGCCGCGAAAAATCGACGCTTCCTGCGGCAGATAGCCGATGCCGAGACGGGCGCGGCGATACATCGGCATCGACGTGACGTCGAAACCGTCGATTTCGATCGTGCCTTCATCGACCGGCACCAGGCCGGTTACCATGTAGAAACAGGTCGTCTTGCCGGCGCCGTTGGGGCCGAGCAGCCCAACCGCCTCGCCGGCGCGTACGCCCAGCGTCACGCCGCTGACGACTTTGCGGCCCTTGTAGCTTTTGGTCAGCCCCTTGGCGATCAAGGTTCCCTTGAACTTTGCCGCTTCGACGGTGACCCTGGCCGGTGCCGCAAGTTTGCTGGCGGCGCGCCCTGGAAGACGCGCCAGCAGCGACGATATGCCGGTCATCAGGGTTTCGCTGCTCCAGACTTCGCCGGCGGCGTGATCGACATCATGACGCGGCCGCCGCAAGCGTCGACCTGGGCAAGGCCGCTCTTCATCTGCACGGTAAGCTTGCAGCCGACAAGCACGTTATCGCCTTGCGAGAGCACGACCTTGCTGCCCGAAAGCACCAGCACTTCGGTCTTCATGTCGAAGGTGCCGCGGTCGCCGGTGGCAACCTGATTGTCCGATTTGATGTAGACCTTATCGTCGACCTCGAGATGGTCGATGTTGGCGGATCCGGTCATCGCCGCGGCACCCGCGGGCTGGGCGCCTTTAGCGGCGCCTGCATCCCTGACGTAATAGACCGTCATTTTGCCGGCCTTGAGCACGGTTGGACCCTGGACGACGTTGACGTTGCCGGTGAAGACGGCGACGCTTTCCGCCTGGCGCACCTCGAGCTTGTCGCTTTCGATCTGGATAGGCTTGTCGCCCGACAGCCTGAGGCCGGACATTTGGCTGGTGGCACTGGATTGCGCCAGCGACGGCGCCGTCCCGAAGGTCAGCCCCAAGGGCAACCCGAGCGTCAACGCCGAAATCGCGGCGAGGCGCCGTGCCGAACTACTGAACCGCATTGGTCTCTCCGCTCTTTGCCTCTGCCGCCTTCAAACTGGCGGGATCGATGTCGACGCGCACCTTGTTCTCGAAAACCAGGACCTTGCCATTGTCCTGGACCGACATCGAATCCGCCCTGATCCGCGACCCGCCGCGGCTGACATCGACGGGCTCGCTTGTCTTCATAGTGCCTTCGCCCATGTCGAGATAGACTGATTTGAATTTTGCCACCACACCATCCGTGGTCGACACGGTCACATCGCTGGTCAGGCTGAGCGTGTTGCCGTCGCGATCATAGGTGCCGTGCGTGGCATCGATGGCGGCCGTGTTGTCGGTCGCAATCGGCAGCTTGGCCTTGATGCCCTCCAGATCGATGATGCCTTGTTTGCTGACATCCTGTATGGCGCGCAGGGCTGTCATCGAATAGGGCAGGTTCTGTTTGGTGAAGCCGTTGAGCTTGGGGTTCGCCATCACCAGCTTGCCATCGGCAAAGGCGCCGCCGTCGGCCTGCACCTCGATTGCAGCGGGAGCCATGAGATAGGAATAGACGGGAAACGCGACCGCAATCACGGCAGCGACCAGCGGCACGGCCAGCTTGAGGACACGGACCCGGCGCGAATGACGCTGCGCAACGTCAAACGCGTCGACCCGCGCCCGGCCTGCGGCCTTGGGAGCCAACTCCGTCTCGGTGTTGGTCGGTTCGATTGGTCCCGCTAACATGACTGCTTCTTCTAAACCCCTGCCCGCCAAGCCGCCCTATAGGTGGGGTGCCGGCGCCCTCAAGCAAGCACAAGCCGAGGAAAACCGCAAAAATGTGACAGCCGCCCCTGTACAATGAAAATGGCCCCAGCGCAGCCTGTACCTCATACCAGATATGGGCGCACAGTGTTAGAGCCTGTGGAACGTGACAGGTTGAGGCTTGCCGCGAATGCCTAACGGCCTTTGGCGCAAGGCCGTCAGGAAACGGTAGCCGGGCGCGAATGGTTGCTTTAAAAGCATCTGCTCCCACCGACTACGAGGCTGACCATGGTATTGAGAGCCGACGACCTGATCGACCGCCGCCGCTTGCGCCGCAAGCTGACATTCTGGCGTGTTGCGGCGATTATCGTCGCAGCAGCCGGACTGATCGCCTTCTCGGCATGGATCTATGGTGACGACTTCACCGGCGCGGCTGTCGACCACATCGCCAAGGTCAAGATCGAAGGTACCATCACCGAAGACGAAGAACTGATCAAGCGGCTGGAGGCAATCCGTCAGTCGCCGCGCGTCAAGGCTGTGATCCTGTCGATCGATTCACCCGGCGGCACCACCGTCGGTGGCGAATCGATCTATGAGGCAGTGCGCAAGCTTGCCGCCGAAAAGCCGGTGGTGGCCGAGGTCGGCACGCTCGCGGCTTCGGCGGGCTATATGATCGCCACCGCGGCCGACCATATTGTCGCACGCAAATCCTCGATCGTCGGCTCGATCGGCGTGCTGATTCAGTACCCGGACGTCAGCGGCCTCATGGACAAGCTCGGCGTCAAGCTGGAGGAGGTGAAATCCTCGCCCTTGAAGGCCTCGCCTTCTCCCTTCAAGCCGACCAATGACGATGAGCGCGCCATGGTCCGCAAGCTCATCCTCGACAGCTACGACTGGTTCGTCGGCATCGTCGCCGAGCGCCGCAACATGACCAAGCCGGAGGTGCTGGCGCTCGCAGACGGGTCGATCTTCACCGGCCGGCAGGCGGTCACCAACAGATTGATCGACGCGGTCGGCGGCGAGGCCGAAGCAATCGACTGGCTTGCAGGCAAGGGTGTCGATGCCAAGCTCAAGGTGGTGGAATGGAAGGACACGGAAAAACGCGGCGGTTTCCTGTTCTCCAAAGCGATGGCGCAGACCGTCGGTGCTGCGCTTGGCCTGGCCGGCCATGACGGCGACGTCCTTCACGAAATTGGAGCGGACCGCTTGTTTCTTGACGGTCTCGTTTCCGTCTGGCACCCTTGAGGAACCGCTTGGGACGAGTGAAAAACCAAATAAAATCATTCTGATAATTTCGGCGGCACTGCTTTTACGGGGAGCCTTTTCATGATCAAATCCGAACTTGTGCAGATCATCGCCACGCGTAATCCGCATCTTTTCCTGCGCGACGTCGAAAACATTGTCAGCGCCATCTTCGATGAAATCACCGACGCGCTTGCCGAGGGCAACCGGGTCGAGTTGCGCGGCTTCGGCGCGTTTTCGGTGAAAAATCGCCCTGCCCGCACCGGCCGCAACCCGCGCACTGGCGAATCCGTAGAGGTCGAGGAGAAATGGGTACCGTTCTTCAAGACCGGCAAGGAATTGCGTGAAAGGCTGAACGGAGGCAAATAGGCGCGGCGCCCGCCGTCCCGCTCCGACAGCAGTGCCTACGGAAAAACATGTTCAATCGCTTAATCCTCATCGTGGTCTTCGTGCCGCTGGCCATCATCCTGATCGCGCTGGCCGTTGCCAACCGCGAACCGGTCGCCTTCACGCTCGACCCGTTCAATCCGGGCAACCCGGCGCTGACGCTGACCTTGCCGCTGTTCATATTCCTGTTCCTTGCCCTTGCCATCGGCATGATCGTCGGCAGCCTGGCGACCTGGATCAAGCAAGGGCGCTATCGCAAGCTGGCGCGCCAGCGCGGTGCCGAGGCCGAGAATCTGCGCCAGGCGGTAAGCCGCGCGCCTGCCGCGCCTCGGGGCCAGGCTTTGCCGAAGGCGACAAACTGAAGCGTCGCTGACATATCTTTCGCGGAGCCTTTCATGCTGACCATTTCGGCCGCCGAGGTCGACAGCGCGCTGACCTTTCCCGGACTGATCGAGACGCTGCGCGCCGCCTTTCGCGATGGCGCCATACAGCCGGTCAGGCACCATCATACGATAGAGCGGCCCGACGGCGCCGCTTCAACGCTGCTTTTGATGCCGGCCTGGACCGACTTCAACGCGGCTGGCACCTCCGCCGGCGGTCACATCGGCATCAAGATCGTCACCGTGTCGCCCGACAACAACGCTGTCGGAAAACCCGCGGTGATGGGCCTTTACCTCTTGCTCGACGGCGCCACCGGCGAGCCGCAGGCCATGATCGACGGCCAGCGGCTGACGCAGTGGCGCACGGCCTGCGCCTCGGCGCTGGCCGCCTCCTACCTGGCCCGCGAGGACGCCTCGCGGCTGCTCGTGGTAGGCGCCGGCGCGCTGTCGCCGTTCCTAGCGAAGGCGCATTCGGCTGTGCGGCCGATCACCAGCATCCGCATCTGGAACCGCACGCCGGCCAATGCCGAAAAGGTCGCTGCAAGATTGCGTGCGGAAGGTTTTGCGGCCGAAGCCGCAGGCGATCTCGACGCCGAACTCGGCCAGGCCGACATCATTTCCTCGGCGACAATCACCACCGAGCCGCTGGTCAAGGGCGCCTTGTTGCGACCCGGAACGCATGTCGACCTCGTCGGCGGCTTCACTCCGGCGATGCGCGAAAGCGACGACGACACGGTTGCGCGGGCCCGCGTCTATGTCGACACCCGCGCCGGCGCCACCAAGGAAGCCGGTGACATCGTCCAGCCGCTGGCCTCCGGCGTGTTGAAGCCGGAAGCCATCGTCGCCGACCTTTATGAACTCACGCGCGGCCAGAAAAAAGGCCGGCAGAACGACGACGAGATCACGCTGTTCAAGTCGGTCGGCGCAGCCCTCGAGGACCTCGCCGCCGGCATTGGCGTGTATCGCGCAAGCGTAGGGCAGTAGGGCAGTAGGGCAGTAGGGCAGTAGGGCAGTAGGGCAGTAGGGCAGTAGGGCAGTAGGAAACCGCACTGATCGTGCGGCGCCGCGCCAGCTATATTTCCTGTCACGTACTCCCCTACTGCCCTACTGCCTTACTCCCTTTGCCAATAAACCCGCAGCCGATGATTGTCGGGATCGAGCGCGACGAAGGTCCGGCCGAAATCCATGTCGGTCGGGCTCTGCAGGATTTTCAGACCCCGTCCGGCCCAATCGGTGTAGGTGGCATCGACCGCCTCCGGCGTGTCCAGCGCAAAGACGATCTCGGCGCCACCGCCTGCTGCCGCGGCGGCCGGTTCCACGGTGTGACGCGACCAGAGGCCGAGCTTGAAGCCGTTGTCGAGCACGAACAGCACGAAGGTCGGCGAGGTCTCGACCGGCTGCCGCCCAAGCAGCGCGCTATAGAAGGCGCCGCTTTGCTCAGGCTTGTCGACATAGAGGATGACGAAATTGGGCGGTGTCATGAATTGCTCTCCAGATCGTTTCGACTGGAGGAGCATACCGTACGCCACTGCCAGATTCTGGCAGCAGTCTCAACTGAGCAGCAGCCTTAGCTTGGCGTGTCGAGCGTCGCCCGCCATTCTTTGAGCAGCACCTGACGGCGGCGCGGATAGCGCATCTCGGTGGCATTGAGGCCGGATATCCGGTCGGCGCGAAAGTGCCTGAAATCCTGGCGCATCTCGCACCAGGCCGCGACGACGCGCACCTTGTCGAAGAAGCCGAGTGCGAACGGCCAGACGGTGCGCTCGGAGGCAGCGCCGCCGGCGTCGCGATAGACAAAGCTCAGCTTACGCTCCTCGCGGATGGCCTGCCGCACCACGCCGAGATCGATGCCTTCGGTGACCTCGGTGCGCGACCCGACCAGCAGCGTCGAGGCGTCGAGCTCTTCGCGCAAATCGTTCGGCAGCACCGCCGCGATCTTGGCCAGCGCGTCGGTGGCGGCGTTCGCAAGCCGCCAGTCCGGCTGCTTGGCCACCCAGCGCGAACCGAGCACGATCGCCTCGATCTCCTCATCGGTGAACATCAAGGGCGGCAGCATGAAACCGGGCCTGAGCACGTAACCCAACCCCGCCTCACCCTCGATCGGCGCGCCCTGCCCCTGCAGCGTGGCGATATCGCGATAGAGCGTGCGGATCGACACACCCATTTCGCCCGCAAGGCTGCGGCCGCTGACTGGCCGGCGATGCCGGCGCAGGATCTGGATCAGGTCGAGCAGGCGTTCAGCACGGGACATGAATCATGACCTGGTTTCAATCACGATAGAGCCCCAGCGCTTTCGGCGGCAAGCGACATGGGTGGCGGACGGGAACGTCTGCGTCCTGACGCCGTTGTCTGGCCACTATGGATATGCGCGGGTTCCTGTTGTTCTGGTCGGTTTTGACCGCCATCGTCGCTGCGCTCAGCCTCGGACCATCCTTCGCCCATGTGCTGGAATCGGTGCCGCGGCTGACCAGTTGGCCGCCTTCGCTCTGGCGTGAAACCACTGTCTTCAACGCTCAGTTCCAATTCTTCGCGATTGTCGGCGCACCGCTGGACGTGGCCGCGATCGCCTGTCCGGGGCTTCTCGCCTGGATGCTGCGCAGCGACCGCCCGGCATTCTGGTGGATTTTGGCCGCCACCGTGCTTTATCTGATGGCCCTCGTGGCGTGGTTTACCCTGGTCAAACCGGCAAACGATGTCCTGGCCACCTGGGTGCCTGGACCGATCCCGGACAATTTCGAAAGTATCCGGAGCAGTTGGGAAACCGGCCATATGGTCGTCACCGGCTTCAAGGCCGTTGGTTTCATAGCGCTCGCAGTCGGCCTGCTGGCGATCAGGCGCGGCTGCACACGTCGGCAGCCCTTTTGTTGCGCCGGTCAATGTGCTGTGGCAGAAGCGGCGAGCCGCCGTCCGGAGATGCGCCTTCTTGAAACCTTTTCGCGACAAACGCCGCGACAGCCGCCCGCCCCCGAAGGGCGGGGCGGAGCAGCCGCGGCGGCGCTACGCCGGCCTGACCGCCGGTTCGGAGCCTAAACTGCAGGACCGGTCCGAGCCGAAAGCCGCGCCGCGCCCTCTATCCCGTCGCGATGGCGTGCTGCCTGCCGAACATCTGCCGCTGATCCTCGAGGTCGGCCCCAATCAGGACTACGCGTTGCTCGACAGCGGCGCCGGAGAAAAACTCGAGCAATACGGCCCCTACCGCATCGTTCGGCCGGAGGGCCAGGCGATCTGGCAAAAGGCTTTGCCGGCCAGGGACTGGGAGCGCGCCGACGCCATTTTCACCGGCGATACCGACGAGGAAGGCATCGGCCGCTGGCGCTTCCCCAAGACGCCGCTCGGCGAAACCTGGCCGATGAAGCATGACGGCATAGATTATCTCGGCCGCTTCACTTCGTTTCGCCATGTCGGCGTCTTTCCCGAGCAGGCCTCGCACTGGGACCACATGGCCGGACTGATCGCGGCGGCAAAACGGCCGGTGAAGGTGTTGAACCTGTTCGGTTACACCGGCCTTGCCTCCTTGGTGGCGGCGCGTGCCGGCGCCGAGGTCACCCACGTCGATGCTTCCAAGAAGGCGATCGGCTGGGCGCGCGAAAACCAGGAAATGGCGGGCTTGTCGCAAAAGCCGATCCGCTGGATCGTCGACGATGCCGTGAAATTCGCCGAGCGCGAGGAGCGCCGCGGCAGCCGCTACGACATCATCCTGTTCGACCCGCCCGCCTATGGCCGCGGACCGAAGGGCGAGGTCTGGCAGCTGTTCGAGGACCTGCCGGCGCTGACCGATATCTGCCGCGCGATCCTGACGCCGAAGCCGCTCGCCGTGGTACTGACCGCCTATTCGATCCGCGCCTCTTTTTTCGCCATCCATGCCCTGATGCGCGACACCTTCGCCGGCATGGGCGGCACGGTCGAGTCGGGTGAATTGATCATCCGCGAGAAGTCTGCCGGTCGGGCGCTTTCGACCTCGCTGTTCTCACGCTGGGTGGCCTGAATGAGTGCGTACGAACGGCACGCGGGCGCGCCAGGGCAGGTGAAGGAAGTCACCAGCCTCGCCAACCCGCTGGTCAAGGACATCAAGGCGCTCGCGCTGAAGAAATTCCGTGACCAGCAGAATGCCTTCATGGCCGAAGGCCTGAAGCTGGTCATCGACGCGCTCGATCTCGGCTGGTCGATCAGGACATTGGTCTTCGCCAAGGCCGGACGTGGCAATACGGCGGTTGAAAAGATCGCGGCGCGCACGGTCGCCGCCGGCGGCACCGTCCTTGAAGTTTCGGAAAAAGTGCTCGTCGCCATCACCCGCCGCGACAATCCGCAGATGGTCGTCGGCGTGTTCTCGCAGAAATTCCTGCCGTTGAAGGACATCCGCGCCCGTGACGGCGACGTCTGGGTGGCGCTCGACCGCGTCCGCGACCCCGGCAATCTCGGCACCGTCATCCGCACGGTCGACGCTGTCGGGGCCAGGGGCGTCATCTTGGTCGGCGAGACCACCGATCCCTTTTCGGTCGAAACGGTGCGCGCCACCATGGGCTCGATTTTCGCCGTGCCGGTCGCCAAGGCGTCGCCCGAAGCTTTTCTCGCCTGGCGAACGAGCTTTCCCGGCCTCGTCGCCGGCACCCATCTGAAAGGTGCGGTCGACTACCGCTCGGTCGATTTTTCAAAAGGCCCGGTGCTTTTGATGATGGGTAACGAGCAGCAAGGTCTGCCTGACGAGCTTGCCGCAAGCTGCGACAAACTGCTGCGGATACCGCAGGCCGGCCGCGCCGATTCGCTCAACCTTGCGGTGGCCACCGGCGTCATGCTGTTCGAGATCCGGCGCGGCGCGCTGAAGCTCGGCCCGGAGGACGCCAGATCGTGACATCTCAAACCGTGAAACTGCAAACCATGAAGTCCTGGAGGCCGTATGCTCTTCTGGTCGTCGCCGCGATAGCGCTCGACCAGTGGGTGAAATACCTAGTCGAAACCGGTCTTGCCTTTCAGGAACGGCTCGACCTTCTTCCGTTCCTGGCGCTGTACCGCACCTACAACACCGGCATCGCGTTCTCGCTGTTTTCGTCCTTCGGCGACACCGGCCTGGTGGTCGTCGCGGTTCTGGTGGTCGCTTTCGTGCTCTATCTTGCGGCCCGCACGCCGCCCGGCCACCTGCTTGCCCGCATCGGCTTCGCACTGATCGTCGGCGGCGCGCTCGGCAACCTGATTGATCGCGCAATCTACGGTCATGTCATCGACTATGTCCTGTTCCATACGCCGGTCTGGTCCTTCGCGATCTTCAACCTCGCCGACGCCTTCATTTCGGTTGGTGCGGTGCTGGTCGTCTTCGACGAACTCATTGGCTGGCGGCGCGGAGCGTCGAGCGATTGACCTCACTCGCCTGGCGCCGCACATTCTGATCTGCAAGCCCGAGGAGAAAAAATGCCCGAAACCTTCAAAGCCATCCTCGTTTCGCGCGACGCCGAGAAAAACCAGTCGGTCGCGGTGACCGAGCTTACCGAGGCAGACCTGATGGAGGGCGACGTCACCGTCGCGGTCGAAGCGACGACGGTGAACTACAAGGACGGTCTTGCAATTACCGGCAAGGCGCCGGTGATCCGCCGCTGGCCGCTGGTGCCGGGCATCGATTTCGCCGGCACCGTCATCTCGTCTTCCAATCCTGGCTGGCGCAAGGGTGACAAGGTCATATTGAACGGCTGGGGCGTCGGCGAGACGCATTTCGGCGCCTTTGCAGGGCGCGCCCGCGTCAAGGGCGACTGGCTGGTGCCGTTGCCGGACGGCATGAGCCCGCATGATGCGATGGCAGTCGGCACCGCCGGCTACACCGCCATGCTTTGCGTCATCGCGCTGGAGCGCCACGGCATCGTGCCCGATCGCGGCCCGGTGGTGGTGACCGGCGCTGCCGGTGGCGTCGGCTCGGTCGCGGTCTCGATCCTGTCCAGCCTCGGCTATCATGTCATCGCCTCGACCGGCCGCGCTGCCGAAAGCCCCTATCTGATCGACCTCGGCGCCGCGGAAGTGATTTCACGCGACGAGCTCACCCAGCCGGCAAAACCGCTCGCCAAGGAACGCTGGGCCGGCGGCGTCGATGCGGTCGGCAGTCACACGCTGGCCAACGTTCTGTCGATGACCTCCTATGGCGGCGCCGTCGCCGCTTGCGGCCTCGCCGGCGGCATGGACCTGCCGGCAAGCGTCGCCCCCTTCATCCTGCGCGGCGTCTCGCTGCTCGGCATCGATTCGGTGATGGCGCCGAAGGCGGTCCGACTCGAGGCCTGGCGCCGCATCAGTGCCGATCTCGACCACGCAAAGCTTGCCAGCCTGTCGACGAGCATCGGCTTCGACGGCATCATCGGCGCCGCACATGACATCGTCGAGGGCAAGATCCGCGGCCGCGTGGTGGTGGATATGTGAACCCCCAAGGGATAAAAAAGAGAGCGACCGCTAAAATTCGAGCGATCAACCACAAGCTTCGATAAGCTCTGTCTGGCAGGAGTTCCGTATGATTGCGGAACCCGGCATCAGAGAGGCGGAACCAGCCGAACGGGCCGACGGGACGGCCCCCGCGGCGCCAGGACGGCAGCTTGTCGCCGCGCCACCGCTGGCGCCGGAACTGCCGGCCTCCAACCGCGAAGGCCTGCCCTTCCTGACGCTCGTCGCCATCGTCGTGCTGGCAGCCTTTTCGCATCTGACCGGGACGCCGATCTTCATCACCATCGGCCTTTTGGCGACAGCCATCGCCGGGCTCGCCATGCATCTGCGCAACAGGCGCACCGAGCGCCGCGCGGTGGCCCTGCTCGATGCCACGACCGCCCGCAGCCGCGCCGAAATAGAGACGCTGGCCGACCGCATGTGGGAGATGCAGGAGAGCGAGGAGCGCTTTCGCGGGCTGATCGATGCACTCGGCGATCTCGTCGTCCATCGTGACCGCGACGGCCACATTGTCTACGCCAACAAGGTTTTCGCCGACCTTGTCGAAACCGACCAGCGCGACCTTGCCGGCAAGACCCTGGCCGAACTAGGCATCGATGTCGGCATCGTCCCCGACGCCGCGTTTTCCGACCATGAATGCCTGAGTTCCACCGACGTCGCCATTCGCACGCCGGACGGCCCACGCTGGTTCTCTTGGATCGAGCTGTCGGTGCGCGACAAGGACAGCGGCGCCGTTTCGCATCGCGCCATCGCCCGCGACATCACCGCTCGCAAGCGCGCCGAATCCTCGCTGATCACCGCCCGCGAGCGGGCCGAATATGCGAGCCAGGCCAAATCGCGCTTCCTCGCCACCGTCAGCCACGAGATCCGCACGCCGATGAACGGCATCATGGGCATGGCCCGGCTTCTCGCCGACACCAGCCTTTCGCCCGAGCAGCGGACCTATGTCGGCGCCATCTCGACCTCGGCCAGCGCGCTGCTGGCGCTGATCGAGGACCTGCTCGACTACTCCAAGATCGAGGCCGGCCGCTTCGATCCCGAACCGCAGCCGATGTCGGTGCGCGAGATCGCCGACAATGTCATCGAGCTTTTGGCGGCGCGGGCTTTTGCCAAGGATATCGGCCTCGGCTGTCATGTCGAACCCGACGTGCCGCAGCTGATCACCGCCGACCCCGGCAGGGTCAGGCAGGTGCTGCTCAATCTCATCGGCAACGCCGTCAAGTTCACCGACAGCGGCGGCGTCCTGGCAAGCATCGCCCGCGTCCGCACCGAAACCACCGACCGCATCCGCTTCACCATCACCGACACCGGCCCCGGTCTACGCGAGGAGGACATGGAGCGCATATTCGAGGACTTCGAACAGGCTGACGGCACCTCGACCCGTGCGCATGGCGGTGCCGGCCTCGGTCTCGCCATTTCCAAGCGCCTGGTGACCGCCATGGGCGGCACTATCTCTGTGTCAAGCCGGCTTGGCCAGGGGTCCGAATTCGTCTTCGAGATTCCCGCTATTTCCGCCGTCGAGGCGCCGCAGATCCGCCAGGACGCGCTGTCGGGCCGGCATGCCGTGATCGTGTCGAAGAACCTGGTCGAGGCCGAAGCCCTCGCCCGCACCATTCGCGCCAATGGCGGCACGGTCGATCTGGCCACCGCCGCCGCCCAGGCCACCCCTTTCGCCGAGAGCTGCGACGTGCTGCTGATCGATGCTGCCATGGAGCAAAGCGACGGCAGGCTGCTCAGGCGCCTGCGCCAGAGCGGATTTGCCGATTGCGAGGCAGTGACGCTGATTGCACCGACCGACCGTGGCATGCTTGGCGAGTTCCGTGCCAATGGTTACGCCACCTTCCTTGCGAGGCCGGTGCGCGGCGAGACATTGCTGCGCGTGCTTTTGACCAGCCACGCGCCGGTCATCGCCGAGCCGCAACTGCAAAGGCGCGGCGCGCAGGCGGGGCACGCCATTGGCGCCCGCCAGCAGGGCCTGTCGGTGCTGATCGCCGAGGACAACGACATCAACGCCATGCTGGCCCGCGCCACGCTGCTGAAGGCCGGGCATCGCGTGAAAGTGGTCGGCAACGGCAAGGCCGCCGTCGAGGCGGTCATCAGCACCGGCCACAAGCACCGTTACGACGTGGTGCTGATGGACTTGCATATGCCTGTCATGGACGGCCTGGACGCCATCGCCGCCATCCGCCGCCATGAGGAGGAGACCGCGGTGCCGCCAGTGCCGATCATGGTGCTGTCGGCCGACAGCCAGGAAAAGACCCGCCACGCCGTGCTCGCTCACGGTGCCAGCGGCTTCGTCACCAAGCCGCTCGACCCCGATGCCCTGGTTCATGCGGTCGAAGGGCAAGCGGCCGCCTGAGGCACAACATAGACGGTTGATAGATTGCCCAGCCGACGAAGTATTGCCCGCAGAGCCGTATCACGGTACTGTCACAATCCTGTTGCACCTACACCGTATCCCCGTGCCAAGAGGGATGGCTCGAAGGAGAATCACTCGTGCATACAGTCATGCCGGAATGTGATGCTCGGCCGAACGCCAGCGGGCCTTTGCTCGTCGGCCGGAACGCCGATGCCGTCATAAAAGGCGCATCGCTCGGCCGCATCGGCAATCTCGAAGTGCGGCTCGCCCGCAACGAGGCCGAGATCGCTGCCGCGCAGGAAGTGCGCTACCGGGTGTTCTACGACGAGCTTGGTGCCAGGAAGGACCTGTTCCAGATGCAGGACCGCCGCGATGCCGATCGCTTCGATCCCCTCTGCGATCATCTGCTGGTCTTCGATACTTCGCTTTCCGGCCCCGAGCATCGCCGCATCGTCGGCACCTACCGCCTGCTGCGGCAGGAGATTGCCGCGGCCGCCGGCGGCTTCTATTCCGAAGGTGAATTCGAGCTGACCAAGCTCATCGCGCGGCATCCCGGCCAGCGCTTCCTCGAGCTCGGCCGCTCCTGCGTTCTGCCGGAATACCGCTCGAAGCGCACCATCGAGGCGCTGTGGCAAGGCATATGGGCCTACATCAACCATTACGGCATCGGCGTGATGACCGGCTGCGCGTCGTTCCACGGCACCGTGCCTGCGGCACATGCCGAGGCGCTGACCTATCTTGCCCACCACTGCCGGACGAATTCATCCTGGGACGTGCGCGCCGTCGCCGGGCGCTATTGTTCCATGGATCTGATGCCGATCGAGGCCGTCAACACCAAGGCGGCGATCGCGGCGATGCCGCCGCTGGTCAAGGGCTATCTGCGCGTCGGCGCGCGCATTGGCGACGGTTGTGTCATCGACCGTGAATTCTCGACGGTCGACGTGTTCGTGGTGATGCCGGTCAAGGAGATCGGTGCCCGCTACGTCAATTATTATGGTGGAGAAGCGCAGCGGTTTGCGGCCTGAATAGGGCAGTAGGGGAGTAGGCGGAGAGAAGGCAAGGGCCCGAGTAGGCAATTGCTCTACTTTACCCGACGTAGCGCTATTCCCTACTCCCGTACTGCCCTATTCCCCTACTCCCCTAACTTACGCATCTTTCTCAGCCTGCTCGTTGACCGGCCCCGGCTCCACCGGCGCTTCGCTTGCGACATGCTTGGGGCCGCCCTTGGCGACGCCGACCATGGCCGGCCGCAGCACACGCTCGCCGATCGAATAGCCGGGCTGCACGACCTGCACGACCGTGTTGGCCGGTACGTCGGGATTGGGCACCTCGAACATCGCCTGGTGGAAATTCGGATCGAATTTCTCGCCCTCGGGCTCAAGCTTCTTCACGCCGTGGCGTTCCAGCGCCGACAGCATGGCGCGCTCGGTGATCTCGACGCCGTCGATCAGCGCCTTGAAGCCGGCATCGCCCGACGCCTTGGCCTCCTCCGGGATGGCATCCAGCGCACGGCGCAGATTGTCTGACACCGAAAGCATGTCGCGGGCAAAATTGGCAACCGCATAGGCGCGCGCATCGTGGACGTCCCGCGCGGTACGGCGGCGCAAATTCTCCATGTCGGCCGCGACGCGCAGCGCGCGATCCTTCAGCTCTTCGTTTTCCTTCAGAAGCCGCACAAGCGCCTCATAGTCGCCGTCGACGCCACCTTCCCTTGGCTCCGCGGCAGCCTCGGTCTTCTCGGCTTCATCGGGCGCGCGTTCGTCTTTTGCCTGGTCGCTCATCGCCGTTTCCCGTCATTTTCGAATGGTGTGGATTTGCGCCCGATATCGAGGTTTAGCGGCCAAAAATCAAGGGGCAAGCGATACTGCAGCCGCTGTCGCTGCTTGATGGCGGACGGCGCAGACCTTTCGATTTTAATTCAAACTTTACCGTACCCGACGGCTTTGCTTGCCGGGACACTACAATGCGGGAACCATTCCTCCCTTGGAAGAGTTTCGAAGCCGACACAGGATTTTGGATGATGCCCCGCAGGAATGGCGAAAAACGCGACGGGCTCGCCGCCGATATCCGGCGCCAGCTCGGCACCGAGGCGACCAAGCGCTTTCTGCGCACCTTACCGGCCTTCCGCACGGAGTCCGATATTCCCGACCGTCTGAAGGAATTGCTCGACCGCCTGGACGGCGTCGAAGCCAAGGTGGTCGCAGGCGGGCGCCGTCGGTAGACACCGTCGCCAGCAACGCGACCTGCGATTGCGGCCGCAATTCCTCGCCATCGCGCGACATTTACCCGCAGTAACTTTGCGTGATCTCCGCCTTGCGGCAGCGCGCCGCTCCGCCTATGTTTCATGATGAACATGATTTCCCCCGAAGCTGTGGCAAACAGCAAGCGCGCCTGGTTGAAGATCCTGTCGCGCTATAAAAAGCCCGACAGGCGTCGCAGCGCCGTCGAACTCGCCATCACCCTCATCCCCTTCGCCACGCTGTGGGCACTGTCCTCGGCCGCTTATGCCTATGGCCATTGGTGGGGTCTGGTCCTCATCCTTCCGGCAGCCGGCTTTCTGGTGCGTATCTTCATGATCCAGCACGATTGCGGCCACGGCTCCTTCTTTGCCAACCGCTATGCCGACGACTGGATCGGCCGCGTGCTTGGCGTGTTGACGCTGACGCCCTACGATTGCTGGCGCCGCGCCCACGCAACCCATCACGCCAGCGCCGGCAATCTCGACGAGCGCGGCACCGGCGACATCAAGACACTGACGGTCGCTGAATATCGGCAACTGTCATGGCGGGGCCGGCTCGCCTATCGCCTCTATCGTCATCCGCTGGTGATGTTTGGCCTTGGCCCGATATGGATCTTCATTTTCGAGCAGAGACTGCCCTTGGGCATGATGCGGGGCGGTTTCACCCCCTGGGTGTCGTCGATGTCGACCAATCTCGCCATCGCGGTCATCGCCGCGCTGCTCATCTGGTTCGTTGGCCCCGGCGCGTTCCTGGTCGTGCATTTGCCGATCGTCATCCTCGCCGGATCGGCCGGCATCTGGCTGTTTTATGTCCAGCATCAGTTCGAGGAGACGGAGTGGACAAAGGACTCCGAGTGGGAATTCCAGCACGCTGCCCTGCACGGTTCGTCCTATTACGACCTGCCGCCGGTGCTGAACTGGATCACCGGCAATATCGGCGTCCACCACGTGCATCACCTCTCGGCCAAGGTGCCATGCTACCGGCTTCCGGAAGTGTTGAGGGACTATCCGGAGCTGCGTGAGATCGGCCGCGTCACACTCCTCGACAGCCTGCGCTGCGTCAAGCTGGCGCTGTGGGACGAGAGTCGCAGCAAGCTGGTATCGTTCCGCGAAGCGCGGATGGCCGTGTAAAGCATACCGCCGCACCTAAAGCGCGTCGCGCTCGACCGGCCTCACGCGACGCGCTTTAGGTTGTTGTTTATGCATGCCGTTATCGCAAAACCGCTGACACTTTTGCGCGACATGCGTTAGGGGTGCGGCGGGCTCCACATTCCGAGCTTAAGCCGCCCGGCGCTGGTCGCGCATCAGGATCTCGCCCTGGCGGATCTCGGTGCCCAGCACTTTCAGGCATTCGCGCATGAAGGCGGCAAGGCCCGGCCAGCCCTTGGCCGACACCAAATTGCCGTCGACATGGGCGCCGGTCGGCGCAACATCGATATAGATGCCGCCGGCCAGCGTGACTTCCGGCTCGCAATATTGCAGCGCCGCGACTTCCCTGCCGCGCACCACGCCGTCGACCGCGATCAGGATCTGCACGCCGTGGCAGATGGTGAAGATCGGTTTTCCCGTCTCATGGAAATGCCGCACCAGCGCCTGCACGCGCTTGTCGATGCGGATATATTCCGGCCCGCGCCCGCCCGCCGCGTAGACGGCATCGTAGTCGGCCGGATTGACCTCGGAAAACGTCTTGTTGAGGATGTAGTCGTGGCCGAGCTTTTCCGTATAGGTCTGGTGGCCCTCGAAGTCGTGCAGGGAGGTCTTCAGGATATCGCCGGCCTTCTTGTCGGGGCAAACGACATGGACGGTGTGGCCCACCGCATGCATGGCCTGTTCAAAGACGAAAATCTCGTACTCCTCGCTGAACTCGCCAACGAGCATCAATATCTTCTTGCCAGCCATACCCGGTTCCTCCCTTGTGGCCACATTTATTCGGATCGCGAAATAATGGGCCTATCCTAAGGCGGAGAGGCGCAAAATAAAAGGCTGAATCGGGAATGTGGTCCGACCAGACAGGGCTTCTGGCCCTCTGGAGCGGATCAGCCGGCGCGCACCCGCCGCCAGGAATATTTCGGGCCTTTGGCCTCCGGCTTCACCGCCGGCTGATAGAACAGCGGCAGTCCGCCGGTGCGGCCTTGCTCGAGCCGCTTCAGCAGCACCGGGTGCGATACCTCGAATTCATCGAAGCCGACGCGCAGCATATGCGGCAGCTGATCGATCAGCACCTGCCCGGTGGCGCGCATAGCGCCTGCAAAATGATAACGGCTGCGCAGCAATTCGCCCTTGGAGAACGAGCGGCCGTCATTGAACGCCGGAAACGCCAGCGCAACCAGCGACAGCTGATCGAGCAGGCCTGCGATCTTCTCAAGCTGATCGCCGGGCTGCAGCAGCACACCGATGCGCTCCTTCGCCGACCGCCGCACCTCCGGATCGAGGCCCAGAAACGCCTGCAACGGCAGGATGAAACGGCCATTGCCGACCAGCGCCTCGGCGCTTTCGGCATGAACCCACTCGTCCTCGCGGAACCCATCCGGTGTCCACAGCCGCATGGCGTTTTCGGCTATCAAGTCGCTCATCAAGAAAATTCCCAAGTCCAAAGATTCTAAGTGCAAAACACCTCAGGGTGCGTTGAGATTCAGGTCAGGCCGAGCCGGAGCCGAAGGCGGGCGCGAAGCGACCAAACTGCGTGGCTTCCGAGAACCGGAGCGGAGCGTACTTTGGGTACGTGAGCGCCGGAAGCGCAGGAAGCCGCCGTTTGAAGGCCGGCTGAATATCAATATACCCTAAAGTGATGCGTCGGTCAGCGACCTTTCCAGCCCCGACAAGTGGATGCCGCATTCGGTCTTGGCGTGCCCGGCCCAGCGGCCGCTGCGCGCATCGTCGCCCGGTTGCACCGGCTGCGTGCATGGGAAACAGCCGATCGACAGATAGCCATAGGCGACCAGCGGGTTTTCACGCAGCGCATGCGCGCGCATGTAGCCGGCCTGGTCCGATGTCGTCCAGTGCGCCAGCGGATTGATGCGGATGCGCGAGCCGACCGCCTCGAACACTGGGAGCGCTGCCCGGGTCGCCGCCTGGAAGCGCTTGCGGCCGGTGAACCAGGCGCGGAACGGCTCAACGCCGCGCGCCAGCGGCTCGACCTTGCGCACGTCGCAGCAGGCGTCGGTGTCCGTCTCGTTCAGATTGCCGGTCGGGTCGATCCTTGCCAGCGCCGCATCGTCGGGCCTGATCACCCGGATATCGCTCAGCCCGAAATCGGCGGCCAGCGCGTCACGATAGCCGAGCGTTTCCTCGAAATGCTTGCCGGTGTCGAGAAAGATCACCGGCAGCGTGCGGTCGATCTCGGCGATCATGTGCAGCAGCACCGCCGAATCCGCGCCGAAGGACGAGACGGCGGCGATTTCGCCGTGAAAGAACTCCCGGGTCGACCGCTCGATGATCTCCAGCGGCTTCAGATGGCCGTAGAGCGCGTCGAGACCCGCCGCTTGGGCGGCGATGCCGGCCTCCACGTCGACGATACGGTCAAGCGGCCTTGGCTTCGCCAGCATAGAGCGCCTCCTTGAACGGCGCGGGACCGACTCGGCGGTAGGCGTCGATGAATCTTTCGTTTCTGTCCAGCCGAAGCCCGAGATAGGTCTCGACGATCTGCTCGATGGCATCGGTGATCTCTTCCGAACTGAAGCCGCGGCCGATGATCTCGCCGACCGAGGTGTTCTCGTCGGCCGAGCCGCCGAGCGTCACCTGGTAAAGCTCGGCGCCTTTCTTCTCGACGCCCAGGATGCCTATATGGCCGACATGGTGATGGCCGCAGGCATTGATGCAGCCGGAAATCTTCAGCTTCAATTCGCCGATGTCGCGCTGGCGCTCCAGCGAAGCAAAGCGCCGCGAGATTTCCTGCGCCACGGGAATGGAACGCGCCGTTGCCAGCGCGCAATAGTCAAGGCCGGGGCAGGAGATGATGTCGCTGATCAGGTTGGAATTGGCCGTCGCCAGCCCGATATCGACAAGCGCGTCATAGACCGCCTTGAGGTCGGCCCGCGCGACATGCGGCAGGATCAGGTTCTGCTCGTGACTGACGCGCAGCTCGTCGAATGAATATTTTTCGGCAATGTCGGCGACCGCTTCCATCTGGCTGTCGGAGGCATCGCCCGGCGTCTCGCCGATGCCCTTGAGCGAGATGGTCACCGCCGCGTAGTCCGGATGGCGATGGGTGACCACATTCTGATCCAGCCATTCGGAAAAGCTCTTGGAGTCGAGGCGGGCAAGCTTGACCGCCTCGTCGCCTTCCGGCCGGTCGACAAGCGGAGGCGGCGCGAAATAGGCATCGATGGCGCGGATGTCTTCTTCCGGCAGCCTCAGCTCGGCGTCCTTCAACTCCTGCCATTCGGCCTCGACCTGGCGGGTGATCTCCTCGACGCCGGTCTCATGGACCAGGATCTTGATGCGCGCCTTGAACTTGTTGTCGCGCCGGCCATAGAGGTTGTAAACGCGCAGGATCGCCGTGCAGTAGGACAACAGATCCGCTTCGGGCAGGAAATCGCGGATCTTCTTGGCGACCATTGGCGTGCGGCCCTGGCCGCCGCCGACATAGACGGCGAAACCGAGCTCGCCGGCGGCGTTCTTCTTCAGATGCAAGCCGATGTCGTGCGTCTGGATGGCGGCGCGGTCGCGCTCGGCGCCGGTCACCGCGATCTTGAATTTTCGCGGCAGGAACGAGAACTCCGGATGCACCGAGGACCATTGCCGCAGGATTTCGGCATAGGGGCGCGGATCGGCAACCTCGTCAGCGGCGGCGCCGGCGAAGTGGTCGGCGGTGACGTTGCGGATGCAATTGCCGCTGGTCTGGATGGCGTGCATCTCGACGCTTGCCAGATCAGCCAGGATCGCCGGGATGTCCGACAGCGCCGGCCAGTTGAACTGGATGTTCTGGCGCGTCGTGAAATGGCCGTAACCTTTGTCGTATTTGCGGGCGATGTGGCCGAGCATGCGCAGCTGCTTGCTGTTCAGCGTGCCGTAGGGCACCGCGATGCGCAGCATATAGGCATGCAGCTGCAGATAGACGCCGTTCATCAGCCGCAGCGGCCGGAACTGGTCCTCGGTGATCTCGCCGGCAAGGCGCCGCGCGACCTGGTCGCTGAACTCGGCGACGCGGGCCTTGACGAAATCGTGGTCGAACTCATCGTAACGGTACATATTCAGGTCTTTCCGGGCGCGTCCGCCCGTTATTTTCTTCGTTCGAGCATGATCGGGATCATGCTTGTGTCATCTATGCCGCGCGTGCGGCTTGCGGACGGGCCTGCTTGCCCAGGTCGTTGCGGGTGGTCGGGCCGGCGGCACGGATCTTTTCACGCAGCCGGACCGCTTCGACCGTGCCGTTGGCCACGGTCACGTCTATCAGGTTGACGTCGACCACTTCGTTGTTGGCGGAGGCCTTGGCGCCGATTGCCTCCAGCCGGTCCTCGGCCGCCTTGTCATGGGCGATGTCGGCATGGTCGATGATCTCGGCCCAGCCGCCATTGGCGTACCAGACGGCTATGCCGTCGGCGAGGCGGTTCGCGGTCAGGACTTTCATTGGCTCACTCCTTGCGCGGCAGCACTCGCCACGCTTTCCTGCCTGTGTGCCGCCAGCGGCTCGGACCGTTCGAAATTGGCCCCGGCGACCGCGTCGCCGATGATGGTCATCACCGGGCCGCTGAGGTCGGCGCGCGCCTCCAGCGACGGCAGGTCGGCGAGCGTGCCGTGGAAACGGCGGCGGTTGGCAAGGCTGGCATTCTCGACCACGGCGACGGCCGTATCCGGCGACAGGCCGGCTTCGATCAGCCGGCCGGCGACCTCGGCGGCGACCGAGCGGCCCATATAGACGGCGACCGTCGCGCCGGAAATGGCGAGCTTTGCCCAGTCGGGCAGCGAATTTCCCTTGAGGTCATGGCCGGTGGTGAACACCATCGACGACGACACGCCGCGCAGCGTCAGCGGCAGTTCGAAATCGGCGGCGGCGGCGAAGGCCGCGGTGACGCCCGGAACCACTTCGTAGGCGACGCCGGCATCGCGAAGTGCCGCCATCTCCTCGCCGGCCCGGCCGAACACCAGCGGGTCGCCGGACTTCAGCCGCACGACACGCTTGCCGGCGTGGCCAAGCTCGACCAGCAGCGCATTGATCTCGGCCTGGCTCTTGGAATGGCAGCCCTTGCGCTTGCCGACCGGCAGGCGCTCGGCATCGCGACGGCCCATTGCGACGATCGCCTCCGGCACCAGCGCGTCATGGACGATCACGTCGGCTTCCATCAGCAGGCGATGGGCGCGCAGCGTCAAAAGGTCCTCGGCGCCTGGACCGGCGCCTACAAGCGCGATATGGCCCGATGCCGGTTCTGTCGAAAGCAGCAAGCCGACGGCCGCATCATGCGCCTGCGAAAGCTCGCCTGCCTCGACAGCGCGGGCCGGCGCGCCGCCAAAGAAATCGCTCCAGAAGCGGCGGCGGGCATTGCCCTTCGGCAGCAGTCTTTCGGCGGTGTCGCGAAAAGATGCGGCGAGCGCCGCGAGCGGCCCGAGCGAGGGCGCCAGCATGCGGTCGATGCGGCTGCGCAGCATCTGCGCCAGCACCGGGCCGGCACCTTCCGTGCCGATGGCAATGGCGACCGGCGCGCGGTTGACCAGTGCCGGCGTGAAGAAATCGCATAGCTCCGGCCGGTCGACGGCATTGACCGGAATGCCCAGCCGGCGCGCATCCCCGGCAACGCGGCGATCGAGCGCCTCGTCGCCGCTGGCGGCAAACACCATCACCGCACCATTGAGATGTGCTGCATCATAGACGTCGGCGATGTGGGCGGCCCCCGTCTCGGCGATAAAGGCCAGCAGCTCCGGGCTTGTTTCATCGCTGACGATGCGCAGCACAGCGCTCGACTGCGCGAGCAGCCGCGCCTTGGCCAGCGCTTCCTCTGCGCCGCCGACGATGGCTATGGCTTCGCCCTCGACCCGCATGAAGACGGGAAAGGCATTGAGCTTGGGTGTGGCTTGCGGCATGACGAGCGGAATCCTGGAACCGTTTGTCAGTTCTACGCGGAGGCGCGAAAAACCAGAAGGCACCCACTCGCGCATCGCTTCGTAGCAGGCAATCTCTTTTCTGCAAGCATGAAGGCCAAGAGAAAAATATTCCACATTCAAATGCGGGGCAGATTGAAGCTGCTGTTGCAGCCCTTGATCCGCTGCCTTTTTAGCGGCCGGAGGAGCTAACCACAAAACAGATTTTTCTAAATTCTATCAATTTAGTAGATTAAGCCGCCGGATGCTGACCGAGCGATCGACGGCAGCCCCGCACTCTCGCCGACCCCTGTCGGAGCACCGGGTCCGAGTGCCGGAACATTCCCGCCTCGGCACGCGTTTGCCCTATGGACCCAGGCCCGGTCACACCCCTGCGGCAAAGGCCCGGCGATGGGCTCGAAAAATCAAAAAAGGAGCGCCCCATGAGCAACGTCAGACTGAAACGCGGACTATGGATCGTGGTGGCAGATGGCGAAAAGGCGCTGTTCCTCGAGAACCGTGGAGACGTCCAATATCCCGACCTTCAGGTCGTGCACGAGATGGAGCAGGAAAATCCGGCAACCCGAGAACAAGGCACGGACCGCCCCGGCCGCTACAGCGACGGCCCTTCCGTCCACCGCAGTGCGGTCGAGGACACCGACTGGCACCGTCTCGGCAAGGAGCGTTTTGCCGAAGAGATTGCCGACAGGCTCTACAAGCTCGCGCATCGCGGCAGCTTCAAGGAGATCGTGCTGATCGCGCCGCCGCCGGTGCTGGGCGACATGCGCAGGAAGCTGCACAAGGAGGTCACCGACAAGATAACGGCCGAAATTCCAAAGACGCTGACCAACCACAGCATACCCGATATCGAGAGCCTGCTGCAGGCGACCTGATCGGGCATCGGCGGCGTGTAATTTCCTTACTAATCCTAGGCTGGGGCAGGTCCCAGGCTGGGGCAGGCGAGGACAACCGCATCAGGTTTGCGCTCCCCTCACCCTTACCCATTCCTGGGCGAGCCGCTTGTCTCGCCCGCCCTCCGGACCCCGTGAAGGACGGGGAGAGGGGGTCGCCAGCGTTCAAAGCTGATCTGGCGCCGACGGAAAACATCCGAAGTTAATTAGCAGGATCACGGCGACAAAACGTCGGTCGGGATGCGCCAGCATCGTCATTGACCGTCGAGCATCACGGCCATGCAGATGGTGTCAAAATAGCGACCATCAATGCAAACGCCACGCCTGAGGACACCCTCCGTAACAAAACCAGTTTTTTCATACAGCGTTATGGCCCGGCTATTATCGGCGTGCACCGAGAGTTCAACGCGAACGAAGTTTTCTTGCCGAGCCTTTTCCAAGGCGGCGGTGATAAGGCGACGGCCCAATCCTTGTCCACGATAATCGGGTATGATTCCCATCGCTAAACTTCCGCGATGAGCGTGGGATGGAAAGAAATGGCGGGTGATGTCGCACCATCCCACAACACGGTCTCCTTCCGTCGCTACGATATGCGGGTTTCGCTGCTTAATCATGTTCAAAACGAAATCGCGTGTCTCAGGAAGCGGGAACGCTTCCAGCATGGTCAGGTATTTTCTCTCCCGCGCGACCACGTCGAGAGCCGCATGGAAACTCTCAATGTGCTCTGCGGCTGTATTGGCGATTTTAACCATACTTCCTCCAAGGCTCTCCGGGTTCCCGAGGTCTTTGTCGAAGATTGTCTCATCCGCAAGCGCCCGGCTTCAAAAACGTCTGTGGCGCAGTAGGAGGCTGCCACGATCTGACAGGACACGGATTGGCGAATCGCGCCTGATGCGTCGCACCCATCTTCCATCCGAGGTCCGCTTCGGTCTGCTAAACGGATGAATCCCAGTTCTATAAATGCACAATTAGCAGCATCTGCCTGTGCGAACGGGATAAGCCCTTTTCCGTATCAATCGCCTGCCTGGAGCACGCGCGCCGTAGCGGCAAATCTTGCCGGCTCAACGCCTTTTTGCCGCCTTGCCATCGATTTCATGGGGATTGCGGGTTGTCTCGCGACTGTCCCAGCCTCCATACTGCCAAGGCGGCGGCCATTGGACGGCGCATATCCGACATCGCGATTCCTGAAGGCGCTCCATAGACAATGCCGCATGACACGCCCCTTATCGCCACCATCGTCGCCGGTCTGGGGCTGGCTTTCGTCTTCGGCGCACTTGCCAACCGTTTTCGCGTGCCGCCGCTGGTAGGCTACCTCGTCGCCGGCGTTCTGGTTGGACCGAACACGCCGGGTTTCGTCGCCGATGCCGGCCTCGCCAATGAACTTGCCGAGATCGGCGTCATCCTGCTGATGTTCGGCGTCGGCCTGCATTTCTCGCTGAAGGACCTGTTGTCGGTCCGCGCCATCGCCGTGCCCGGCGCCATTGTGCAGATCGGCTTCGCGACAGCCCTCGGCGCCGGCCTTGCCTGGATGCTCGGCTGGTCGATGGGCGCGGGACTGGTCTTTGGCCTGGCGCTTTCCGTGGCCTCGACCGTGGTGCTGTTGCGCGCCCTGCAGGAGCGGCGGCTGATCGAGACCGAGCGCGGCCGCATCGCCGTCGGCTGGCTGATCGTCGAGGATCTGGCGATGGTGCTGGCGCTGGTGCTTTTGCCGGCATTGGCCGGCGTGCTCGGCGGCCAAGAGCAGGTGGAGGTGCACTCCAGCGGTCTGCTGTCGCTGCCGGCGAGCTACGGCGTCTGGGGCGTCGTCGCCGTCACACTGGCCAAGGTCGCGGCCTTTGTCTTGGTCATGCTGGTGGTCGGCCGCCGGCTTATCCCCTGGGTCCTGCACTACGTCGCCCATACCGGATCGCGCGAACTGTTCCGGTTGGCGGTGCTTGCGATTGCGCTTGGCGTCGCCTTCGGCGCGGCCAAGCTGTTCGGCGTGTCACTGGCTCTTGGCGCTTTCTTCGCCGGCATGATCATGAGCGAATCCGAGCTCAGCCACCGGGCGGCTGAGGAATCGCTGCCGCTGCGCGACGCCTTTTCCGTGCTGTTCTTCGTTTCGGTCGGCATGCTGTTCGACCCGTTCAGCGTGATCAGCAATGGCTGGCCGATCCTGGCGACGCTGGCCATCATCGTTGTCGGCAAGTCGCTGGCAGCCTTTGTTATCGTCGTCGTCTTCCGCTATCCGGTCGCAACCGCATTGATGATTTCGGCAAGCCTAGCCCAGATCGGCGAATTCTCGTTCATCCTGGCTGAACTCGGCGTCGGGCTGAAACTGCTGCCCGAACAAGGCCGCGACCTCATCCTCGCCGGCGCCATCCTGTCGATCGTCCTCAATCCGCTGATGTTTCTTGCCGTCGACCGGATGAAACCCTGGCTGGAAGCACGCGCCGGCAGGACGGCGCCGTCCGGCGAAGCAAGGCCGATCGGCCCGGCGACCGAGCCCGGCCAGGTGGCTTCGGTCGCGGCGCCTGCTAACGAGGATGGCCCACCGCCCAGGACGAGGCTGACCGGCCACACCATCCTGATCGGCTACGGCCGCGTCGGCAGCCTTGTCGGTACATCGCTGAAGCAGGCCGCCCTGCCCTTCCTCGTCATCGAGGATGCCGACAAGACGTTGGCGAAACTCAAGGCCGAAGGCGTCGAAACCGTACCCGGCAACGCGGCGAGTGGCGACGTGTTCGCCGCATCCAATCCCGCGGGCGCGAAGCGGCTGATCCTGGCCATTCCCAACGCCTTCGAGGCCGGGCAGGTCGTGCTGCGCGCCCGCGCCGCCAATCCGGCAATCGAAATCATCGCCCGCGCCCATTCCGATGCCGAGGTCGAGCACCTCAAAAACCTTGGTGCCGACACCGTCATCATGGGCGAACGCGAGATCGCCCGCGGAATCGTCGAGGTGGTGACGGCAGCACCGAAAGCGCCCACGGCAGCCTAAGCCTGCGCTGCCCCGCCAGCGTTGCGGTCAAGCCCCTTCTCCCCGTTCTTCACGGGAGAAGGTCCCGGCAGGGGGATGAGGGGCAGCGTCAACGATTGATCAAAACCAACAGCTCAAACGTGCTGGCCGCCATTGATGTGGATTTCCGAGCCGGTCACGTAGGACGCCTGCTGCGAGCACAGGAAGAAGATGATGTCGGCAACTTCCGCCGTGGTGCCCAGCCTTCTCAGCGGAATGGTCTCGACGATTTTTTCCGTGCCCGGCGACAGGATCGCGGTGTCGATCTCGCCCGGCGCAATGGCGTTGACGCGAATGCCGTGCGGGCCGAAATCATGCGCCATCTCGCGGGTCAGCGAGCCGAGTGCCGCCTTCGACGTCGCATAGGCGGTGCCGGCGAAAGGATGCACGCGGGTGCCGGCAATCGAGGTGACGTTGACGATGGAGCCCTTGGCCGATGCCAGCTCCTTGAACAATCCCCGTGCCAGCATGATCGGGGCAAAGAAATTCACCTGGAAGACGTCGCGCCAGACATGCATCGGCGTGTCGATCGAGTTCATGCGGCTGTTGCCGTCCTTGAGCTTCGGCGAGATGCCGGCATTGTTGACCAGCGCATGCAGCTGCCCGCCATGCGCCTCGAGCCGGTGGCGGATCTCGGAGATGGCGATGCCGACATCCTCCTGGTCGGCGAGGTCGACCTTGATATGGTCTTCCGGGCCGGCCGGCCACGGGCAGTCCTCGGCAAAGGCCTGGCGCGAGCAGGTGATGACGCGCCAGCCTTCGCGTGAAAAGCGCTTGACCGTGGCGTGGCCGATGCCACGGCTGGCGCCGGTCAGCACAATGGTCTTTCTGGTGTCGGTCTCTGCCATTCGCGGTCTCCAAACGGGAGATGTAGCGGAACGCGGCAGCGGTGGCGAGGGGGCCTGTTGTTCAGCCGCCTGTCAGGATGTCCAGGATCGACGTCTGCCGCTTCTTGACCGGGCCGCCGACATTGCCGGGCGGCACCGGGTGCTTGATCGATCCGGTGGCGCTGTCGACCCCCGGCATGGCCAGGCCGCCGGCATCGACCGTCTCGGCGGGACGCACGGGACGCGAAGCCGGCTGGGTAGCTGCCACAGGCGGCGCCGATTGGCCAACGGAAGCGACCGGCGCCGGCGGCGGCGTGTCGGACGGTATGTCGTCCGGGACGATGGTGTCGGGCGGCGTCGACTTCCAGGTTCCGGGCAGCGGTCGCACCGGCACGCCCTCATGCGCGGCGACCATGAACTCGTGCCAGGCCTGCGCCGGCAGCGCGCCGCCGGTGACCTTCTTCATCGCGCTGCCGTCATCATTGCCGAACCAGACGCCGGTGGTCAGATTGGCGGTATAGCCGATGAACCAGGCGTCGCGCGAATTCTGGCTGGTGCCGGTCTTGCCGGCCGCCGGCCAGGCGAACGCCGCCTTCCTGGCCGTGCCGATTTCGACCGTGCCGGTCATCATCGAGTTCATCATGCCGACGACATCGGGCTTGACGACGCGCGGCGCACCGCCGCCATTGTTTTCGTAGAGCACCTTGCCGTCGCTCGTCGTGACGCGGCGGATGAAATGGATGTCGGGCTTATAACCGCCATTGGCGAAGGGAACATAGGCCGAGGTCAGTTCCAGCGGCGTCACTTCCGAGGTGCCGAGCGCGATTGAGGTGTTGGCTGTCAGCTCGGACTGGACGCCCATGCGGTGCGCCGCCTCGACCACCGCATTCGGCCCGACTTCCATGGTCAGCTGCGCGGCCACCGAGTTCAGCGATTTTGCCAGCGCCGTCGCCAGCGTCACCTTGCCGAAATATTTGCCGCCGTAATTGTCGGGCGTCCAGTTGCCGATCTTGATCGGCGCGTCGTTGCGCACGCTGTCGGGCGTGCGGCCGGATTCCAGCGCCGCCATGTAGACGAACGGCTTGAACGCCGAGCCCGGCTGGCGGCGCGCCTCCGAGGCGCGGTCGAACTGGCTGGTCGAATAGTCGTAACCGCCGACCATCGCACGCACCGCGCCGGAATTGTCGATCGACACCAGCGCGCCCTGGCTGACATTGAGCTTCTTGCCGCTCTGGTTGATCAGCCGGCGGATCGATTGCTCGGCGAGTTTCTGCAGCGTCAGGTCGACGGTCGTGTCGACGACGATATCGCGGCGCACGTCGCCGATCAGGTCGGGCAGTTCTTCCATGATCGTATCGGCGACGTAGTTTTCCGAGCCGGTCCAGTAGGACGGCGCGCGTGTCGCCGGCGCGCTCATTGCCGTGGTCTGCTCCTTGGCGCTGATCTTGCCCTCGTCGCGCATCGCGGCGAGCACCAGCTGCGAGCGCTGCTCGGCCGCCTTCGGGTCGCGCGCCGGCGACAGCCGCGACGGCGCCTTGAGCAGACCGGCGAGAAGGGCGGCCTCCGACAGCGTGACGTCACGCGCGCTCTTGCCGAAATAGCGGCGCGAGGCCGCTTCGACACCATAGGCGCCAGAGCCGAAATAAACCCGGTTGAGGTACATTTCGAGGATCTGGTCCTTCGTATGCTTGTGCTCCAGCCACAGCGCCAAGAGCACTTCCTGCACCTTGCGTTCCAGCGTGCGGTCCGGCGTCAGGAACAGGTTCTTGGCCAGCTGCTGGGTCAGCGTCGAGCCGCCCTGCGAAAAATGCCCGCCCAGTACATTGGTCACCATGGCCCGGGAAAGGCCGATCGGGTCGATGCCGAAATGCGAATAGAAGCGGCGGTCTTCGATGGCGATGACGGCCTCGGGAATATAGGGCGACATTTCGTGCAGGCCGACGGCCTCGCCGCCGCTCATGCCGCGATTGCCAAGCAGCTGGCCGTCGACCGAGACGATCTTGATGTTGGGGGCGCGGTCGGGAATGGCCCAGGTGGTGGCCGCCGGCATTTTCGCGCCGTAATAGACGACGATGCCGGCAGTGGCGATGCCGCCCCAGATGGCCAGCACGAAGCACCAGTAGAACAGCCGGGCAAGAACGCCGAACACGCCGCGCCGGCTTTTGCCGCGCCCGCCGCGCGGCGGCTTGGCCTTGGACGATTTGCGCTTTGCAGCGGCTTTTCGGTTGCTCGGCACGACGCGGTCCTCCTCGCTTACCGAAAAACCGGCCGAGGATCTCGCCCCCGGCGATGCCTCGAAGCTGGGCTCGATGCGGCTGTCTTTCCGGTTCGCCATGCGCTGTGCTGTCTTCCCCATGCCTATGGCGTTGGGGTTGAAGACTAGATGCGGCGGTTTAAAGGCGGGTTAAGTCGGGAAAAATCGAAGTAAACTGTATTCAGTCGCTTGCCGAACGGCTGCGGCCCGCGACAGCGCCAAAGCCGGAAATGAAAAACCCGCCTCGGCGGGCGGGTCGTTGGAGCCAATGAGCACCATAGCGAAATTAGTAGCATAGCTGCCGGCACAAAGCAAGAACAAAATGCGCGTTGCCTCAGAATAATCACTTCAGTTCGGCGGTTGCGACAACCCTCAGTCGTCGGCATCCGCATCGTCGGAGGCCGCCGGCCGCCAGCTGATCGGCTCGATCTTCCTTTGCGTATGGCCGTCCGTATAGGCCCACCAGCCAGCGTCGCTTTCGTCCCAGTCGCCGCCTGCCGCCTTCAGCCGGTCGAGCGAACGGTATTGCGCGATGCTCTCGTTCATCACGCCGTCGCTGTCCTGCCAGTAGACGGTGACCTTGGAGCCGTCCCTGGGTGCCGTTTCGATTGGTTTTCGCGCAGCCATTTCAATTCCTCCCGGCCGACGGCGTTAAAGTGCATGAAGGCCATTAGCTGTGGGCGAAGATATCCTCCTCATCCCAGCCCATCAGGTCGAGTTTCGCACGCGTCGGCAGGAAGCGGAAGCAGGCATCGGCCTCCCTGGTCCGGTTGTCGCGCGCCAGACGCGCGCTCAGCACGTCGCGCAGCCGGTGCAAATAGAGCACGTCGGAGGCGGCATATTCGAGTTGCTCGGGCGACAGCGTCTCGGCGGCCCAGTCCGATGATTGCTGCGCCTTCGACAGGCCGATCCCGAGAAGCTCGAAGCAGATGTCCTTCAGCCCGTGCCGGTCGGTGTAGGTGCGCGTCAGCCGCGACGCGATCTTGGTGCAGAACACCGGCTCCGGCATGACGCCGAAGGCGTTGTAGAGCACGGCGAGATCGAAACGGCCGTAATGGAACAGCTTGGTGATGCTGCGGTTCTTCAGCAGGCTGACGAGGTTCGGCGCCTTCTTCTGGCCGGGCGCGATCTGAATGACGTCGGCCGAGCCGTCGCCCGGCGAGATCTGCACGACGCAGAGCCGGTCGCGATGCGGGTTCAGCCCCAGCGTCTCGGTGTCGATGGCGACCGCCCCGACATCGTAATGCAGCAGGCCGGGCAGATCGTTTTTGTGGAAACGTATGTCGCTCATCGTCTTCTCCGGTCGCGGCCCCGTGCAGCGATGCGCGACGGACCGTGCCCGTCCTTGCCGCGATCCGGCGAAAAATCAACAAAAACTTGAATCTGGCGTAATTTCAGCGTGTCAGCGCCTCGAGAATGCGCGCCCAGGAGCGCTGGCCCTTGTGGAAGGAGCTCATCTCGTACTTCTCGTTCGGCGAGTGGATGCGGTCGTCGTCGAGGCCGAAACCGACGAGCAGCGACTCCATGCCGAGATAAGTCTGGAAATCGCCGACCACCGGGATCGAGCCGCCGCTGCCGGTCACCACCGCCGGCTTCGGCCATTCGTCGGACAGCGCCTGCTTGGCCTTGGCGAGGAAGGGCGAGTCGTAGGACAGCTGGATCGCCGGCGAGCCGCCATGCGGATGAAATTCGACCGAGCAGTCGGCCGGAACGCGCTGCCTGGCAAATGCCTGGAAGGCGGCGCGGATTTTTTCCGGATCCTGTTTGTGGACCAGGCGGAAGGAGACTTTTGCCGAGGCTTGCGCGGCGATCACCGTCTTGAAGCCCTTGCCGGTATAGCCGCCGATAATGCCGTTGAACTCGGCCGTCGGTCGCGCCCAGGTCAGCTCGAGCACCGAGCGGCCCTTTTCGCCGGACGGAATCGACAGGCCGATCGGGCCGAGGAAGGTCTCGGCCGTCTCGCCGAGCGACAGCCACGACTGCAATATCTGCGACGGCGTTTCCTCGACGCCGTCATAAAAACCCGGAATGGTGACGTGACCATCCGCATCGTGGATGTCGGCCAGGATCTTTGCCAGGATGCGGATCGGATTGGCGGCCGCACCGCCATAGAGCCCGGAATGCAGGTCGCGGTCGGCGGCAGTCACCGTGATCTCCTCGCCGACCAGCCCGCGCAGCGAGACGCAGATCGACGGCGTATCGCGGTCCCACATGCCGGTGTCGCAGACCAGCGCGAAATCGGCCTTGAGCTCATCCGCATTCGCCTCGAGAAACGGCTTCAGGGACGGCGATCCGGACTCCTCCTCGCCCTCGAACAGGATTGTGAAGCGGCACGGCAATCCGCCATGCACCTGCTTCCACGCGCGGCAAGCCTCGACGAAGGTCATCAGCTGGCCCTTGTCGTCGGCCGCGCCGCGGCCTGTGATCACCTTGTGGCCGGGCTCGATCTCCTTGACCGCCGGTGCGAACGGGTCGCTTTCCCACAGCTCGATCGGATCGACCGGCTGCACGTCGTAATGGCCGTAAAACAGCAAATGCGGCGCGCCCGCCGGCCCATCGTGATGCGCGACCACCATCGGATGCCCCGGCGTGTCGCGCACGCTGGCGTCGAAGCCGATCAGCTTGAGCTCGGCGACCAGCCATTCGGCGGCCTTGCGGCAGTCGGCGGCGTAGTCCGGATCGGTGGAGATCGACTTGATGCCGAGCAGGCCGAACAGGCGTTCCAGGCTCTGGTCGAAGTTCTTGTCGAGGCGGTCGAGAACAGGGGAAACTGCGGACATCTGGCGGGCCTTTCGATTCTGGCGGCGAATCTAGAGCCCATGTTGCGAAACGGAAAGCCCGCGACCGTTGGGCCACAGCTTCCTGTCCAAAGGCAAAAAAATGCCGCCGTGGTGGAGGGAACCACGGCGGCCTCTACTCGAAACGATGCGGCAGCCCGGAGAGGGGGGATAGGCTGCCGCAAGTGTCCGGAATAGGCGGGGGACGGGCCTTGCTCCGGACTTCGGCGAAAACTGCCGATGGCGTTTATCTGTGTCTGCGAACGTGGCGATTCAAGGGCACAAAAATTACACTTTTGTAACATAGGCGTGAGCGAACAAAGCTCCGGCCAGGCCGCATGGCAGGCCAGGCTCGCACGCCATTTGTCAGGGTGTTGCCGGAACCCTTGGCAGAAGCCGCCTTTGGCATGGACCGCGGCGCTGCGCCGCGCTATTCCCTCGTGCCATGAAAAAAGGCGATCATCTCTTCCTTGTCGACGGCTCCGGCTACATCTTCCGTGCCTATCACGCGCTGCCGCCGCTGTCCCGCAAGTCCGACGGGCTGCCGACCAGTGCCGTGCTCGGCTTCTGCAACATGGTCTGGAAGCTGACGCAGGACGCCCGCAACACCGATGTCGGCATCGTGCCGACGCATTTCGCCGTGATTTTCGACTATTCGTCGAAGACCTTCCGCAACGACCTCTACCCCGAATACAAGGCCAACCGCTCGGCGCCGCCGGAAGATTTGATCCCGCAATTCGGCCTGATCCGCCAGGCGACCAGGGCCTTCAACCTGCCATGCCTTGAGACGGAAGGCTACGAGGCCGACGATTTGATCGCCACCTATTGCCGGCTTGCCTGCGAAGCCGGCGCCGACACCACCATCATCTCTTCCGACAAGGATCTGATGCAACTGGTCGGCCCAACGGTTGCCATGTACGACCCGATGAAGGACCGCCAGATCGGTGTTCCCGAGGTGATCGAGAAATGGGGCGTGCCGCCACAGAAAATGATCGACCTGCAGGCGCTGACTGGCGATTCGGTCGACAATGTGCCGGGCGTGCCCGGCATCGGGCCGAAGACGGCAGCGCAATTGCTCGAACAGTTCGGCGACCTCGACACGCTGCTCGCCCGCGCCGGCGAGATCAAGCAGGACAAGCGGCGCGAATCGATCATCGCCAATGCCGACAAGGCACGCATTTCGCGTGACCTGGTGAGGCTGAAGAACGACGTGCCGGTGACCGAAGGGCTTGACGAATTCGTATTGCATGCGCCGGACGGCCCCAGGCTGATCGGCTTCCTCAAGACCATGGAATTCTCGACGCTGACCCGCCGCGTGGCCGAAGCGACCGGAACCGACGCCGGCGACGTTCCAGCCACCCCCGTCACCATAGAGCGTGCCGATACCGCGCATGGCCCCGATATGGGTTTTGGCGTGCCCGCGGCCGCCGAGAGCGCACCGCCGTCGGACGAAGCGGCACTCGAAGCTCCGGCCGCAGCCAAGCAAGGCGACACCCCATCCCTGCTTTCGGCGCTTCGCCTGGAGGCTGCCACCGCCCGCAAGATCGACACCGGCGCCTACACCTGCATCCGCGACGCCGCGACGCTGAAGGCCTGGATCGCCGAGGCGATGGAGAGAGGCATCGTCGCCTTCGACGTTAAGACGTCCTCGCCCGATCCGATGCGGGCCGAACTGATCGGCCTTGCCATGGCCGTCGCGCCCGGCCACGCCGCCTATGTGCCGCTTGCCCACAAAAACGGCAATGGCGACCTGCTCGGCGGCGGCGCGGTCGAAAACCAGGTCCCGATCCGCGACGCGCTGGCGTTGCTCAAGCCGCTGCTCGAGGACAAATCCGTCCTCAAGATCGTGCACGACATGAAATACCGCCTTGTCGTCATGAGCCGTCACGGCATCGAGATCGGCCCCTATGACGACACCATGCTGATCTCCTACGTGCTCGAGGCCGGAACCCACGGTGGCCACGGCCTGGAAGCGCTGGCCGATAAATGGCTCGGCCACGCGACCATTCCGCTGAAGGAACTGGCCGGTTCGGGAAGAAGCTTCGTCGGCCTCGATCAGGCCGACCTCGGCAAGGCGACGGCTTACGGGGCCGAGCACGCCGACGTCGCGCTCAGGCTCTGGCAGGTGCTGAAGCCACGGCTTGCCGCCAAGGGCCTGGTCTCGGTCTATGAACGGCTTGAACGGCCGTTGGTGCCGGTCCTGGCACGGATGGAGCAGCGCGGCATCTCCGTCGACCGGCAGATCCTGTCGCGGCTCTCCGGCGAACTGGCACAGGGTGCCGCACGGCTCGAGGACGAGATCTACCAGCTGGTCGGCGAACGCATCAACATCGGCTCGCCAAAACAGCTCGGCGACATCCTGTTCGGCAGGATGGGTCTGCCCGGCGGTTCAAAAACCAAGACCGGCCAGTGGTCGACCTCGGCGCAGCTTCTCGAAGACCTCGCCGCCGAAGGCCACGAATTGCCGCGCAAGATCGTCGACTGGCGCCAGCTGACCAAGCTGAAATCGACCTATACCGATGCGCTGCCCGGCTTCATCCATCCCGACACCAAGCGCGTCCACACCTCCTACGCGCTTGCCGCGACGACGACCGGGCGGCTGTCGTCCTCGGATCCCAATCTGCAGAACATTCCGGTGCGCACCGTCGAGGGTCGAAAGATCAGGACGGCCTTCATCGCCGACAAGGGCAACAAGCTGGTTTCCGCCGACTACAGCCAGATCGAATTGCGCGTGCTCGCCCACGTCGCCGAAATCCCGCAGCTCAAGCAGGCCTTCGCCGATGGCGCCGACATCCACGCCATCACCGCGTCTGAAATGTTCAACGTGCCGGTCGAGGGCATGCCTTCGGAAGTGCGCCGCCGTGCCAAGGCGATCAATTTCGGCATCATCTACGGCATTTCGGCCTTTGGCCTCGCCAACCAGCTGTCGATCGCGCGCGAGGAAGCCGGCGACTACATCAAGAAATATTTCGAGCGCTTCCCCGGCATCCGCGACTATATCGATGCGACCAAGGCCTATGCCCGCGAGCACGGCTTCGTCGAGACCATCTTCGGCCGCCGCATCCACTATCCGGAGATACGGTCGTCGAACCCTTCGGTCCGTGCCTTCAACGAGCGCGCCTCGATCAACGCCCGCCTGCAGGGCACCGCCGCCGACATCATCCGTCGCGCCATGATCCGTATGGACGAGGCGCTGGAAAAAGCCAGGCTTTCTGCCCGCATGCTGCTGCAGGTGCATGACGAGCTGGTTTTCGAGACGGTCGAAGCCGAGGTCGAGGCGACGATCCCGGTCGTCTGCCACGTCATGGAGAACGCCGCCATGCCGGCGGTATCGATGTCGGTGCCGCTGCACGTCGACGCCCGCGCAGCCAACAACTGGGAAGAGGCGCATTAAGGCGGGCCACAGAGCCATGTTCGGTTCAAGGTTCACGAGCAGCAGCGGTATGCTATAGTGCCCGTATGATCACCAAGGCACTTGAGAATCTGGTAAGGCATGCGGAAGCTTGGCCTCGCGAAGACCAGGAGGAGCTTGCTGATTACGCCCGCGTCATCGAGGCGCGGCGGACTGGCGTGTATGCGATGTCGGAATCAGAGCGCAGCGCGGTCACAGCGGGCCTAGCAGAGGCCGATCACGGCACTTTCGTAGATGAGGATACCGTTCGCGCGGCCGACACCCCCCGCAGGCTATGAAGGTCCGATTTACGCGGCAAGCCTTTGCCGAACGCGAGGCAATTTTCAAACTACCTCGAAGAGCGGGCGCCTCAGGGCGCCCTTTCAGTCATTTCTCGGATCCACGCTGGGATTTCGCGACTTGCCGAATTTCCCGAAAGCGGTCACGCGACCGACATCCCTGGCGTTCGCGTCCTCTTCATAGGCCGCTACCCTTATAAGGTCTTCTATCGTGCCCGTGCCGACGCAATTGAGATCCTGCACATCCGGCATACCTCAAGGAGACCCTTTCCCTACTGAGCCGATCCGGGAACACCCGGCGAGGGCTCGGAAAACCTTGCTCCGCCTTCGCCGCGTTGCTCCGGCCTCAAGCCGCCTCGGCCAAACACTTCGCACATGTCCCACGAAACTCGATCACCGCCTTCTTGGCGGCGAAGCCGGTCGAGCGCACCCATTCGTCGAGCCGGTGGCCGACATCATGGTCGGAGAACTCGGTCACCTGGCCGCAGGTGTCGCAGATGGCAAACGCCGTCATCGAATGGCTGTGGTCGTGCGGCTCGGCACAGGCGACGAAGGAATTGAGGCTTTCGAGCCTGTGCACGAAGCCGGATTTCACCAGCGTGTCGAGCGCCCGGTAGACCTGCAGCGGCGCGCGAAAACCGCGCTCGCGCAATTGGTCGAGCAACGTATAGGCGCTGAGCGGGCCGCTGGCGGCCTCGAGTTTCTCGAGCACGCAAAGCTGGTTCTTCGTCAGTACATCCCTTGCCGCCATGATCCCGTTCCAAGCCGCTCCGTGCCGATCGCTGCCATTAGGCATGCAATCCGGCCTCTTCCACTGAGATAGCGACGAACTGCCTTTTTTGCTACTGTTTCTATTCGCAGCCGGTGGTCGGCTGGCCGGCGACGCCATATTCAAAATACTGACAAAATCCTCGGCCAGGCTGGCCGTGCTTGGAAATTCGATCGGGCTTGGGGAAGCAATCATGATCAAAGTGACGCGGCGGACGCTGCTTGCCGGCACGTCCGCGCTGGCCGCTGCCGGCCTGGTGCCGTTTCGGGCATTCGCAGCGGCGCGCACCTACCATGCGCTGCTTGTTGCCTGCACCGATTACCCGAACCTGCCGAAGAAAAACTGGCTGATCGGACCGAAAAACGATGCCGGCCTGGTGCGCGATTACCTCCTGGGGAACACGCCCGCGCCGGTAAAATTCCTGGCCGAAAACGTCACGCTGCTCGCCAAGGATGTCGAAGGCGCCAACGGACCGCCGACACATGCGGCGATCAAGGCGGCGTTGGCCGATCTTGCCGCCAAGGTCCAGCGCGACGATTTCGTCTACCTGCATTTGTCCGGTCACGGCGCGCAGCAGCCGGCAGCGAACAAAGGCGACGAGACGGACGGCCTCGACGAGATTTTCTTGCCGTCCGACATCGACAAATGGGTGCACCGCGAAAAGGGCGTGCCCAATGCGTTGGTCGACAACGAGATCGGCACCGCGCTCGACGCTATCCGCGACAAGGGCGCCTTTGTCTGGGCCGTATTCGACTGCTGCCATTCCGGCACTGCGACGCGCGCCGCCGAGGTCGACGACGAGTTGGAACGCAAGGTCGAGTTCGCCGATCTGGTCGGCGGCGACGACGCTGCCAGGGCGGCTGCGGTGAGAGCCTATGACGAGATTGCGTCGGCCGCGCCACGCGGCTTTGACGAGGACGGGCAGCGCAAGCCGGCCTTCAAGCTGACGCCGACCGGCGCCGAGCCGACCAGCAAGGGCAAATTGGTCGCCTTCTACGCGGCGCAGACGGTGGAGACGACGCCCGAGATGCCGCTGCCCAAGGGCACGGCCGATGCACCGCGTTTCGGCCTGTTCACCTTCACCATCCTGTCGAAACTGGCCGAGAACCCCAACATCACCTATCGCCAGCTCGGCCAGGCCGTGCTGCAGCAATATTCGGCGGACGGCCGCACCCGGCCAACGCCGCTGTTCGAGGGAGAACTCGACGCACGCGTCTTCGGCACCGACAAGACAGACGCGGTCATGCAATGGCCGATCGTCATCGAGAACGACAAAGCCACGATTGGCGGCGGGTTGCTGCATCGCCTCACCCTGGGCAGCAGGCTCGCAATATTGCCGTCGGCGCTGTCGCCGCTGTCCGAGGCGCTTGGCTATCTCCAGGTTCAGTCGGCGAAAAACCTGGAAAGCCGGGTCAAGCCGGTCGAGTTCGGCGGCAAGCCGGCGCTCAAGCTGGCCGATATCCCCGCCAATGCCTATGCACGGCTGGCCGAGCTCGCCGTCGACTACAAGCTCGTGGTCGCGCGGCCGGCAGCGGCCAAAGGCCTCGAGAAAGAGGCCGCGCTGGCGAACTCGGTTCTCGACGAACTGGCGGCCAGGAAGAGCTCAGGGTTTCACATCGCGCTGGTCGAGCCGGGCAAGAGCGCAGATCTGCGTCTCGCAGTGCTGCGCGAGAACGCCATTGCCGGCACCGCAGCAGATGCCACCGACACGCCGGCGCTGTGGTTCCTGCCGGCTTCGGGCGACATGACGCTCAAGGACGGCAGCAAGCCGCCGTCGATCGTCATTCATCCGGACGGCCGCGAAAAGTTGATCGAGGCCGCCGCAGGGAATCTGACGAAAATCTTCCGCGCCATCGGCCTGTCGAGGCTGGCCGCCGCCTCCGATTATCGGCCGGAAAAGGTCAGCGTCGAGTTCCGGATCAAGCGTTTTGACAGCGACACGCTGCAGCCGATCGAAGCGTCGACGGTGCCGCGTGTTTCGCCCGACGATCAGGTCCACGTACTGGCCAGGAACGGTTCGACCAACCTGGTCGACATCAACGTGCTCTACGTCGGCTCCGACTATTCCATCCAGCATTTTCTTGCCGAGCGCCTGACCGAAGGCGCCGTGCTCGAGGAAGGCCTGTTCAAATTCACCGACACCAGCTTCGGCATGGAGCGGATGATCGCCGTCTTGACCGAGGCGCCGCCGCAGAGCGAGAAGCAGGATCTGAGCTTCCTGGCGCAAGAGGGCGTTGTCTCGGTAACGCGGGGACTGGGACAGCCAAGCTTCGCCGACATGCTGGCCGATATCGGCATGGCCCCGGCGACGCGGTCGGCCATGCGGCTGACCGACGACAAGGGGTCGAAGGGCGCCGTGATGATTTTTCCGATGGAGACGGTGCCGCGCGCCTGAGGCGCGGTCAGGTGCCCGGCCGGGCCTCTTGCCTAATCGGCTGATAATGAACATTCTTCGACCACCGCTGTCGGCGGCCGAACGGAACGGGTGAGGGCGTTCGTGAACAGGATCGTATTTTCGTGGCGCGCAACAACCGCCGGCCTTGTCGCCGGGCTGTTGCTGGCCGCCAATGCTTCGGCGGACGAGGCTTGCGGCCTCTGCGCCAAGGAGGTCGTCATCAACTCCGAACTGGCGAGCTGCTTTCTCGACCAGTACGACCGGATCGCCAAAACCGGCAACACCGCCGTTGTCGTCGATCTCAGCAGCTGCGCGTCGCGCGGCGTGGTCGAGCCGTTGCCGTCGCCGGGCAAGGCGCAGGTGGAGCCTGACGTGCAGTTCATCGTTTCGCGCACGCAGCTGGATTGCCTGAAGAAGAAGCTGGAGACGCCGGGCATCGTGCTCGACCCGTCCGCCACCATAGAACTGGACAGCTGCGGATGACGAAAGCGGGGGGCAACGCAACGCAGCAGGCAGTGACGGCGCCGGTACCGCAAAAGAAGCCGGTGTCGCTGCCGGAAACCGTCGAAGGCCTGCCGTGGGTGAGCAATCACGAGGTCAAGAAGGAGGCGAACCCATTCACCGATCGCGACTGGCGCATGCTCGTCTATGCCTGGTCCGGATTGCTGGTGCGCCTGGCGATCATCTTCACCTTGATCTTTTCGGTCTACCAGTTCCTGGCGAACCAGGAGCAGAAGCGCGTCGAGCAGACGATGTCGCTGGTCGAGCTCTGGGAAAGCAAGGATTACCAGCAGGCGCAACGGGCCCTCAAGCAACGCCTGGCGGCGCTCAACGCCAAATACGGCAATCTGCTCAGTGCCAATCCGACGCCGACCGAGGAACAGGTGTTCAGACAGCGCATCGGCATCGAAGCGATGAGCGCTACCGGCGGCGACATGCCGCTTGCCGACTTCAGCGACAATTTCGACCGCGTCGTCTATTTCCTCAACCGCCTTTCCTTCTGCGTCGAAGGCAGGCTGTGCTCGCGCGACGTCGCCGACTCCTATTTCCGCGACTATGCCGCTTCCTTCTGGAGCTATTTTGCCGGCTATATCGACAAGGAGCGCAAGGCCGGTTCACCGAGGCGGAAACTCTGCAGGCCTATTTGTACAGGCTGTTGATCCACTGGACGTTGATGGCGTTCAGACGCACGGCGGTATTGGCATCCGGGCTCTCGGCCACGTTCACGCCGGTGATGACGCGCTGCTTGGAGCCATTGTCATAGGCATAGACCGAGCTGCCGCTCGACCCGGGATAGGTGTCGCAGTCGTACTGGAAATACTCGGTGGCGATGTTTTCGGCGTGCACTTCGCAGGTCGCCTTCCACATCGTGCCCATCGGCTTGTCGCCGGGATAGCCGATGATGTTGGCGGTGAAATCGCCGAGGTCGTCATAATTGGCATAGCCGAGCCAGCCGAGGTTGGTGCCGACATCCTGCTTCAGGGTGACGATGCCGAGATCCCACGGCACGACCGAGCCGTAAAAGCCCTGGTAATTGTCGATGAAGCCCTGGATGACATAAGCGCTTTCATAGGTGAAGGCGCCGAACGGCGCGTCGTCGGCAGTCTTGCCGTTGAGAGCCGGCACGAACAGGATATCGTCGAGCCAGGCCTTGTCCTCGTGGCTGTAGAGGCAGTGCGCCGCGGTGAGCACCGTGCGCGGGCCGATCAGCGTCGCCGAGCAGCTGCCATAGCTGCCGCTCTTCGATTTGCCTTCGAGATAGCCGATCGCGGTGAATGGGTAGGTTTTGGTATTCTTGATCTGCTCGCGGTCGTCCGTGCCGAACACCTGACGGCCAGCCTCTTCGCCTCCGCTCAGTCCGGAATTGTCGGACTTCTGCCCGTCGGCGGGCGCGTTCATGTCCTTGATGACAAGGTCCTTCAGCGTCTCGTTCGGGTCAATCTTGATGTCCTTGCCATCGGCGGAGCGGCCGACAATGCCATAGGATTTGACGGCCGTTGCTTCGTCGGTGAGCGGCGCGGCGCGGTTGGCCTCGTCGTCGGTCAGTTTCGGCGGGGCGATTGGTTTCGCCCGGCCGGGCTTGTAATCGCCCGATGTTAAATCCCGCATGCTTTCGCCGTTGCCGGCATTGGCGGAACCTGGATCGGCAGCCAAGGCAGGAACCGCCCACATTGCGGTGGAAAGCAACGCGGACGCAATAATGCTATGTGTCAGTTTTGTCATGGTGAGACTCTCCCAAAAGTCAGCAAGGACTGGATCAAGATACAGAAATATTGTCGAGATCGTGGTGGCGCAAAAAAATGAAATTGGTTACCGGTGCCTTTACCGGGCCATTATTCAGTGCAGCCAGTTTAGGTCCCCGCCAAAAATGCCTGCAACGGTATACTGCCTAAAATAATCCAACATTGGCAACGACAAATTGCTTCCACATAGCCCGTGGGGGGCTATAGGATTTTGGGCGGGTTGGCTCGACAGCACGACTAGCAGAAATGGTGCTCGGCTTTGTGACGGATCGTGCTTCGCCGTGGAGCATGATCTCACCGGCCGGCTCCATTTCAGTGGACCATGCGTCGGCGACTGACCTGTCGGGAACATCGTCTCAGGGGGTTCGAGGTGAAGATCATCCATAGGTTCAGACCGATTGCCGCCGCCGCGCTGCTCGGCATCGCGGCGGCCTTGCCGGCCGTCAAATCCGTTCATGCCACGGACGCGGCCGCTCGGCCGGAGGCGGCGATCTCGCCGATGAAACGCGTGGCCGAGGCCAGGGCCAAGGCCAGGGCGGAGAACCCCGACGGCGCCGATCGCGTCTACGGCGGCAAAGAGGCCGAGAAGGGCGCTTACCCGTTCCAGGTGGCATTGCTGACCACCGGCAAACTGGACAAAAGCCCGGCGTCGCAGGCGAATGCGCAGTTCTGCGGCGGCAGCCTGATCGCGCCGCAATGGGTGCTGACGGCGGCGCACTGCCTCAATGACGACGGCGAGCCGATTTCGCCTGATGTGGTCACCGTGCTCACCGGCGCCACCGATCTGAGCGAGGGCAAGCGCTACAAGGCGGTGGAGATCATCGTCAACGAGGGCTACAGCGAGCAGACGCTGGACAACGATCTCGGCTTGATCCGGCTGGCCGCGCCGGCCGATGCCCCGACCATCAAAATTGCCCGTGAGCCGACACCAGACGCCGGCAAGACGACGGTCACCGGCTGGGGCAAGATGCAGGACGGAACGTTTCCCACCGCACTGATGGTCGCCGACCTGGACCTCCAGCCGAACGCAACCTGCAACAGCGGCATCAAGGCGATTTATGCGCATGATTTGAAGGCAGCGCTCGGCGAACTCGCCCGCCGCATGCGTTATTCGGAAAGGGGCATCGAGGCGGCCGCCAACGCGATTGCGGCCGATATGGCCGATCCGCTGACCGGCAACATGATCTGCGCCGGCACGGCCAGCGGCGAGCGCGACGCCTGCAATGGCGACAGCGGCGGACCGCTGTTCATGACCGGCGCCGATGGTCCGGTGCAGGTCGGCGTCGTCAGCTGGGGCGAAGGTCCGGCCGACGGCGGTACCGCGTGCGGCCACAAGAACGCCTACGGCATCTACACGCGGCTGGCCAATTACACCGGCTGGATCGAGGAGAAGATGAAGACGGCGGCGCCCGCAGCGCCCAAAGCCCTCGGCACGGCGCAGAAGCCCGCCACGCGCTGACCGGTGTCATTGCTGAACCAATGAACAGCGGGAGCAATCCCTCTGTTTCTGTCCCAAAACCCGGTTCTGTCCCAAAAACCTGGGGTCGGGACTAGAACCAGCGATCGCGGCGCTGATCTGTGGCGGCCAGGGTGAGGCCGAGTAGCGCTCCTACGGCCGCTCCGAGGATGAATGCCGACGATATTGTGCCGGGATTCTCCTGGACCACCCCCGACACCGTCTGCGCCCTGTTGCGCAGGGCTTGTGCTGTCCGAGAGGCGCGCTCGGCAGCGTTGCCATACCAATCGCCGGCGTCCTCGATCGCCTCTTCCGCGCGTTCCGCCAAGGTTCGGTTGATCTTGCTGATCTCGCGCCTCAGCTGCGCGACCTGCTTCTCCAGGGCTTCCTGAGCTTCACGTTGAGTCATCTTCGGTGCTGCGGATTCGTTTGGTTCGTCGGCCATTGTAATCTCCTTTGCTCAGGCTCGGCTCAACGGCCGGCCCACTGTGCAGGTTCCTCCGCAAAACGCGTATGTCCGGTGTTTGTTCGGTGAGAAACCGGCTTTTGTCCGGCATGTCTGCGAATTCGGCATCAACATCGGATCGTTCCGGCGCTCCCCGCGTTGGTGAAAACGCCACAAGGGAGGAACCGCCATGGACGACGATCGGCATGAAAAGATTCGGCAGCGAGCCTATGAAATCTGGGTACGCGAGGGCCGCCCGGATGGCGCGCATGAGCGTCATTGGCAGCAGGCGAAGCAAGAGCTTGGCCTCGACGACGCGGACGGTCCGGCGGGAACGATCGCCAGCTCCGACGTTCTGACGGTCGAGGCACTGGCGATGCGCACCGGGATAACCGGTGATCAGGCGCAAGAGCTGATCGATAGGCTGGGCAACGACAGGGCGACGCTCGAGCAAGCCGCGCGGAACCTCAAGGCAGCCGAAAGTTAGCCGCTGGCCACCGTGTCGAAGACAGCTACCAGTTCGCGCTGCCGCGTCTTTTCGATGAAACCGGACCGCAGACCGTCGTCGCCTACTTCCTCGGCGGCCCCTTGCGCTCGGCCGATGCCGCCCAGAGATTGATGTCCGACTCGCGGGCAAAGCTGTCGATCTCGGCGAGCTCGGCATCGCTGAAGTCGAGCGCCTTCAGCGCGCCGACGCAATCCTCGACCTGTTCCGGCCGGCTGGCGCCGATCAGCGCCGACGTCACCCTGCCTCTGCGCAGCACCCAGGCCAGCGCCATCTGCGCCAGCGTCTGGCCGCGGCGACGGGCGATGACGTTCAGCGCCTCGATATTGGCGATCGACTTGTCGTTGATGAATGCCGGGCGCAGCGACTTGCCCTGGCTGGCGCGGCTGCCATCGGGGATGCCGCCGAGATATTTGTCGGTCAGCATGCCTTGCGCCAGCGGCGAGAACACGATCGAGCCGACACCAAGCCCCTCCAGCGTATCGAGCAGGCCATCATCCTCGACCCAACGGTTGAGCATCGAATAGCTCGGCTGATGGATCACGCAAGGCGTGCCGAGCTGCTTCAATATGTCGGCGGCCTCGCGGGTGCGCTGCGAATTATAGGAGGAAATGCCGGCATAGAGCGCCTTGCCCGAGCGCACCGCGTGATCGAGCGCGCCCATCGTTTCCTCCAGCGGGGTGTCGGGGTCGAAGCGGTGCGAATAGAAGATGTCGACATAGTCGAGCCCCATCCGCTTCAGGCTCTGGTCGAGGCTGGCCAGCACATATTTGCGGCCGCCCCACTCGCCATAAGGCCCTGCCCACATTTCGTAGCCGGCCTTGGTCGAAATGATCAGCTCGTCGCGATAACCGGCAAAGTCCGTCCGCAGGATCTCACCAAACGCCCGCTCCGCCGAGCCGGGCGGCGGGCCGTAATTGTTGGCGAGATCGAAATGCGTGATGCCGAGATCGAACGCCCTGCGCGCGATCGCCTGCTTGGTTCTATGCGGCGTGTCGTCGCCGAAATTGTGCCACAGCCCAAGCGAGATCGCCGGCAGCTTCAGGCCGGACCGCCCGCAGCGATTGTAGACCATCTTTTCGTAGCGGTTTTCGGCGGGGACATACGGCATGGGAAATCCTCAAATCGAAACGAGCCCGACGGCTGCCGCCGCGACGGTGGGGCAGTCGAGCTTGCCACCCTTAGCCTCTCCCCGCGCAAACGGGGAGAGGCTTTTTGCGGTGCTTGGGAGGCGCGCCGCCTACTTGGTTTTCTTCTTCGCCAGCAGCTCCTTCGCCGCCTTGACGCCGAGTGCCGCGGGCCGCTCGCAGCTGGTCTGCATGGCGACGAACTTTCCGGTCTCGCCCGAACGCAACAGTCCGGTCATGACGTCGACGGCATGCAGCGCCAGTTCCATCGAGCAGCGGTGCGGCCGACCTTCCCTGATCGCGATCGCCATGTCGGCCAAACCGGCGGTGCGGTAGTTGGCCATCATGCCTTGCGAATGCATCTCGTTGGGCACGCCGAACGGATGCGGCCATTTCGGCAGCTTCTTCACCGGCTTGGCGGCCTCGGTGAAACGCACGCCGCCGCCGAAGAAATTCGGATCCGGCACGAACACCGTGCCCGCCTCGCCATAGAGCTCCATGGGCGCGTGGCCGTGGCTCCAGACATCCCAGCTGGTGTTGAGCGTCACCACGGCGCCGTTCTCGAATTCCAGCACGCCGTGGATCGTCGTTGGCGTGGAGACCGGGATCTTTTCGCCGGCGCGCGGCTTCGAGCTGATGATGCGTTCCGTCATCGGGATCGAAGCAAAAGCCGCAACCCGCTTCACCGGCCCGATCAGCTGGATCAGGTTGGTGATGTAATAGGGTCCGATGTCGAGCACCGGCCCGGCGCCCGGCTGGAAGAAGAAGTCCGGATTGGGGTGCCAGTGCTCCATGCCATGGCTCATCACATGACAGGTGCCGCTGGTGATCCTGCCGAGCCTGCCGGTGTCGATCAGGTCGCGGACAAGCTGGTGCGCGCCGCCGAGGAAGGTGTCGGGCGCCGAACCGATGCGCAGCCCCTTGCTTTCCGCCCGTTTTTTCAGGTCGAGCCCTTCCTTGACCGACAGCACGAAGGGCTTCTCCGAATAGACGTGCTTGCCGGCGTCGAGGATCTGCTTCGAAACCTCGTAATGCACCGCCGGAATGGTCAGGTTGACGATGATGTCGATATCGTCGGCCTTGAGCAGCCCCTCGACGGTCTCGGCGCGCAGCTTGAACTCTTTTGCCCGCGCTTTCGCCGCTTCCATGTTGATGTCGGCGCAGGCGCGCATCTCGATGCCGCGAAACAGCGGTGCCAGCGAGAAATACGCCTTCGAGATGTTGCCGCAGCCGATGACGCCGATGCCAAGTTTTGTTGCCATGCTGGTGTGCTCCTAATAGGTCTTGGCGGCTGCGATCGAGCGGCGGGCGAAGCGCTCGATATCATTGGGATTGTCCTGTTCCATGACGTAGTATTTCGCGGCGCTTTTGGCGCGTAGCGCCTTGATCTGGCCGGGCCAGTCGATGGTGCCGTGGCCGACGTCGGACCAGCCGTCCTCGTCGAGGCCCTCGCCCGGCTTGGCCAGGTCCTTGACATGGACGGCGACGATGCGCTTGCCGTGCTTCTCGATCCAGGGCAGCGGATCGACGCCGCCGCGCACTACCCAGGCGACGTCCATCTCCCAGCCGATGTCGGGCGCGGAGGACAGGATATGGTCCTGCGGCACCGAGCCGTCGGCGAGCGCCTTGAACTCGAAATCATGGTTGTGCCAGGCAAAACCATAGCCGGCCTTCCTGGCCGTCTCGCCGACCTTGGCCAGGCGTTCGCCGAAGCCGCGCCAGCCGGCTGTGTCGGCCGGCCTGAACTCGGCATTCAGGAACGGGCAGATGAGCAGCGTGATGCCGAGCGCGTCGGCCGTCCTGCGCACGCCGTCGAAATCCTTCTCGAGCGCGTCGATCGAGAAATGCCCGGTCGGCATGGCGAGCCCGTTCTTGTCGAGCTCGGCACGGAACGCCTTGGGATCGTCATAGACGCCGCCGAACCCTTCGACTTGGCTGTAACCAAGCTCCCCCAGCATCTTGAGCACGCCCTCCCAGGGCTGGAAATTGCGGGCGCTGTAAAGTTGGAATGACCAGTTCATCGTCTCTGTCCGTTTTCTTGTGGATGGTTAGTTTTGGGGGGATGAGTCTTGCGGGAGTGGAAGAGTCTTGGGGAGTGGGAGAGTCTTGGGAGGCTAAATCATGCTCTAGAGACGGTTACCTGTGGCGGCGTCGAAAAGCGAGGCGCGCATCGGGTCAAAACCGATGCCGACCGCCTCGGCGTTGTTTGGCGTGCGCTCGGCCGTCACCCGCACCGTGAAATTCTGGCCGGCGAGCTTCAGCCAGACCAGCGTGTCGGAACCCATGGGCTCGACGACCTCGACATTTGCCGTGGCTGCGAACGGCCATCCCGTGCCGCTGTTGAACGCCACGTGCTCGGGGCGGATGCCGAACACGGCCGGCCCTGGCACCGGGTCCTTCTCGAAAGCATAGGTGGCAAGCGGTATCCGCACATCCTCGGCGACGAAGTGCCAGTCGCCTGCCGCCTCCTCCAGTCTGCCGTCGAGGAAGTTCATTGCCGGCGAGCCGAGGAAGCCGGCGACAAACCGGTTGACCGGCCGGTTATAGATGGTCTGCGGCGCATCGAGCTGCTGGATGACGCCGCCCTTCATCACCGCGATACGGTCGGCCAGCGTCATCGCCTCGATCTGGTCGTGGGTGACGTAGATCATGGTGTTCTCGAGCTTGCGGTGCAGCAGCTTGATTTCGACGCGCAATTCCGCGCGCAGCTTGGCGTCGAGATTGGAGAGCGGCTCGTCGAACAGAAAGACATCGACGTCCCGCACAAGTGCGCGCCCGATCGCCACGCGCTGGCGCTGGCCGCCGGACAGCGCCGCCGGCTTGCGATGCAAAAGCGGTTCGATCTGCAGGATCTCGGCGGCCCGGGCGATGCGCTTGGCGATCTCGTCCTTGGCGAGGCCGGCAACGCGCAGCCCGAACGACAGGTTCTTCTCCACCGTCATCTGCGGATAGAGCGCGTAGGACTGGAACACCATGCCGATGCCGCGATCCTTGGGCTCTTCCCAGGTGACGTTCTTGCCCTTGATGAAGATGCGGCCTTCGGAAACGTCGAGCAGCCCGGCAATACAGTTGAGCAAGGTCGACTTGCCGCAGCCGGACGGGCCGAGCAGCACGATGAATTCGCCTTCGGCAACATCGAGGTTGAGCGTCTGCAGCACCGATATCGCACCGAAATTCAGCGACAGGTTCTGGATCGAGACGCTGGTGCCGTTTGCCGCAATGCTGCCGTTTGCGTTCATCGCCATCATCCTTTCACCGCGCCGGCGGCGATGCCGCGCACAAACAATTTTCCGGACAGGAAATAGACGATCAGCGGCACCAGGCCGGTCAGGATGGTGGCTGCCATGTTGACGTTATATTCCTTCACGCCTTGCACCGAGTTGACGATGTTGTTGAGCTGCACCGTCATCGGATAGGTGTCGGGGCGGGTGTAGACGACGCCGAACAGGAAGTCGTTCCAGATGCCGGTCACCTGCAGGATGATGGCGACGACGAAGATCGGCAGCGACATCGGCAGCATGATGCGGAAATAAATGCCCCAGAAGCCGGCGCCGTCGACACGCGCTGCCCGGAACAGCTCCTCCGGCATGGAGGTAAAGTAGTTGCGGAACAACAGTGTGAGGATCGGCATGCCGAAGATGGAATGGACGATCACCAGGCCGCTGAGGCTGCCGTAGAGGCCGACTTCGCGCAGGATGATGACGATCGGATAGATCATCACCTGATAGGGGATGAAGGCGCCGACGATCAGGATGATGAAGAAGGTGTCGGCACCTTTGAAGCGCCAGTTGGCAAGCGCATAGCCGTTCACCGAGGCGAGCGCGATCGACAGGATCACCGACGGGATCGTGATGCGCACCGAATTCCAGAAGCCACGCGACAGCCCGTCGCAGTTGAGCCCGGTGCAGGCGCTCGACCAGGCCTTGACCCATGGCTCGAAGGTGATCTCCATCGGCGGCGAGAAGATGTTGCCGAGGCGTATCTCGGGCATGCCTTTGAGCGACGTCACCACCATCACATAGAGCGGCAAAAGATAGTAGAGCGCCACCACGATGAGCGTGCCGTAGAGGAAGATGTTGCGGCGCGAGAACATATGCCGCGGCTTCGGCCCGCTCGGCCCGTACGCTTCGAGCGTGCCGGGGCCGGCCGGCAAGGAAACGGTATGGTCAGACACGCTTCTTGCCTCCAAACTCGAGATAGGCCCACGGCACGATGACGATGATCACCGACAGCAGCATCATGGTCGAGGCGGCGAACCCCTGACCGAGGTTCTGGGCGAAGAACATGTAGTCATAGACATATTTGGCCGGGACTTCGGAGGCGATGCCGGGCCCGCCGCTGGTCTGGGCGACAACCAGGTCATAGATCTTGACGATACCGGCAGCGATGATGACCAGCGTGGTGATGAAGACCGGCCGCATCATCGGTATGATGATGAACAGATAGGTCTTCCAGGTCGGTATCCCGTCGACCCGCGCTGCCTTCCAGATATCCTCGTCGATCCCGCGCAGGCCGGCCAGCATCAGGCACATGATGAGCCCGGTGCCCTGCCAGAGAGCGGCGATCAATATGCCGTAGATGACGATGCTGGAATCATAGAGCGGATTGAAGCTGAAGCTCGTCCAGCCGAGGCTGCGCACCACTCCCTGGACACCGAACTCGGGGTTGAGCAACCACTGCCAGACGAGACCGGTGACGATGAAGGAGAGGGCGAAGGGATAGAGGAAAATGGTCCGGAACGTGTCCTCGAACCGGATCTTCTGGTCGAGCAGGGCGGCAAGCAGGAAGCCGATCACCAGCGAGAACAGCAGCGACAGCACGCCGTAGATCAGCAGGTTCTCGATCGAGACCAGCCAGCGCGGCACCGACCACAGCCGGTAGTACTGGTCGAGCCCGACGAAATTCAGCCGTGGCAGGAGCTTCGAACTGGTGAAGGAATAAAGCACCGTCCACGCGCTGCCGCCGACAAAGATCACCAGCGCTGTGAGGATCATTGGGATCGAGGCGATCTTCGCATTGAGGTTGCGAAAGAGTTGGCTAGGGCGTTCGCTCTTGCTCATCTGCACAGCCGCTTTGGATCGGGTAAGGGCCGGAGGGTCAAGAGGCCTTGACCCGAGCTCCCGACCCTGCGTTTGCAGGGGCGGGAGTGAGGCGGTCGGTCGATCGCTCAATCGGCCGAACCGACAATGGCGGCGAAGCGCTTCTGCGCATCTTCCACGGTCATGTCCTGCTTGGCGAAGAACTCGGAGAAAAGATCCTCCTTCTGCTTCTGGGTATCCTGCGAAAGCAGCTGGTCGGTCCAGGGCATGATATTGCCCTTGGCGAGAATTTCGAGCCCCTTCTTCATGCAGTCGTTCGCCGCCTTGAGGTCGACGTCGCCGCGTACCGGCAGCGAACCTTTCTTGAGATTGAAGGCGACCTGCGTCTTGGGATCGAGCAGCGTGTGGGCCAGCACTTCCTGTGCCTTCGATTTTTCGGGATCCTTCAGCAGCGGGAAGTAGAAAGCGTCGCCGCCGGTGGCGATCATCTCGTTGAGACCGAGGCCCGGAAGGCAAGTATAGTCCTTGCCGGCGACCTGACCGGCAACCTGGAACTCGCCCTGCGCCCAGTCACCCATGATCTGGCCGCCCGCCTTGCCGGTGATGACCAGATTGGTGGCTTGGTTCCAGTCCTGCACATTGGTGTTCTTGGCCATCTTGCGGGCATCGTCCGCGGCCTTGAAGACCTTGGCGACCTCGGGCCCGGCGGCGAATTCCGCGTCCTTGTCCTTGTAGACCTTGAGGAAGGCGTCGGTGCCGCCGACCGCCGCGAGCAGCACGTCGAAAGCGCCGGAGGCCTGCCAGGGCTGGCCGCCGACCGCTAGCGGCTGGATGCCTGCCTTTTCAAGCGCGGGCGCCGCAGCGACATATTCATTCCAGTTCTTCGGCACCGGCACGCCGGCCTTTTTGAAGGCCGCATTCGACAGCCACAGCCACTGCCAGGAGTGGATATTGACGGGCACGCAATAGATCTTGCCGTCGAGGGTACAGCCGTCGAGCAGGCTCTTCGGCTGCACGATTTCCGTCCACTTTTCCTTGGTGGCGAGATCGGTGAGGTCGCGCATCAGCCCGGCCTGCACCAATTCTTCCGCCTGCCGGCCGTGATTGAACTGGGTCGCGCCCATCGGGTCGCCGCCGGTGATGCGGCTGATCATGATCGGCCGCGCCGTGCCGCCGGAGCCGGCGATGGCGCCGTCAACCCAGTGATTGCCGGTTGCGTCGAAAGCCTTGGCGAGTTCGGCGACCGCTGCCGCCTCGCCGCCGGAGGTCCACCAATGGGTGACTTCCAGATCCGTCGCGGCCGCCGGGCCGGCAAATTGCAGCGCGACCGTCGCAGCCAGCGCAGCAGTCATGAGTTGGTATCGCATTTCGTTCCTCCCAGAATCTGAAACGTTACAGATTTTCGATACGGCAATTGCTTGAGGCGCGCAACCCCTCAGGCGAAGGTGGCATCAAGTTTTTTCGAAGCGCGAATAAAATCGCGCGACTCGCCGGCCTACCGCATCGCAACAAGAGGGGTTGCACTGCAAAATGCAATGCTGCGACGCCAGAAAACCGGAAAAGCTCCTTCTGTCGCTCTTTTTTGCGCCGACCGGAGTGCCACTCGTTTTGCGCCTGTCACCAGTGATATCGCCACGGCAGTGACAATCTGTAACGTTTCAGTATATAGCGGTCTCATTCGGTGAAGGCCCGCGGCGTACCCGCGGCCCGCCGATTGCCGGCCTGCCCGGCAACTGCTATGCGCCTGACGGGGCGGGATGAATGAACAGGCATCAAAAAGAGAAGGCCGACGAAGCGTCGGGCCGGGGCCGGCCGACACTGAAGACGCTCGCCTTCATGACCGGGCTGGGCGTCACCACCGTGTCGCGCGCGCTGAAGGATGCGCCCGAGATCGGCGCCGAGACCAGGCGGCGCGTCCAGCTTGTCGCCAAGCAGATCGGTTATCGGCCCAACCGTGCCGGCGTCCGCCTGCGCACCGGCAAGACCAATGTCATCAGCCTGGTGCTCAACACCGAGCACGAAATCATGAGCTTTGTCTCGGATATCATCTACGGCGTTTCCGAAGTCATTGCCGACACACCCTACCATTTGATCGTGACACCCTACTCGCGCTCGCAGGATCCGCTCGACCCGATCCGCTACCTCGTGGAAACCGGTTCAGCCGACGGCGTCATCATTTCGCGCACGCAGCCGAACGATCCGAGGGCCCGTTATATGCTGGAGCGCGGCATCCCCTTTGCCACGCATGGCCGCACCGATATGGGGCTGATCCATCCCTACCATGATTTCGACAATTACGCTTTCGCAGCCGAGGCAGTGCGCCATCTGGCCGGCCTCGGCCGCCGCCGCCTGGCTCTGTTGGCGCCGCCGGTCGAGCTGACCTATCACGGCCACACGCTCGCCGGCTTTGCCGATGCTCTGAGCGAGGTCGGCGCCAGCGAGATTCCGTTCAACACTGTTTCGATCGATCATTCGATCGAGCAGATCAGAATGCGGACCGCGCAGCTGATGCGCCGCGAAAGCCGCCCGGACGGTTTCATCAGCAGCGCCGCCGCCGCGACGCTCGCCATCGTCGCCGGCATCGAAGACGCCGGCCTCAAGCTTGGCCGCGATGTCGATGTGGTGTCCAAACAATCGTCGGAGCTTCTGCACCTGTTTCGCAGCGAATTGCTGGTCGTCAACGAGAACTTCCGGCTGGCCGGCGCCGAACTCGCCCGCTCGGTGCTGGGCTGGATCGGCGGCGCCGCACCCGGCACCCTGCAGAGCCTGAGCGAGCCGGGCGAAGTGCAGGCCTATCGCCGCCCCGACTAGAGCGGGATATATTCAAATTGAACTGGGCATCCCGCTCTATCTGTTTGTCTTAGCCGCATTCTTCCACTTGGCTGGAAAATGCGCTGCTGACTGGCAGCCTTTGGCCGGAAGCGGATGGTCCGGTCCGGGCTGACTGCACCGGAGAGCCGACATTCGCCCGCCGACCTCATCTCCGGCGTGGAATCACAGCCAAGCTTAGCACATCTGGATGGTGCAGATAAGTCGGATGAGCACGGCAGCCTTGGATCAATGACCGCGTCTCGTCGCAGACGTCCCAGATACCCTACTGTTAGGCGCGACCCCACCCGCTTGAACTAACGCCGGATTTACCCGGCTACCGCCCAAAGTTGCCTGACGGGATATCCAGAGAACCATTTTACTAACATTGGGGACAAGTTTCGGATGTCGATTGCTCGTCAGTGCCCCATATTCTACTTTTGTTCTCATGGAAAAATTCTTGGCACAGGGGCTTGTACGATGAGCGGGCGGGGCACGTCCGGAGGGGTGGTTTTTCAGGCCGAGGTGGGTGCGTACGTGGCTGGGCTGCTGCTGGCCGAACGCCCGGTCTCACGTATGGCAGGTGGGCTTCCTGGAGTGCCACGTACTATTCGATTTGAGACGCCCACGGCCGTGGATGATCTTTTAATCGAGACTGATCGTGGCGAGATTTATGTACAGGCCAAACGCACGATTAGCCTGTCATCAAATCCTGGGAGTGAGCTGGCGTCAGCCGCCGACCAATTCGTGCGACAGTTTCGCGATGGCATAATCGACGGCGGAGTGCGTAGGGATTTTGATCCGTCGCGTGATCGCTTGGTTCTCGCCGTTGGGTCGACGACCGCAGCTACGGTTGCGAACAATCTACGCGAAGCACTCGATCGGAACCGTACCGGCGCCGCAACCGCCATGCCAAATAGCCTGGGCTCAGCGCTAAGGACCTTCTCTGGGCTGATCGATGCCGCATGGAACACTCACGCCGGTATCGGGATCAAACCCGCCGAACGACAGTCTATTTTGGCGTGTTGTTCTGTAGTCGTCGTGGGTGACGGGCAACGTCAGACTGTCGAAGATGGATTGCGCGATGTTGTAGCAGTTGTAGGGGATGAAGCCGCCCTGCTTGAGGCACTAATTTCGTGGGCCGCGACTGCGTCCGGTAACGGAACGGGCGGAGATGCAGCAGCGATCCGTCTGGCGCTAGCTGGCAAAGCTCGCCTGGTCGAGCCGCCAAGCTATCGCGACGATGTACAGCGCTTGAACACCTATAGCGCAGGCGTCATGGGGCGTCTCGAGCGTTTCACACAAATAACGAGCCCGGAGGGTCACTTCACCATTGCTAGACCCGTGACGGCACTGACCGTCCAGGCGGCGCGGGGAGGCTTACTCGCCATCACCGGTGAACCGGGTTCAGGCAAGTCAGCCATCGTTCGCGAAGTAGCGCAAGAGCTTGCGAAGGAAGCTACCGTTGTTGTCCTTACAGTAGAGGCAGTATCTATTTCGGCCGACGCCCTGCGGATTGATATTGGCCTTCAACACTCGCTGATCGATGTACTCGCTCAGATGCCCGGCGACAGACCGGCATATCTCGTGCTTGACGCACTTGATGCCGCACGCGGAGGATTGGCCGAAGCCACCTACAAACGTCTCGTGGAAGAAGTGTCCACCCTTCCGGGTTGGCATGTCATTGCATCGGTCAGAACATTCGATCTCCGTCTTGGCAGGGAGTGGCGACGGCTTTTCGCTGGAACTGCTCCACAAGCGGCTTATGCCGATCCGAATTTTTCCGCCGTCCGACACATCCATATTGGACTCCTTTCGGATGTTGAAAAGGCGGATGTCGCTGTCAAATCGCCAATCCTTGCGTCTGCGATCGAGGCAGGCGGACCAAAGATGGAAGGCCTGGCCCGCAACCCTTTCAATCTTGCCCTCCTTGGCGACCTGCTGCACAGCGGTGTGGCCGCAAGTACATTGTCTTCGGTAGCGACGCGAGGAGAACTGCTGGAGCGATATTGGGATGAACGGATCAGCGAGTTTGGCCTTCCGGCCGTCACAAGTCTAAAGACCGTAGTGACGCGCATGCTCACCGCTCGGTCGATCGATCTCCCAGAAACAGACGTTCCTGATACAGCGGCGAAAGCTGTTGACGATCTTCAACGTGTTGGCGTTTTAGTTACAGAGCAGACACGCCGCATCGGCTTCCGGCATCACGTCCTATTCGACTATGCCGTCGCGCGATTGATCTTGTTGCCAGACCGCGTAGCGGCATTAGAATTTTTGAGCCGGGCGAGCGGCGCAGGCCTCCTAGTCACTCCATCGCTAGGGTACTGGCTTGAAGCTCTGAAGGCTACATTTAGCGCGGAGGAATATTGGTCTTTTGTCGTATCGCTAATTGGCGATGATGCTATCGATCCAATCGTTCGTATCGAAGTCGCCCGCCTGCCCGTCGAGTCGGTTCACAATGGCGACGACCTCACGCCATTGGCGGATGCCCTCACGAAAGTCGATCCGTCAAAGAATCGGGCATTTCAGCACATCGTCGGCTCGCTGATGACGAAGTCGCAGCTCAAGCAGCCGATAGCGGTGGATGCTTGGGCTACACTTTTAGAGGCGCTTGGTGATCCCAATCCCGAACAGCTCGGTAGTTTTCGAGCATTGATTGGAATGCTGATCGAAGACAACCCGAGCCCCGAAGCGCTGAGGTCCTTGGGTAAGGCGTCTCGTGTGCTGTTCGACGCCATGTCGACAGATGAGAGCCGTATCCGATGGCTTGCATCACACGTTGTGCCGTTCGTCGCGAAGACCATAGGAACAGACCCAGGTGCCTCGCGGAAGAGGTTGGATCAGATATTCTCGCAGCCGCGGTTTTCAAAACTTGGCTTTATCGAGGTGCCGTGGCTGGCGCGCGAAAGTCTGAGTCTCGCGGAGCATGACGAAGAGTTTGTTGTTCAGCTTTTTTATCGAGTTTTTCGTGGAGGAGAGTTTAGTAGAGACCAAGTCACCTCAATGTCTGGCAGTTGGATACTCTCGCTCACGTCTAATGCCGCCCAAGATTTTGCGATGTCGACACATTCGCTCGCTAGCGATTTTCCTCAGTTACTGTTGCGATATCCACGGATCGCTTTACGTGCCTTCGCTGCCGCAATCCGAGGTGAGCGCGAAAGGTCACATCCTGCCAGGGAAAGCCAGGAGGTTCAAAGGGTCTCGATTGCCGGTGTAGAGAGGGAGTTCGAGCAGGACTACAGCCATATATGGGCGTGGAACGCAGACGATAGGGAACATGACGACTACGCGAAGCTCTACCGCGCGGTAAGTGCATGGGGAGCGACGGCTGACGACCAGGCGCTTTTGACGCAAGTGCCTGAACTGATTCTGAGTGAAACAGGCATTGGTCTAGCGTGGCGATCAGTTTTCGAGATCGCAGCATCCAAGCCCGATATCCTTGGGAGGGAGATTTGGAAAACGGCAGCCAGTGTGCCGATGCTTAAATCGCTTGATACCCGCCGGAGCGCTATCTCCGCGATAGCTGCGACGTTCCCACATCTGTCATCAGACGAACGTGCCCAAGCTGAGACTGATTGGCTTCAGCTTAATTTCGCTGAGTTCTCGCGGCCTGACGAAGTGCGCGTTGAGATTATTGGAACGCTATTTGAAACGATAGGCGAGTCCCAACTCGTCACCGAAACAGCACGGGCATTCCTACGTGATGCCAAGACGGGTCGCAGCATATTTGAAAACGGCAAGCCTCTCGAATTCAACTCTGGTTGGACGGCATCTGACCGGCATTGGCTTGAACGGGAAGGGATAGACGTTAAGGCGCATGATGTCGCACCATTATTAGCCCTGGTTAGCGATCTGCGATCCGCCCGCGATGCCTTTAAGGCAGAGGAGACGCTGGATCGAGGAGCATTCTTGTGGAACTCAACTTTGGCCCTTGGCGACGCAGTCGCTCAAGCTGGTCCAATGGGGGCTGCGCTTGATCAGGAGATGTCAGATGCGCTGGCAGAAGGACTTGGGATTGCCTTATCTAAGGGACTCGTACCTACGGAGAAGCGTGATGCCGCGCTCGGGTGGTTGCTGGAACTGACACATCACAGCGATCCCGAGTTGAAGGACGAAACCGAGGAAAGATTCGCAGATTTTCCGTCATGGGGATCACCATCGCCAAGAATCGAAGCCGCTCAAGCATTAGCGATCCTCGCCACTCAATCCGAGTTTTGGCCATTAGTTAGAGAGCGCTATCAAGATATACTCCTAAATGACCCTCATCCGGCTGTCCGCTTTCAGCTTGTTCGCGTCCTTCCTTGGATCGAACAAATAGCCGAAGAGGAGATGTGGACTCTTGCGGAAAAATTTCTGAAGAAAGAAAAGAACGCTACAAATTTGAAACAGGCAATCGCCTCTCTTTCGAGACTAGCTGGCCGAAACCCCGAACGGTTGGAAGCGTTGGCTATTCCCGTTGCGGACGTGAGGTTTCCAAAGAAAGGGGACGATCCGCTGACAGGGCTCATCGTTTTTTTTGCAGTTAACAAAGAACTCCCCACATCTAAGGCACTGCTGTTCGATTGGACGCAAAATTATAAAGAGCAAGAAGAGCGTCTTCAGTCGGCTCTATTTGATATCCGCAATGGGCTGATCATTGGTTTTGATGATGAGGACCCGGAAAAAGTGACACTACGCCGGAGAACTCAAGATTTTCTCTGGATTCTAATCGCTGCTCTCGAACCAGCGGTGAAATCGTGGCCTTCGTCGGGTAATGAGCCAACTCCAGAAGAAGTTTCTGCCCTTAAATTGTTTAATGAAATTGCTGACCAAATCTACTATGCGGTAGGTCATGATGAAATCTCTCCTGAGCTTGCCGGTGTCGACGCCAAACGCAGGTTCCTCAAGGAGTATGCGCCGTTTATCTCGAAACTGACGACGCTAGGCACTCCAGGGTCAGTTCACCATCTCTTGTCAGTCCTAAGCTTTCTCATGGAGGTCGATCCCGAACAATGCTTTGATTTAATTAGCGAGGCGATGTTAAGGACCACTGGAGTTGCTCGCTACGAACACGAAAGCATGGGTGCCACTCTTTTTGTGAAGCTTATCGGATGGTATCTGGCGGATTATCGTAGCGTTTTTGAAGACGAAGTAAGGCGACGGAAGCTAGTTGATTGCCTTGCTCTCTTTGTTGAAGCGGGTTGGCCGGAGGCACGGCGTCTTTTTCAAAGCTTACCTGAGCTTCTTCAGTAGGATTGCTGGTTTTCCGTACTATTTGCACAGACCGGCTCTCATCTGGCGTAGAGGTGAGCCAACAGCCAGCGCACGACCCGCCCGCGACCCGCAGCATGGTGACCGGTGATGTCGGCTTTCAGGAAACAGCAAAGTTGATCTGGATGTCCGTTATGAGGCGCAGTCCCGACGTCCAGATGGCGAACCGCCGGACCGGCCCGAGAACTCCCAACGGCGCGCTTGAGATCACCCGCGCGGCTCTACTAGTCCGAAAACCTCACGCTCACGCCGCGCTGGCGAAAATAGGCCTGCATCAACTTGCGCCCCGAGCGGTTGTTCTGCGCCAACTTGGTAGGATCGAACACCGCCTGTTTTATCCCTTCTCGTGTCAGCGCCGCTTTAAGCGTCGCGATATGTGCGTCGATGTCGGCATTATCCGCCCGCAGCGAGGCATAGATACTTTCGGTCGCCTGGGCCACGGTCGGTTCGCTCACAGGTGTCGTCCTTTGGTTGGTTGAGCGGCGGCTTACCACAGATTCGCGGCACCGCCGATACCGATGAGACCGTCAATCGTCTCTACCGGCATAGCAGGTTCCTGGCGCGAACCGACACCCAGTTGGTGGCTGGAGATATCTGCCTTCTGACGACCGCAAAATTGAACTCTAGGTCCAAGTCGCGGCGCTAACCCGCCGCCCCACTCCCCCAGGGACCATGGAACGCACCCTGCCCGTCGATGCGCTCGAAGCCGTGCGCGCCGAAGAAATCGCGCTGCGCCTGGATCAGGTTCGAAGTGCCGCGGCCCTGCCGGTAACTGTCGAAATAGGCAAGTGCAGATGACAGGGCCGGCACCGGCGAGCCGGCTTCGGCCGCCCTTGCGACGACACGGCGAAGCGACGGATGCGCCTCCTGCATCAATGAGACGAAAGCCGGCGCCATCAACAGGTTGGTGGCTGCGCCGCCGCCGCCGAAGGCCTCCGCCATCGTATCCAGCAATTGCGAGCGGATGATGCAGCCGGCCCGCCAGATCTTGGCGATGACCGGCATCGGCAGGTTCCAGTTGAATTCCTTCGACGCGCCGCTCATTACCGCGAAGCCTTGCGCGTAGGCGGCGATCTTGCCGGCAAACAGCGCCAGCTCGAGATCGGCGAGCAGGGCGTCCCTGTCTCCGGAAATCTTGCTCACGCCGCCGCCATAGACCTTTTCGGCGGCAAGCCGCTCGTCCTTGATCGACGACAGCACGCGCGCCGCCACAGCCGCTTCGATTGCGGTGGCCGGGATGCCTAGCTGCTGCGCCTCGATCACCGACCATTTGCCGGTGCCTTTCTGGCCGGCGCGGTCGAGGATGATGTCGACCACCGGTTTGCCGGTCTTGGGATCGTCGGCGGCCAGCACCTTGGCGGTGATCTCGATCAGGTACGAATTGAGCCTGCCCGTGTTCCACTGAGAAAACACCTCAGCGATCTCTTTCGGCCCCATGCCGAGCCCGTCGCGCAATATGCCGTAGATCTCGGCGATCATCTGCATGTCGGCATATTCGATGCCGTTGTGGATGGTCTTGACGAAATGGCCGGCGCCGTCGGTGCCAAGCCACGCCGCGCAAGGCTCGCCCTTGAACTTGGCCGAGATCGCGGTCAGCACCTTTTCGACGCGCTTCCAGGACTCTTCGGTGCCGCCGACCATTATAGAGGGACCGTGGCGTGCTCCCTCCTCGCCGCCGGACACGCCCATGCCGATGAAGGTCAGGCCCGAATCGGTAAGCTCGGAGAAGCGCCGCATCGTATCGCGGAAATTGGCATTGCCGGCGTCGATGACGATGTCGTTGGCCGACAGCACGCCGCGCAATGCCGCGATCTGCTCGTCGACCGGCTTGCCGGCCAGCACCATGATGATGATCGGCCGCGGCGGCCGGATCGCGGCGGCCAGTTCTTCGAGGCTGTAGCAGGGCACCACCCTATCCCGAAGCGCGCCGGCATTTTCGACAAAGGCATCGGTGCGCGCCGCGGTGCGATTGAAGACGGCGATGCGGTGCCCCTTCTCGGCGATATTGAGCGCCAGGTTGGAGCCCATCGTGCCAAGGCCGATCAGGCCTATTTCGGCTTTTTCCATCGTTTCTTCCCTGCTTTCGGATCTTGTTGGTTTGAGCCCGCGATTGGGTTGGACGCCCATTCTTGATGGCGATGATTGACGGGGGTTCGCGGCCGCGTCAACCGCCTCGCCGAATTGTCTTGCGTGGACCAGCGCTCTCGTCACGGCCTGATGTCGATCGGCGCCCCTATCTTCACCATCTCGAAATCCGAGACCAGGATATCGAGCCGCGCCGTCCACCGGCCGGCGACCGGAATGACGAGATCGTCGACGCGCCAGGTGCCGTCGCCGGGATTCGTCGCCGGGCGTTTGATGGGCTCGATGCCGGAATCGGGCTTTGACAGGACCAGCGTTACCTGCTTGGCGTCGAGCGGGCCAAAATCGCCGGTCATGATGAAGATCGAAGCGGCAATAGGTCCGGTGTGCCCGGGCGCAATACTGAGATCGGCCATCGCTTGGAGCGTGTGGATATGCACCGATGCCGGCTGTGCCGCGGCGATCGCCAGCGCGCGCGGCGGCGGCGTGAAGCGCCAACCGGCGGCGATGCCGAAGATCGCGACCACGATCAGCACCTCGATGCCGATCGAGCGGGCCAGTCGCCGCTGGACTTCCGTCTTTCCCGCCTCGGCGGGGACCGTAAGCTTGAAGCGGTTGACGGCAGCGAGCGTGAACAGAAAGACGAGCAGCACCAGCTTGATCAGCAGCAGCCGGCCATAGGCAGTGTGGACCAGCGCCGACGGCGTTTGCACCTGGATGACGGCGAGCACGATGCCGGCTGCCGCAAGCACCGCCACGACGAACAGGATCGCTCGTGAAAACCGGCGCAGCAACGGCCCGGCTTTGTCCGGCTGCCGTTTCAAGGCAAGACCGAGCGGCGCCAGCGCCCCGGACCAAATCGCGATACCAGTGGCGTGCAGAAACACCATCGGCCGGGTCAGCCATTGCGGCTCGGCGGCACTGGCATGCCCGCTGGCGGCAAGTGCTGCGCCAACGCCAACCAGTCCGGCCAAGGCCAGCGGCTTTGCGTCGGCGGGCGGCACGACCAGCGATAATAGGCTCAGGCCGAGCGCCATCAGCGCGATCAGCACCGTCCAGCCGAAGCTGGTGCCAAGCCCGGTCTGCCAGATGACCGGCTGCGCCAGCCGGGCAAGCGGCGCGCCGAGTGCATCCAGCCCCTGGAAACCGAGCGACAAAAGTGCGGCGGCCAGCCCGCACAGGATCGCGGCGACGATCATGTTCTGGCCGGATCGGCCGCCTTGCGCCAGCCAGCCTAGCGCAAAGGCACCGCCGACACCGAAAAACAGGCCGATGTATAGAAAAACCTTGCCGATCCAGATCGCCGTTCGAAGCGCCCGGTCGACAGCTTCGGAAGGGGCCGGCGCAGCACTCGGTGCACCGACCGAGAACAGCACCGAGCCGCCGACCGGATGCCCGTCGGCGGAAATCACCCGCCAGCTCAGCACATGCGTGCCCGACGTCAGCGCCTGCGGATTGTCGATCTCGACGGTCTGGCCGCTGAGCCGAAAGGACGTCAGCGGAACCGACGTGCCGTCGGGCCGCACCAGCGTCAGCACCAGCGGCGAAACCGGCTCGCTGAAGGTCAGCGACATCTGCGACGGGCTCTGCGCCAGCACCGCACCGTCAGCCGGCTCGGCCTTGATCAGCGCCGCATGGGCGAAGGCTGCGTTTGGCGCGGCAATGGTGGCAAGCAGCACAATCGCGGCCAGCAGGCCGATGGCAAGCCGGCCGGTTGTGCAGGCCGTTCGCACGATGGATGCCGCACTCATGTCACCGCCACAAAGACAGCGGCGCGCTCTTTCGGATAGAGCGCGCCGCGTAAAGATCACTTCTTCGGCAGCAGCTTGAGGCCGGGCGCCGGAAATTCCAGCGCGTCCTCAGCCTGCCCGGCCGCCGGAATTTCGATCCAGCGATCGGCAACCCCGTCACATTCCTGCACCACCGGGAAATGCAGCGTCTGGCCTGCCAGCAGGTCGGACGCCAGCGTCGCGCGAAAGACGAATTCGTCGTAGAACTCGTCCGGCAGGCTGCCGGCGCTCCAGTCGATCTCCTTGACGCCGCTGGTCACTGCCTGGCCGTAGAGCTGGTAGGACTTTTCGTATTTGCCGTTCTTGACCTGCAGTGTCCAACCCGGCTTCGGCATCGGTTTGACCGAGAGCACCCCTTCCGGGATCTGCACGCGCAGCGCGGTCGTCGCCTTGCCCTCGCAGCCATGCGGCACCCGAAGAACCGCCTTGTAGGTCGAGCCCACCGCCGCCTCCGGCGTTTCGAGCGTGATGTGGGCAAAGGCCGCGCTGGTCCCGAGGACAAGAAGCACGCAGCCGGGCAAAAGAGATTTCTTCATGAGGCTACCTCTCGAAGCGGCCAAGTCAGTCGTCGTCCTGGGGCGCCGCGCTGCCGATGCCTTGCACGGCGAATTCAATCTGCACGGGCCCGGCTTCCTCGAAGGTCAGCGTGGCGGAGAACGTTTCGCCCTCCTTGGGCTGCCGCTTCAAATCCATGAACATCAAATGATAGCCGTTAGGCGCCAGCGCGACCTTGCCGCCAGCCGGGATTTCGAGGCCGCCGATGACCGGCCGCATGGTCATGACGCCATTGCTGACGCCCATCTCGTGCAGTTCGGCCTTGGCCGAAATGTCGGAGGTGATCGACAGCAGGCGATCCGCCGCACTGCCTGTGTTGGTGATGGTGAAGTAGCCGCCGGCCACCTTGGCGCCGGCTGGCGTGGCGCGCGACCAGGGGTGCCCGATCTCGAGATCGCCAAGCTTGAACTCGTGTGCCAACACCGTCTGGGCGCTGGCGAACAGGAGGGCAAGAACGCAAAGGGCGACGCCGAGACGCTGCTCGAAACGACCCAGTGAGAAGCGCCTGCGGCTGGATGCGGCAGCGCGAAAAGAGTGAGACATGATTGCTCCGTGGACTTTAGGGGATCGCGCCGATGGCCGGTCGCGAACGATGTCGATAAACGCGCCGGCAAAGCGTTGCGCGGCGCGAACCAGAACGGATCAGGCCGTCGCCGGTGGTGCGCGCGGATTGGACGGAGTGCGGGCGCGGGCGAAATCGCGATGCCGGAAGGCCGGCAGGAAAAAGGCGATGGTTTCGACGGAAAGGCTGCGAGCCAGGCTCCCCGCGGCATCGGGTGGCGCGTAGACCGCCGAAACGAGGTTGCAGCCAAGCATGCAGCAACCCGGCATGTGCTGCTGATGCGGATCGCCGGCGGGGAGTTGCGTCGCACCGTCATGGGTGCAGATCGTGTTGCCGAAAGCATCGAATTGCGAGGCGTTCGGCGCGCCGCCGGAAGCAAACGCGCCGAACATCGACTGGAACATGAAAAGCCACGCCGCGGCGAACGCGACCGGCATGCTCCATCGTCTCCGGCGTATGGTCAAGAACCAGCCTCTTCACGCAGCAACGTCAGCTCTCTAGCACGGAGCCGGCGGCCGGAAAATCGCCAAAACGCTGCTGCGGCAACGCAACACAATCACGCGCGTTGCGGCTGCCTGCCCTCGGGAATGGACGTCAGCAGCGTGTGGCGGGCCGATTTCAGGTGCTTGCGGCAGGCGGCGTCGACCTTGGCGAGATCGCGCGATTTGAGCGCGGCGATATAGGCGAGATGCTCCTGGACCGCGACTTCGTTGCGCTCGCGCTCCTGCGCCTTGTTCCACTGGTAGTGGTAGTGGAAGATCATGGCGATGACGTCGTAGAAATCGACGATGAAGCGGTTGTGCGACGCCCGATGGATCAGCCGGTGAAAGCGCTCGTCAAGCTCGGAGAATTCGTTGAAGCGCACGGCGATCTCGCGCTCCAGCCGGTGATGCTCGTCTTCCAGGTGGTCGAGGTCGGCCCACACCGGGCTGTCCTCGGGCAGAGCGGCAAAGGCTGCGGCCGAGCGCAGTTCGAACATCTCGCGGATTTCGGTCAACTCCAGCGCGAAGGCGCGGGTAAAGCCTTTCAGCACCCAGTGACTGTTGCGGCGCTTCTCGATCAGCCCAAAGCGCGAGAAGCGGATCAGGAATTCGCGCACGCTGGTGGTGCCGACGCCGATCTCACGCGCCAGTTCGAGCTCGTTGATCTGCATGCCGGCTTCGGCACCGCTGGCAAGCAGCCGCCGCATGAAGGAGCGCTCGATGATCTCGGCCAGCGTGTCGGTTTCTTCCTCGGGGAAGAAATCGTCCGGTCGCGGTTCGCGCAGGACCGTCTTGCTGCGCTTGTTCCAATCGATCAGCCCGGTTTCTTCCATGCGCGCAAGGATAGTGCGGACCGTCGTGCGGCTGACGCCGAGCAGCGTACCCAGCTCCGGCTCCGAAGGCAGGCTCCTGGTTTCGTCGAGCAGCCTCAGACCGCGATTATAGGCGTCCTTGTAAACGTTGTTGCTCTTCGACATCCCCTGCCCCGTGGCGCATCGGCGTTTGCGGCCAGTGTGAAGCGTTTCTCGCGCATGAAACCGGTACCTTTTCGGAAAACATCATGCGCAACGCTAGTTTTGGTTGTAGAGCCTACTTCTCGCATCCAAAAGACGCGTCGCGCTCTGGCGAAAAAACAATTGACGCAAAAATGTTTTTTCACGATAAAAGACATTATATGTTAAGAGCCGCGTGTCAATCCGCTCGCGCACCCAGGAACACACCCAGGAAGCTCCCGTGAACGCCGCAAACAGCATTCTTCTGTCTCCCGCCGACAATGTCGCGGTCGCCAATGGCCGCATCGAGATCGGCACCGTGCTGCCGGGCGGCGCCGTCGCCGCCGCAGTGATCGAGCCGGGCCACAAAGTGGCGATCAAGCCGATTGCGGCCGGCGAGGCCGTGGTCAAATACGCCCAGGCGATCGGCCGCGCCACGCAAAACATCGCGCCCGGCGAGCATGTCCATTCGCACAATCTGGTCTTCGAAAGCGGGCGTTTGCCGGTAGTGCCGCCGAACGAGGCAGTGCATGCGACCGAGGCCGACCGCGCCCGCACCTTCATGGGCTACCGCCGCGCCGACGGCCGCGCCGGCACGCGCAACTTCATCGGCATTCTTGCCAGCGTCAATTGCTCGGCCACCGTCTGCCACGCCATCGCTGACGCGGCGAACCGCACGCTTCTGCCGCAATATCCTGGCATCGACGGCTTCGTCCCGATCGTCCACGGCCAGGGCTGCGGCATGAGCGCCACCGGCGACGGCATGATGGTGCTACACCGCACGCTGGCCGGCTATGCCCGTCATCCGAATTTTGGTGGTGTGCTGATGGTCGGGCTCGGCTGCGAGGTCAACCAGCTCACCCTCTACGGCCAGAAGGGCGTTGCCGCGGGAAAACGCCATTTCAACATCCAGGAAGCCGGCGGCTCGCGCAAATCGGTCGAGAAGGCGCTGGTCGTGCTGGCCGAGATCGCCGAAGAGGTCGGCAAGCTTCAGCGTGAGCCGATCCCGGTCAGCGAGATCGTCGTCGGCCTGCAATGCGGCGGCTCCGACGGCATGTCCGGCATCACCGCCAATCCGGCGCTGGGTGCCGCGGTCGACATTTTGGCCGGCGTCGGCGGTGTCGGCATCCTCTCCGAGACGACGGAGATCTACGGCGCCGAGCACCTGCTCGCTTATCGCGCCGCAACCCCCGAGATCGCCGCCAAGCTCGACGGTTATGTGAAATGGTGGGAAGACCACGTCGCCAAGCATGGCGCATCGATCGACAACAATCCCTCACCGGGTAACAAGCGCGGCGGCCTGACCACCATCCTGGAAAAGTCGCTCGGCGCGGTCGCCAAGGGCGGCCAGACGCCGCTCAACGGCGTCTTCGGCTATGCCGAAAAGGTCACCGGGCACGGGCTGGTGTTCATGGACACGCCCGGCTACGACCCGGTCTCGGCCACCGGCCAGGTGGCGGGCGGCGCCAACGTCATCGTCTTCACCACAGGCCGCGGCTCCTGCTTCGGCTGCCGGCCGACGCCGTCGATCAAGGTCGCCAGCAACTCGACCATGTATCACACGATGGAGGAGGACATGGACGTGAATTGCGGCGTCATCGCCTCGGGCGAAAAGACCATCGCCGGCATGGGCCGCGAGATCTTCGAACTGATCGTCGAGACGGCTTCGGGCCGCAAGACCAAGAGCGAAGAGTTCGGCTACGGCGACAACGAGTTCGTGCCGTGGCACCTCGGAGCGACGCTCTAAGCCGGTCGCAAACACCTGACGTGATTGCCAGGTGTCACAGTTCGTACACCCCGAAAAAGAATGAACATTCCATATTGACTGTATGATGGAATTAATATTCCATGCGACATATTGGAGGAGATTGGCAGCGGAGTTCCGAGGGAGCAAGCTTTCCCGCCCAGCCATTCGAGCGGCCATCAAACATCGCTTGCGCCGACCGAGGTGATGCACTATCAAAATGCGGTAAATGTTTTTTATTGATAAAGTTCCGTTTGGGCCGCGCCATCCGAATGGAGCTTCCGTAACATTCACCGGGCGACTTAGGGAGGACTCCTAATGAAATTCGTGACCAGCATTCTCAATCGCCGCGCCTTCGTGGCACTCGCAGCCGCCTCGATGCTTGCCGGCGTGATGCACTCGGCCCCGGCATCCGCGGCCGACGCGACCATTCCGATCATCGTCAAGGACACCACGTCCTTCTACTGGCAGATCGTTCTGGCGGGAGCCCGCAAGGCCGGCAAGGACCTCGGCGTCAACGTGCCGGAGCTCGGCGCCCAGGCCGAGACCGACGTCAACGGCCAGATCTCGATCCTTGAAAATGCCGTCGCCGGCAACCCGGCGGCCGTCGTCATTGCGCCGACCGAAGCCAAGGCGCTCGGCAAGCCGATCGACGAGGCCGCCACCAAGGTCAAGATCATCGGCATCGACTCTGGCGCCGACTCCAAGGCCTTCACCTCGTTCCTGACCACCGACAACATCCAGGGCGGCCGCGTTGCCGCTGACGGCCTTGCCGCAGCCATCGGCGAAGCCAATGGCGGCAAGGTCGAGGGCGACGTCGCCCTGATCACCGCTCTTCCGGGCGCCGGCTCGCTCGAACAGCGCGCCCAGGGTTTTAAGGAACAGCTCGCTGCCAAATATCCGGGCCTCAAGCTGGTCGCCGACAAATACGCCGACGGCCAGGCCACCACCGGCCTCAACATCGCCACCGACCTGATCACCGCCAACCCCAACCTCAAGGGCATCTTCGCCTCCAACCTGATCATGGCGCAGGGCGTCGGCCAGGCGATCGCCGAGAACAGTCTTGCCGGCAAGGTCGGGCTGGTCGGTTTCGACAGCGACGAGAAGCTGATCAAGTTCCTCAACGACGGCGTCATTTCGGCTCTCGTCGTCCAGGATCCGTACCGGATGGGCTATGACGGCATCAAGACGGCGCTCGCCGCCTCGAAGGGCGAGAAGGTCGAGGCCAATGTCGACACGGGCGCCAATTTGGTCACCAAGGCCAACATGAAGGATCCGAAGATCGACGCGCTGCTCAACCCGAAGCTCGACTGAGCATAGCCTCAGGTGAACTGTTTCCGGGGCCTTTTCGCCCCGGAAACATCCCACTCGTGCCAATCGCGAGGCCAATCTTTGGGGGCCAATCTGGGAGGATTGTCATGATGTCGACGGCGCAGGAACTCCATCCGGCCCCAACGCTGGAACCGGGCAGGACCATCCTCGAACTCCGCGGGCTGGAAAAGCGCTATCCCGGCACCCATGCGCTGAAGCCGGTCGATCTCGCCTTCAAGGCCGGCGAGATCCACGCCATCGTCGGCGAGAACGGCGCCGGCAAATCCACCCTGATCAAGCTTCTGACCGGCGTCATGCCGCGCACCTCCGGCGACGTCATCTGGGAGGGCAAGCCTGCCGCATTGGCAACGCCGCATGAGGCGATGGCGCTCGGCATCAATGCCGTGCATCAGGAAGTCGTCCTGTGCCGCCATCTCACCGTCGCCGCCAACATGTTCCTCGGCGAGGAGGATTCCCGCTTCGGCATCCTGCAGCAGCGGGCGATGGTCAGGCAGGCGCAGAAGATCATCGACGATCTCGGCTTCGACCTGCCGGCGCATGTCATGCTGGGTGACCTGACCATCGGCCAGCAGCAGTTGATCGCCGCCGCCCGCGCCACAGTGCGCGGCACTAAATTCCTGATCTTCGACGAGCCGACCGCCTATCTTACCCGCAAGGAGGCCGACCAGCTGTTCACGCTGATCCGCCGGCTGAAGGGCGAAGGCGTCACCATCATCTACATCAGCCATCGCATGGAAGAAGTGTTCGAGCTCGCCGACCGCGTCTCGGTGCTGCGCGACGGCACGCTGGTCGGCACCAGGAACATTGCCGAGACCAATGACGCCGAGCTGGTCAAGATGATGATCAACCGCTCGATCGAGCAGGTCTACCACAAGGAGCATTTCACCCCCGGCGCGACCATCGTCGAAACCAGGAACCTGTCCGGCAAGGGTTTCGAAAATGTCTCGATGTCCGTCCGCGCCGGCGAGATCGTCGGCCTCTACGGCCTGATCGGCGCCGGGCGCAGCGAGTTCGTCACCACGCTCTATGGCCGGCACCGCAAATCGGCCGGCCAGATCCTCTGGGAGGGCAAAGAGGTCAAGGTCAATTCCGAACATGACGCGATCAGGCTCGGCATGGCGCTGGCCCCGGAAAGCCGCCGCGACCAGGGCCTCTGCCTCAACCTGCCGGTCGGACTCAACCTCAATCTGCCGATCTACAAGCGCATCTCCAGCAATCTGCTGATCTCCCGCGCGCAGGAAAAGGCGCAAGCCGATCGCCAGATCGCCGACCTGCGCATCAAGACGCCGACGCGCGGCGCGCTGGCCTCCAGCCTGTCCGGCGGTAACCAGCAGAAGATCGTCATCGGCAAATGGCTCGCCCATGGCGCCAAGCTATTCATCTTCGACGAGCCGACTGTCGGCGTCGACGTCGGCACCAAGGCCGAGATCTACCGCCTGTTCGGCGCGCTGTTGTCCAAGGGAGCCGGCATCATCCTGATCTCGTCCTACCTGCCCGAGGTTTATGAACTCGCCGACACGCTGCACGTGTTCCGGCGCGGCAAGCTGGTGGCCACGCACGGCTTTCGTACCGCTGACCACGAGGAGATCCTCACCCAGGCGCTGGCCGAGAAACAAGAAAAACCGGGAGGACGGATATGAGCACCGAGGCGATCGCTGCCGAAAGGCCGAAACGCAACTACAACGCCCTGTTCGGGCTGACACTGCTGGCGCTGCTGGTTCTTTTATGGATCATCCTGTCGGTGGCGACGCCGAGCTTCGCCTCGGCCAACAACATCTCGAACCTGTTGCGGCAAGGGTCGATGATCGCCATCCTGGCGGTCGGCCAGACCTTCGTCATCATCACCGGCGGCATCGATCTTTCCGTCGGCGCCGTGGTCGGCTTCGCCACTGTCATCGTCGCGATGCTGATCAACGCCGGGACACCGGTTTTCCTCGCCATCCTGATCACCTTGCTGGTCGGCGTCGCCATCGGCATGTTCCATGGCTTCGGCATCGTCAAGATGGGCCTGCCGCCCTTCATCATCACCCTGGCAACGCTGACCTCGCTGCGCGGGATCGGTCTGTTGATGACCAATGGCAACTCGATCTCGATCAACAACGACGCCTTCCAGACGTTCTCGCGCAGTTCCTTCGCCGGCGTCCCCAATCTGTTCTGGATGGTGATCCTGGTCGGCATCCCAGCCTACATCTTCCTGCACCACAGCCGCTGGGGCCGCTATCTGTTCTCGGTCGGCTCCAACGCCGAGGCGTCGCGCCTGTCAGGCGTCAACGTCCAGCGCACCATCTACATGGCCTACACGCTGTCGGGCCTGTGCGCGGCCTTCGTCGGCGTGCTGCTTGCCTCGCGCATCGGCATCGGCAATCCGACGCAGGCCGAGGGCTGGGAATTGCAGGCGATCGCCTCCTCGGTGATCGGCGGCACCTCGCTGTTCGGCGCTGTCGGCTCCGTGCACGGACCGCTGCTCGGCGCCTTCATCCTTGCCACCATCAACAACGGCGCCAATCTGCTCAACGTCAACGCCTTCTGGCAGCGCATCATCACCGGCGTGCTGATCATCGTCATCGTCTATTTCGACGGGCTGCGCCGCCGCGGCAAATAGACCGCCTCCCAACAATCGCCGGCCTCGCCACAGCAGGGCCGGCAGTCCCATGAACCGACTGGATTGAAGCATGAAAGCCGTCGTCTGCCGCTCGCCCGGCGAACTTGTCCTCGAAGATCGTCCGGCGCCTGGCGCGCCCCCCGCCGGCTGGGCGCTGGTCGCCGTCAGCCATGTCGGCATCTGCGGCACCGACTATCACATCTTCGAAGGCAAGCACCCGTTCCTCGCCTATCCCCGCATCATGGGCCACGAGGTTTCCGGCACCGTGATCGAGGTTGGCGTGGACGTCGATCTCGCCGTCGGCGAAGCGGTGATCGTCAATCCCTATCTCGCCTGCGGCAAATGCAACGCCTGCCGGCAAGGCAAGCCGAATTGCTGCGTCAGGATCGAGGTGCTCGGCGTCCACCGCGACGGCGCCATGTGCGAGCAGATCCTGGTGGCGGCGCAAAATCTTTATCCGGCAAACGGCCTGTCGCTGGCCGATGCCGCCGCCGTCGAATTCCTGGCGATCGGCGCCCATGCCGTGCGGCGCTCGCTGGCTGATCCACGTGCGCGCACGCTGGTCATCGGCGCAGGCCCGATCGGGCTCGGCACGGCGCTGTTCGCCCGCATCGCCGGGCTCGATGTGACGCTGCTCGACATGAGCGCTGAACGGCTTGGCTTTGCCGAAAGCGAACTCGGCTTCGCGACGCTCGACGGCTCGCGAGGCACCGCTGCCGACCTGGTGCGGGAAGCAACCGGCGGCAACGGCTTCGACGTGGTTTTCGATGCCACCGGCAACACCCGGTCGGTGCAGTCGGCCTTCGCTCATGTCGCGCATGGCGGAGCGCTGGTCCTGGTCAGCGTCGTCAAGGACGACATCGCCTTTTCCGATCCCGAATTCCACAAGCGCGAGATGATGCTGATCGGCAGCCGCAACGCCCTGCGTGCCGATTTCGACCATGTCGCCGCCTCGATCCGCAACGGCGCGCTGCCGCTGGCAAAGCTTGTGACGCACCGCACCACGCTTGGCGAGACGCCGCACGACCTCGCCCGCTGGGCGCATGAGAAGTCTGGCCTGATCAAGGCTGTCATTCAGGTCGGATGATGCCAGGGCTGCCGTATCTCAGAGCGCCGACAATTTGAGCTCGATCCGCTCGGCCGGGAAGCGCGACTCCGAAAACTGTATCGGCTGACCGTCGGGCGTGACGTTGACGGCGACCGTCACCAGCACGATGGCGCCGGGCTGCAGCTCGAGGTCCGCAAGGTCGGCGGCATCGGCATGGCGCGCCGACAGCACGGTCGATTGCCTGAGATAGTCGTCGATGCCGAAACGTGCCAGTGATGCGGTGATCGAACCGGTTTCCGCCATGGCGGCATCGATGCCGGCAAAGCGCCTGGCATCGAACCAGCCGGCCGCGCGGGACACCGGCATTCCATCGGCTTCGCCGCGCGTTTCCAGGCGTATCACATCGGCCCCCGTCGCAAGGCCTAAGCCCTCTGCGACACGACGGTCGGCCGGCTCGATCGATGACGCGAGCAAGGTGATATGCCGCTCGGACGCCTGTCCTTGCAATCCCTCGGAAAAGCGGGTGCGGGCGCCGATCGGATAAGACAGCCGGTTGCGCGACAGCACGAAGGTGCCGCGCCCCTGCTCCGCCCTGAGCACACCCTCCTGCACCAGCGCTGCGATAGCGCTACGCACCGTGTGGCGGTTGACGCCATAGCGTCCGGCCAACGCGATCTCCGGCGGCAGCGCGGCATTCTCGGGAAAATCGCCGGCGGCGATCGAATGCAGGATCTGGTCGGCGATCTGTCGCCACAGCGCGACACCGCTGCGCCGCTCGATGCGGTTGGCTTGTCCGATCATCTCCCGCCCCAATTCTTTGCGCCGATCTTTTGGCCCGTGTCACGTGCCCGTCATGGACACGCGCTAGATAACGAGTATAATTTGTATAGTTGTCTATATCAATAGACAAATTCACGCAAACGAGGAGTACGGCCATGCGAGGACGGGAAGCGCGAGAGCGGGCCGAGCGCAAGGCCGTGATGACGACGCTGGCGCAATCGGCCGGCGACGACATCGTCCGCCTCTGGGACGAAGCCGGCCTGCCTTGCGAAGCGGAACTTCTGCGTGGCCCCGAAACCGGCCTGGTTACGGTACGCGGCCGCATCGGCGGCGGCGGCGCGCCCTTCAATGTCGGCGAGGCGACGGTCACCCGTGCCACGGTGCGGCTTGCGTCCGGCCATGTCGGCCACTGCTACGCGCTCGGCCGCGACAAGCAGAAGGCAAGGCTGGCGGCAATCGCCGATGCGCTGTGGCAGGACCCGGCCCACCGCAATGAGGTCGAGATCAGGATCGTTGCGCCATTGCAGGCGGCACTGGCCAAGGCGCGTGAACAGCGCCGCGCCGAGACGGCGGCGACCAAGGTCGATTTCTTCACCATGGTGCGCGGAGAAGACTGATGAATATCGCCACTCAATCCATTGAAGGCGGCTTCGCCGATCCGGTATTCAACGCGCAGACCGTATTCCGTGCCGTGATGGACGCGATGGCGCGGCCAGGCAGTGTGCAGCCGCTGCCGGCCCTCGCCCACCCCCCGGTGCCGCTGTCGGCCACCGCCGGCGCCGTTGCGCTGGCGCTGTGCGATAACGACACGCCGCTCTGGCTCGACCACGCCTTGCAGGCTTCAGCGACGGTGAAATCCTGGCTTGGCTTTCATACCGGCGCGCCGCTGGCCAACACCCCGGCCGACGCGCATTTCGCGCTGATCGCCACGCCGGCCGAGATGATGGCGCTCGACGGGTTTTCGCAAGGCACCCGGGATTATCCCGATCGCTCCACGACGCTGATCCTCGAGGTCAGCGATCTTGTCTCCGGCGCTGCGCTGCTGCTCGAAGGCCCGGGCATCGAGACGACGGCGACGATCGCGCCGGCGCAAATGCCGCGCCATTTCGTCGAGCAATGGAAGCAGAACAAGCAGCGTTTTCCGCGTGGCGTCGACATCATCCTCGCCACGTCCGAAGCAATTGCCTGCCTGCCGCGCACGACGCGCATCAAGACGATGGAGGCATAGCATGTATGTCGCGGTAAAGGGTGGCGAAGCGGCCATTCGCAACGCCCACAAACTGCTCGCCGACCGCCGGCGCGGCGACCGCTCGGTGCCCGCACTTCGCCTCGACCAGATCGTCGAGCAGCTGGCGCTCGGCGTCGACCGGGTGATGAGCGAAGGTTCGCTCTACGACCGGGAATTGGCGGCACTCGCCATCGTCCAGGCGCGCGGCGACATGATCGAGGCGATCTTCCTGGTTCGCGCCTATCGCACCACGCTGCCGCGTTTCGGCTACACAAGGGCGATCGACACCGGCACGATGCTGGTCGAGCGACGGCTGTCGGCCACCTACAAGGACCTGCCCGGCGGGCAGCTGCTCGGCCCGACTTTCGACTACACCCACCGCCTGCTCGATCCCGAGCTCGCCGCCGGCGGCGATGTCGCCGAACCGGAGCAGCGCGCAGGCAAGGCGGAAGCCATGCCGCGCGTCTCGGCCATCCTCGCCCGCGAAGGCCTGATCGAGCCCGACGGCGACCTGCCTGGGGATCATACCCCCGGCGACATCACCCGCGAGCCGCTCGAATTCCCGATGGCGCGCGACATCCGCCTGCAGGCGCTGTCGCGCGGCGACGAGGGGTTTCTGCTGGCGCTCGGCTATTCCACCCAGCGCGGCTACGCGCGCAACCATCCCTTCGTCGGCGAGGTTCGCATCGGCGAGGTCGAACTGGAACTGGACGTGCCGGAACTGCCCTTTGCCGTGCCGCTCGGCAGCATCCGCGTCACCGAATGCCAGATGGTCAACCAGTTCAAGGGCTCGGCCAAGGCGCCGCCGCAATTCACCCGCGGCTATGGCCTCGTCTTCGGCCAGAGCGAGCGCAAGGCCATGGCCATGGCGCTATGCGACCGCGCGCTGCGCGCCTCGGAGTTGGGTGAGGATGTCATCGCCGCAGCGCAGGACGAGGAGTTCGTCATCTCGCATTCCGACAATGTCCAGGCGACCGGCTTCGTCGAGCATCTGAAGCTGCCGCATTATGTCGACTTCCAGGCCGAGCTCGACCTCGTGCGCCGCATGCGCGCCGAGCATGATGCCCGCGAAAATGCCGGCAAGGCCGAAGAAAAGAGGCAGGCAGCGGAATGAGTGCACAACCAGCGGACATCGCCACCTACAACTTCGCCTATCTTGACGAACAGACCAAGCGGATGATCCGTCGGGCGATCCTCAAGGGCATCGCCATTCCTGGCTATCAGGTGCCGTTCGCCTCGCGCGAAATGCCGATGCCCTATGGTTGGGGCACCGGCGGCGTGCAGGTCACCGCTTCGATCATTGGCCCGGACGATGTGCTCAAGGTCATCGACCAGGGCGCCGACGACACCACCAATGCGGTTTCGATCCGCGCCTTCTTCAAGAAGGTCGCCAATGTCGCCGTCACCACCGAGACGGCCAAGGCGACCATCATCCAGACGCGCCACCGCATTCCCGAATATCCGCTGAGTGCCGGCCAGGTGCTGGTCTATCAGGTGCCCATCCCCGAACCGCTGCGCTTCCTCGAACCACGCGAGACGGAGACGCGCAAGATGCATGCGCTGGAGGAATACGGTCTGATGCATGTAAAACTCTACGAAGACATCGCCAGGCATGGCCGCATCGCCACCACCTACGCCTACCCGGTCAAGGTTGAGGGCCGCTATGTGATGGATCCCTCGCCGACGCCGAAATTCGACAATCCGAAGATGCACCGTTCGCCGGCTTTGCAATTGTTCGGCGCCGGCCGCGAAAAGCGCATCTACGCGCTGCCGCCCTTCACCGATGTGGTCAGCCTCGATTTCGAGGACCATCCGTTCGAGGTGCAGACCTTCGACCAGCCCTGCGCGCTGTGCGCGGCCGAGAACGTCTATCTCGACGAGGTCATCCTCGACGACCATGGCGGCCACATGTTCGTCTGCTCCGATACCGATCATTGCGAGAGGCGGCGCGCGGAAGGCGGCCGCGGCCATCTCGCGCCCGAGACCCATCTTGCCCCAGGAAAAACGGAGCCGGCGCAATGATCGACGAACCGCTGCTGCGCGTTTCGGCACTGTCCAAATTCTACGGCTCGCGCGTCGGCTGCGAGAACGTCACTTTTGACCTCTGGCCGGGCGAAGTGCTGGCGGTGGTCGGCGAATCCGGTTCCGGCAAGACGACTTTGCTCAACTGCCTGTCAACTCGACTGCTGCCCAGCTCCGGCACCGCCAGCTACCGGATGCGCGACGGCCAGTTTCGCGAACTCTACCGCATGAGCGAGGCCGAGCGCCGCTTCCTGATGCGCACCGATTGGGGTTTTGTCCATCAGAACCCGGCCGACGGGCTGCGCATGACGGTGTCGGCCGGCGCCAATGTCGGCGAGCGGCTGATGGCGGTCGGCGACCGTCACTATGGCAGGATCCGCGCAACGGCGGTCGACTGGTTGTCTCGTGTCGAGATCGACGAAGACCGCATCGACGACGAGCCGCGCGCCTTTTCCGGAGGCATGCGCCAGCGCCTGCAGATCGCCCGCAACCTCGTCACCGGGCCGCGGCTGGTGTTCATGGACGAGCCAACCGGCGGCCTCGACGTCTCGGTGCAGGCGCGCCTGCTCGATCTGTTGCGCGGCCTGGTCACCGATCTCGGCCTGGCCGCCATCGTCGTCACCCACGATCTCGCCGTGGCGCGGCTGTTGTCGCAGCGCATGATGGTGATGAAGGACGGCCGCGTCGTCGAAAGCGGCCTCACCGACCGCGTCCTCGACGATCCGCGCGCGCCTTATACCCAGTTGCTTGTCTCCTCGATCCTGCAGGTGTGACGATGATTGCTCCGGCGTACCCCCCTCTGGCCTGCCGGCCATCTCCCCCTCAAGGGGGGAGATCAGCAGCTTTTATGTCCCGCCCGTTCTGCGACACAGGAGAATGGCGAAACCGAATGCGACAGCCAATCTCCCCCCCTGAGGGGGAGATGGCCGGCAGGCCAGAGGGGGGTGTTGGCCCGCAGACGAATGACGATTGGAGAACCCTCTGATGACAACCCCGCTCGTTGTCTCCGATGTCGCGAAGAGCTTCACCATGCATCTGCGCGACGGCATCAAACTGCCTGTCGTCGCCGGCGTGTCGTTCTCGATCAGGAGCGGCGAATGCGCCGTGCTCGGCGGCCCTTCCGGCGCCGGCAAGAGCTCGATCCTGAAAATGCTCTACGGAAATTATGCCGCCGATGAAGGCCAGATCATCGTCCAGCACGAGGGCGGGCTCATCGATCTCGCCTCGGCCAGCCCGCGCACCGTGCTTGCCGTGCGCCGGCTTACCATCGGCTATGTCAGCCAGTTCCTGCGCACCGTGCCGCGTGTCTCTGCGCTCGATGTCGTGGCCGAACCGCTGGTCGAGCGCGGCGAGGAGCGCGAGGTCGCGCACGGCAAGGCACGCGCCTTGCTGGCGCAGCTCAACCTGCCGGAGAAGCTCTGGGCGCTGCCGCCGGCGACGTTCTCCGGCGGTGAACAGCAGCGCGTCAACATCGCGCGCGGCTTCATCACCGAGCATCCGATCCTGCTGCTCGACGAGCCGACCGCTTCGCTCGATGCCAGGAACCGCGACGTGGTGATTGCGCTGGTCGCGGCCAAGAAGGCGGCCGGCGTTGCCCTGCTTGGTATCTTCCACGACCACGACGTGCGCGAGGCGGTGGCCGACCGCGTCATCGACGTGACAGCTTTTGCCGCCGGGAAAATTGCCGCATGACAAGAAAGCTGTCGGAAACGCCGCTGGTCCACGAGACGGCGCAAGTCGAGAACTCGACGCTCGGCCGCTGGACCGAGATCGCCGAGCGCTGCCGGGTGTCGGAAAGCACGCTCGGCGACTATTCCTACATGATGCAGGACTGTGGCGTCTGGTGCGTGACGATCGGCAAATTCGCCAACATCGCCGCCAGCGTGCGCATCAACGCCACCAACCATCCGACCTAGCGGCCGACGCTGCACCATTTCACCTATCGCGCCTCGGATTATTGGGACGACGCGAGCACGAGAGCGAATTCTTCGCCAAGCGCCGCGCCAAACGCGTCACCATCGGCCACGACACCTGGCTCGGCCACGGCTCGACCATCCTGCCCGGCGTCACCGTCGGCCATGGCGCGGCGGTCGGTGCCGGCGCGGTGGTGTCGAAGGACGTCGCGCCCTACACCGTCGTCGCCGGCGTACCGGCCAAGCCGATCCGCGAACGCTTCGACCGCCGCACCGCGGAGCGCTACCAGGCGCTCGCCTGGTGGGACTGGGACCATGCAAGGCTGCGCGCCGCGCTCGACGATTTCCGCGAGCTGGAGGCCAATCAGTTTTTGGAGAAGCATGGGGGTTGACGCCCTGAATAAGTCAGCCGCTCAGGCAAATGTCCAAAATAATAGAAAGAAATCCTAACGTAATAAGAATAGCAACACCAGTCTGATTTAACCTGATAAGTTCTATAAATTTTTTGTCATAACCAATATCTATAAGCGATTTGGTTTTTTCCTCAACTTTATTTGCAAAATTTATCGTAACTAGAACGATTAAAAAAATGAGAATCATTAGAATAATGGCCGCGTCACGCCCATTTCCATAATTGTACAAGTATCCAGATATTGGATGGTTCAAGCTACCAACCCGATATATGGACGTCAAAACCAGGGCCACTGTGAAACTCATCGCAGCGACTACCCCTGCAGCATACAGTCGCAACCACTGGCGCCAACGTAGCAATTAGGAAGCCTCTCTTTGATACGAGTTTGAATCTTTATTTCAATCTTGATGATGTGGAAACCCCGGCAGCATCACTTGGCGAATCATGCCTTTGATATTCTACTTCTTGGCACGGTTTTCATGTCCCTGACACATCGTCGGGGCAGGACGCGGCCTTCCTTTGGAGATCGCAATGCCTGTTTCAGTCAGACCTTCGCTCGCCGGATTCTTTGCCGGCTCGAACCCGACCCCTCCGGTGCATCTCGGCAGGCGCTACGACACCTCTGGTAATTTTCTCAACGAGCCCGGCAACACGGTCGTCTGCCATCTCGTCAACGGCTCGGCTTCGGAAGCGGTGATCATCGACGTGCGTGAGCGCATGCGCGCCATGCCTGATGCCGACGGGCTGGCCTTCACGCCCGTCTCCAGCCTGCACATGACGCTGTTCCAGGGCATCATCGAATACCGCCGCCGGCTTCCCTATTGGCCGGAGGATGTGCCGCTCGACACCAGCATCGACGACATGACCCGCCTCTATCAGGAACGCCTGAACGGCTTCGAAGGCTACGGCGCCTTCAAGATCAAGGTCGTCGATGTCGTGCCGACGGGCTTGACCGTTGCCGGCGCAACCGATGAGGACGTGCATATCCTGCGCGCATGGCGCGATGCCTTGTCGGCGCCTTTCGGATACCGGCATCCCGACCACGACACTTACGTCTTCCACATCACGTTCGCCTACCAGATCCGGCGTCTGGCGGACGAAGGGGCGTCCGAGTGGCAAGATCTGTTCGACGATTGCCTCTCGCTGTTTGCCCGCCAGGCTCCGGTGATCGAGCTGCGGCCACCTGCCTTTTGCCGCTTCAGGGACATGGAGCATTTCGAGGAGTTGCTGATCCTCGGCTGATCCCATCCAAGCCGCCCGGACGGCAGCGGTTTGGGTCAACTCGCCTTCGCGCCAAACGCGCCTGTGGGCAGTAACAAAACTGACATCAATCCGACACCGCAGGTTCATGCCGTTGCGCTAGCGAGGGTTAACAGACCTTCAACCGCGACTGGACTGGAACTTACCCATGTCAGCAACGCCAGAAATGTCAGCAACGCTCGAAATTCGCGGCGTCACCCGCCGGTTCGGCAAGAACACCGCTGTCAGCAATGTCGACATCTCGATTCCGCACGGTCAGATGGTCGGCATCATCGGTCGCTCCGGCGCCGGCAAATCGACGCTTCTGCGCATGATCAACCGCCTCATCGATCCGAGCCAAGGATCGATTTTTTTTGACGGCGCCGAAATTTCCCGGCTGCGCGGCTCGCCGCTCCGACGCTGGCAGCGCGACTGCGCCATGATCTTCCAGCAGTTCAACCTGGTGCCGCGCCTCGATGTGCTGACCAATGTGCTGCTCGGCCGGCTCAATCACCGTTCGACCGTGTCCAACCTATTTAGCATGTTCTCCCGCGGTGAATGCGCCGAGGCGGTTGCAGCCCTCGAGCGCCTCGACATCGCCCGCACCGCCCTGCAGCCGGCCGGCACGCTTTCCGGCGGCCAGCAGCAGCGCGTTGCGATTGCGCGCGCCATGATGCAGCAGCCGAAGGTGTTGCTGGCGGATGAGCCGATTGCCTCGCTCGATCCGCTCAACGCCAAGGTGGTGATGGATTCGCTGCAGGACATCAATTTGCGCGAGGGCATCACCGTCATCACAAATCTGCATACGCTGGATACGGCCCGCACCTACTGCAACCGCATCATCGGCATGGCCGCCGGCAAGGTCGTCTTCGACGGCCCGCCTGAAGCCCTCAACCGCGAGGCCGTGCGCATGGTCTACGGCGCCGACAGCAATGGCGGCGAAATCTCCGAGGCCATCACCTCCACCAGTGTCGCCATCAAACAGAAAATCGCTGCATCCGCCGGACCGCTCGAGCCCGCATTCCCGGGATATTGAGAACGACCTGATCGCCCGCCCGCGTCAAAGGCACCTGTCAAAAAATTCGAACGCTACCGGCGCGAGGCCGAGACCAACAGGAGAGAGATAATGTTCAGGAAGATGGTTTTTGGCGCCGTTTCATTGCTCGCCATCGCGGCAAGCGCCGCTCACGCCCAGGATATCAAGGAATTCCGCATCGGCATCCTTGGCGGTGAAAACGAAGCGGACCGGCTGCGCAACTTTCAGTGCCTCGCCGATCACCTGAAGTCCGAATTCGGCTTCGAGAAGGTCTCGCTGTTCCCGGCCGCCGACTATGACGGCGTTATCCAGGGCCTGCTCGGCGGCACGCTCGATTTCGCAGAGCTTGGCGCGTCGGGCTATGCCAGCGTCTACCTCAAGGATCCGAACGCCGTGACCCCGATCCTCACCACCCAGCAGACCGACGGCGCGACCGGCTATTATTCGATCGGCCTGGCGCTGAAGTCGTCCGGCATCACCGACATCAAGTCGGCCGAGGGCAAGAAGCTCGGCTATGCCGACCCGGATTCGACCTCCGGCTACCTGATCCCGCTGACCCAGATCCCGAAGGACACCGGCGCTTCGAACGAAACCTTCTTCGCCTCGACCCAGTTCAATGGCGGCCACGAGAACAACCTTCTCGCGGTTCGCGACGGCAAGGTCGATGTTGCGATTGACGACTCCTCGGGCATCGGCGACTTCAAGAACGGCTACACCTCCGGCACCTTCCACAAGGAAGTCGCCAAGGGCGCCGTGGACCCCAACGATTTCGTTGAAGTCTGGCGCTCCGGCTTGATCCCGAACGGCCCGCTGGTCGTGCGCACCGCACTCGGCGGCGACATGAGCGCCAAGCTCGCCAACTTCTTCACCGGCCTGCCGGCCAAGGACAAGCCTTGCTTCGAGGCCATCGAAGGCGGCGATTTCACCGGCTATGTTCCGGTGAAGCCGGACTTCTACAGCGTCATCGTCGAAGCCCGCAAAGCCGCGATCGGCGGCTGACGACAATTTCGAAAAGGACGGCGTCCATTAGAGCGACGTGCGTCCACTTGGACGCACAAAGTACGCTCTAACACTTAGATGCCGCATCGTGCTTTCCGAAAGTCGACTTTCGGGCCGATGCGGTCGCCGCCCTTTTTGTGTGTCCGCTCGTGACCCCGTATGACCTTCGCCGCTACAATTCGTTCAGACGCGGTCCGGCAGGCAGCAGACGCCTGGCGACGCCAGACGTCCTTGCGACGGTTCTACACGGCGCTCGGCATCGGCTCACTGCTTGTCGCCATGTGCACAGCCATGTGGTTCGCCGACGAGGCCAATGCCGGACATTTCTTCGATCGGCTGCCGCACATACTGGATTTCCTTAGTTGGCTTGTTCCCAAGGACTGGAACGACGTCTGGCGGGCGCTGTTCGACATCGCATCGCCGCATGACAAGGGCAGCCAAGAGTTCAACTTCCCGCTTGGCCGCGTCTATCTCTGGGGCGGCTTTTATCTACCCGAATATTTCGAGCTGATGCTCACCACGCTTAACGTGGCGCTGGTTTCCACTTTCATCGGCTTTGTCTTTGCGGTGCCCTTTTCCTTCATCGCCGCGCGCAACTTGACGCCCAGTCCGATGCTCAGGCTCGTCGTAAAGCGCTTCATGGAACTGCTTCGCGCCTTCCCCGAGATCGTCATTGCCGGCCTGTTCGCAGCCATCCTCTCGACCGGCCCGGTCGCAGCCATCATCGCCATCGGCCTGCATTCCATCGGCGCCCTCGGCAAGCTCTTCTACGAGATCAACGAAAACATCGACATGCGCGCCGAAGAAGGCCTGCGCGCGGTCGGCGCCAACTGGTTCGAGCGCGTGCGCTTTGCCGGCCTGCCGCAAGTGCTGCCCAATTTCATGTCCTACACGCTGCTCAGGATCGAGATCAATGTGCGTATCTCGACCATTATCGGCGCGGTCGGCGGTGGCGGCATCGGCGAGGAACTGAAGCTCTCCATCTCGCGCGGCTTCGGCGCCAAGACGCTGGCATTGGTGCTGCTGCTGTTCACGACGATCTTCCTCGTCGACCAGTTTTCCGCCTGGCTACGCCGCAAGCTCGTCGGCGAGCAGGCATTCATGATGGGTGCCTGACCATGATCCCAAAAAGTGGATTCCGGTTTTTGGAAAAGATCATGGCAAATCAACAAGAAGACGGCCCATGGCCGCAATGACCGCCGATGAGATGCGGTCGATCGAGGAGCGCTTTCCCCAAGTGTTCCGGCGGCCCTTGTACAAACGCTTCGGCCCGCTGGTCCTGTTCACAGGCATCCTGCTCTATCTCCTCTACGCCTTGTGGTTCTTCAGCCTGCCGCAAGTGCTGAGGGAATCGCACTGGGAGCGCCTGCCGCTCTTCCTGACGCAATGGATCAGCTACGATCTGCAGCCGGAATTCCGTCTCGACCAGCCTCAGATCACACCCAGATACCCGCGTTTTTCGGCGCTCGGCGAAGACCCGCATCCCGATTGGGTCATCACCAACGCCAACGGTTCCTACACCATCCTGATCGACGGCCGGGCCAAATCGGTCATCTTCGACAAGACCGAGGCGACGCTGGTCGCCAATGGCCAGGCGGTGCCGATGTCGTTGACCAGCGGCAAACCGGTAATATCCGGCCCGGTGCCGGAGTGGATCACCGCGCATGACGATGAGATCGTCGCCAGGATGGGCTTTGCCGGCGAGGTCCGCATAACCGTCGATCGCGTCAAGGTCCGCAAACGCTTCCTCGGCTGGGCGAATTTCGTCTTCGACACACGCTCGCCCTTCTTCGGCAAGTCGCCCGGCGAGGTGGTCTCGTTGCTGATGTCCGGACCCCAGCTCAAGCCGGGCACATCAAACATTGCGCTGGCCGCCGACAATATCTGGAACAACGCCCAATGGCAGCATGGCGACGTCTGGACGAAGCTGTTCCAGACCATCGTCACGGCGTTTCTCGGCACCTTGCTCGGCGGCATCGTTGCCTTCCCGCTCGCCTTCTTCGCCGCCCGCAACATCACCCCGAGCGGCCTGCTTAGCCAGGTGCTAAAGCGGTTCTTCGATTTCATGCGTTCGGTCGACATGCTGATCTGGGCGCTGTTCTTCACCCGCGCCTTCGGCCCGGGCCCGCTTGCCGGCAGCGCCGCGATTTTCTTCACCGAGATCGGCACGCTCGGCAAAGTCTATTCGGAGGGCCTCGAGAACATCGACGACAAGCCACGCGAGGGCATCCAGTCGACCGGCGCCAACGGCTTGCTGGTGCAGCGCTATGGCGTGCTGCCGGAAGTGATCCCGGTCTTCATCAGCCAGACACTCTATCAGTGGGAATCCAACACCAGGGGCGCGACGATCATCGGCGCCGTCGGTGCCGGTGGCATCGGCCTGAAGCTCTGGGAGGCGATGCGCACCAATTCCAACTGGGCCAATGTCTTCTACATGGTGCTCTTGGTCCTGCTCGTCGTTTTCATCTTCGACAACATTTCCAATTTCCTGCGCCGCCGCTTGAGCAGGACGATCCACGACTACAACCGGATCCAGGCCGGCCAGGGCTGACAGAGGCGTTGCGCAGGCGTGCGGTTAGGGCGCCTTCCTCCATCCATTCCTGATATGCCTGTAGCCGTCGCGGTAGACGGCTTCCGGGCCTTCGGAAAAGTCGCGCCACACCTTGGTGGCCGCGGCCAGATCCTTCAGCGAGCGGCCGAACGCCTCGATCGTCAGCCAATCGTCATAACCGCTCTTGCGGATGGCAGAGAACGTCTCTTTCCAAGGGACGTGGCCGCGGCCCGGCACGCCGCGATCGTTCTCCGAAATGTGGATATGGACGATGTTCTTGCGGTTGCGCGTATAGGCCCCGATCGGGTCAGCCTCTTCGATGTTGGCATGGAACGTGTCGTACATCGCCTTGATGTGCGGCCGGTCGATCGCGTCGATATGCGCCGACAAATCGTCCATCGTGTTGAGCAGATAGCATTCGAAGCGGTTGAGCGCCTCCAGCCCGATGGTGACACCCTTGTTGCCGGCATGGTCACCGATGACGCGCTGCGAAGCGACCGAACGTTTTTTCTCGGCCGCCGTCGGCCCGCTGCCGGAGAAGACCCCGAGTGTCGAATGGAGCGGGCCGCTCAACGTGTTCGCGCCAAGCGCCTGAGCGCAGTCGATCGTCGATTTCATGTAGTCGATACCGGCCTTGCGCGTCGAGGCATCCGGCGAGATCAAATTCATCGCCGGATCGCCCATCGCCGAGACGGCGGTGCGTTGCAGCCCGATACGGTCGAGCAGCTCGCCGAGTTTCCTGTAGTTGTCCGGCGTGCCGGAGAAGACCGGTATCTCGACGCCGTCGAAGCCGGTCGCCTTGATGTCCCTCAACAACGGCTCGTGTTTTTTTGAGACACTGGTCGTCCACAACAACATGCACATGCCGATTTTCATCGACGCCCCTCCCCTTTTTACGGCCGGGCTTGCTCCTCCGGCGACTTCGCCACAAGCCCCCTCATCCGGCCGCTTCGTGGCCACCTTCTCCCCGCCGGGGAAAAGAGGTGAACGCCAGCGCCAACGATCTCCTCTCCCCACGAGGAAAGGTCGGATTGCCCCGAATTGCCTTGCAATTCGGCTGGCAATCCGGGTGACGGGGACTTCCCATTAACCGGGCGCAGCGATTAAAGCTTCGTCCACGCTCCGTTCTTCTTCGACGACTTCACGCAGGCCTCGATGAAGGCCATGCCCTCGACGCCGTCCTGCACGGTCGGGAAGACGACATCCTTGGCCGGCTTCCCGCCCTTCCGGCGCGCTGCACGAATAGCCCGCGCGGCTTCCTGATAGATGTTGGCGAAACCTTCGAGATAGCCTTCCGGATGCCCTGGCGGAACGCGGCTGACGCGCCCGGCGACGGGGAGCGCGCCGGCGCCATTACGGGTAATCAACTGCTTCGGCTGGCCGAACGGCGTGTACCAGAGATAGTTCGGGTCGGCCTGCACCCATTCGAGGCCGCCCTTCGAGCCGTAGATGCGCAATTTCAACCCGTTCTCGTGGCCGGGCGCCACCTGGCTTGCCCAGATCATTCCCTTCGCCGGGTGCGACCCGCCGACCGGCTTGAAGCGCAGCAGCACATTGATGTTGTCGTCGAGCAGCCTCCCCGGCACGAAGGCATCGAGATCGGCCGACAACGAATCGAGCTCCAGCCCGGAGACGAAACGGGCAAGGTTGTAGGCATGCGTGCCGATATCGCCCAGCGCACCGCCGGCACCCGCCTGCTTCGGGTCAGAGCGCCACGCAGCCTGCTTCTGGCCGGTGGCGGCCAGGTCTTCGGTCAGCCAGTCCTGCGGATATTCCGACTGCACGATACGGATATCGCCGAGCTGTCCCTTGGCCACCATCTCGCGTGCCTGCCGCACCATCGGATAGGCGGTGTAGTTATGCGTCAGCACGAACACCTTGCCGGTCTTCTCGACCAGCGCGGCCAACCTCTTCGCCTCGGCCAGCGACGTCGCCAGCGGCTTGTCGCAGATGACATGGATGCCGGCCTCGAGAAAAGCCTTGGCTGCCGGCACGTGCACATTGTTCGGCGTGACGATGGCCACCGCCTCGATGCCATCCGGCCGCTTGGCCTCCGCCTTGGCCATCTCGGCATAGGAGCCGTAGCTGCGTGCCGGATCGAGCCCAAGCTCGGCCGCCGAGGCCTTGGCGCGCTCCGGATTCGACGAGAGGGCCCCGGCAACCAGCACGAACTCGTTATCAATGCGCGCCGCGATGCGGTGCACCGCGCCGATAAAGGCGCCTTGTCCGCCGCCAACCATGCCGTAGCGGATCGGACCGCCTCCCGTTTCCGTCTTCGATGCGCCAACCATGATTTTCTCCCTCGTCACTGAAATACCCCTCCGCTGAGGGGAAGGTGGCCCGCACGGCCGGGTGGGGTTGGTTCATGCCGAGCTCTACGCCCGGCGACCCCACCCCGATCCGCTGCGTGGATCGACCCTCCCTTCGAGGGGGAGGGATATCTGTGCTAGATCCCCATCATGCCGCGCAGCATCTTTTTATCGGTCGTGCCGCCGGCGAAGTCGTCGAATGCTTTTTCCGTCACCCTGATGATGTGGTGCTGGATGAAGGGAGCGCCTTCGGCCGCACCATCCTCCGGGTGCTTGAGGCAGCATTCCCATTCCAGCACCGCCCATGAATCGTAATTGTATTGAGTGAGCTTGGAGAAGATGCCGCCGAAATCCACCTGCCCGTCGCCGAGCGAGCGGAAACGCCCGGCACGGTTGGTCCAGCTCTGGTAACCGGAATAGACACCTTGCCGCCCGGTCGGATTGAACTCGGCATCCTTGACGTGGAACGCCTTGATCCGCTCGTGGTAGATGTCGATGAATTCGAGATAATCGAGCTGCTGCAGCAGGAAGTGCGACGGGTCGTAGTTGATGTTGCAGCGCTTATGGCCGCCGACCGCATCGAGGAACATCTCGAATGTCGCGCCGTCGAACACGTCCTCGCCCGGATGAATTTCGTAGCCGACATCGACGCCGTTCTCGTCATAAACGTCGAGAATCGGCTTCCAGCGCTTGCCGAGTTCGGCAAACGCTTCCTCGATCAATCCCGCCGGCCGCTGCGGCCAGGGGTAGAGGTATGGGAAGGCCAACGCGCCGCAAAACGACACCGACGCCTTGAGCCCGAGATTCTTCGACGCCTTGGCGGCGAACTTCATCTGTTCGACCGCCCATTGCTGCCTTGCTTTTGGATTGTTGTGCACCGCAGCCGGCGCGAAGCCGTCGAACTGCGCGTCATAGGCGGGATGCACCGCCACCAGTTGCCCCTGCAGATGCGTCGACAGTTCGGTGATCTCGACGCCGGCATCGGCGCAGATGCCCTTCACCTCGTCGCAATAGGCCTTGGAGGAGGCTGCCTTCTCGAGATCGAACAATCGGGCGTCCCATGTCGGGATCTGCACGCCCTTGTAGCCCAGACCAGCCGCCCATTTGGTGATCGAGGCCAGCGAATTGAACGGCGCGGCGTCGCCCGCAAACTGCGCCAGGAACAGACCAGGCCCCTTCATCGTCGTCGGCATCGGCATCTCCCTATGTTTCACGACCAAGCATAGCGCCGATTGAAAACAGGGCCAGCGTCTTTGGTCTCTTTGCACAGCGCGCTCAGCGCCGCTATTCTGGTATTACCAAATGCCGAAATCCGGTCAAGCCATTTGACGCGCTGCCGCGGTCCTGCAACCATGCCGAGTTAGGCCACATGTTTAAGTATAATCAATAGCATAGACAGGAGCCAACGCTTGATGGCAGCACTTCTTGCCGTCCAGATGAAATTACTGTAGACCTCCCATCAGGCCCAATTGGTCGAACCAGTTTGCAAAAAATGCTGGGACGCCTTGGGGAAGAATCATGCGGCACGCTTCGGCAGAGTGCGCCGCAGGCGAACTGGTACAGGCGATTCTGGGAAGGATAGACCATGCATCTTTCGACGCACAATTGGATGCGGGCGGAGCCGCTGGAAACGACGCTCAAGCGCATCAAGAAATTCGGCTACGAGTCGATCGAGATCTCCGGCGAACCCGATCAGTACAAGCCCAAGGAGACGCGCGCACTGTTGAACGAGTACGGCATTCGCTGCTGGGGAGCGGTGACGCTGATGCTGGGCGAGCGAAATCTCGCCGCCAAGGACCAGGGCCAACGCGAGCGCTCGGTGCAGTATGTCAAGGACGTGCTGACCATGGTCAGCGAACTTGATGGCGACATCATCACGCTGGTTCCGGCCACCGTCGGCAAGGTGGTGCCGGACGGCACCGAGGAAGAGGAGTGGAAATGGGTGGTCGACGCCACCCGGGAATGCTTCACCCACGCCAAGAAGGTCGGCGTCAAGATCGCGGTCGAGCCACTCAACCGCTTCGAGACCTATCTGTTCAACCGCGGCGCCCAGGCACTGGCGCTGGCCGATGCGGTCAGCCCCGAATGCGGCGTCTGCCTCGACGCCTACCACATCCACATGGAAGAATTTAACGTCTACGACGCCATCCGGCAGGTAGGCAAGCGCCTGTACGACTTCCATGTCGCCGACAACAACCGCTTCGCCGCCGGCCTCGGGCAGATCGACTGGCCGAAGATCGTCGGCACGCTGAAGGAGATCGGCTATGACGGCGCGCTGACCAATGAATTCGTCGCCCCCGTCGACCGCACGCCGGCTGCCCCCTATCCCGACATGGTCGAACGCAACCCCGTCGACATCTCGCCGGAGCAGCTGAAATTCATTCAGGACCACGGCTCCAGCGTGCTCACGGAGAAATTCTACACCGACCAGATGCGCATCAACGCGGAAACGCTGCTGCCGCTGATCAAGTAGCCGAGCCGTTTGGAAAGAGCCCTTCCGCCTCACCGCGGCCGGGCCGAGGATGAACATGCGCATCAAGACGGTCCAAGCCTGGTGGGTCCGCATACCGATCGAAGCCGCGAAGCAGCACCGCAGCGACTTCGGTCAGGTGGCGACGTTCGACGCCGCCATCCTGCGCATCGAGACCGACGACGGGCTGGTCGGCTGGGGCGAGGGCAAGAATGCCGCCGGCAGCGCCGGCAGCTACGGCGCCCTTGTCCATTTGCTGAACTACGAGGTCGGCCCGCAGCTGGTCGGCCGCGACCCGGCTGACATCGGCGTCATATGGGAGATGCTCTATAATGGCACGCGCCACGATAGCGCCGCTCGCGCCGGCCACGCCATGCCGCAATTGGCGCGACGCGGCATGAGCATCGCGGCTATCAGCGCCGTCGACATCGCATTGTGGGACATTCTTGGCAAATCGCTCGGCGTTCCGGTCTGGCGGCTGCTCGGCGGCCGCAAGCTGGACCGCATGCCGGCCTATGCTTCCGGCGGCTGGGCCACTGCGGAAGCCATCGGCGACCAGCTGCAGTCCTACATCGCCAAGGGCGGTTTCAAGGCGCTGAAGATGCGCGTCGGCGCCATGGACGGCGCCCCACATATCTCGGCCGCTCGCGTCCGTGCCGCCAGACGGGCGCTCGGTCCCGATATCGACCTGATGGTCGACGCGCACGGCACCTACACGGTGGCCGAAGCCAAGCGCTTTATCCATCTCGCCGGCGACCTCGATCTCGCCTGGTTCGAGGAGCCGGTGATCGCCGACGACAAGCCCGGCATGGCCGAGGTGCGCGCCTGCGGTTCGATCCCGATCGCCACCGGCGAAAGCGAGGCGACGCGCTATGCCTTCCGCGACCTCGCCGTGCTCAAATCTGCCGATATATTCCAGCCGGATCCGGCCTTTTGCGGTGGCATCAGCGAGGCGATGAAGATCGGCACCATCGCCAGCGCCTTCAATCTGCGCTTTGCGCCGCATCTTTGGGCCGGCGCGCCCTGCTTCTTTGCCGGGCTGCATGTCTGCGCTGCTTCACCGGCGAGCTTCACCGTCGAATATTCGCTCGGCGCCAACCCGATGATCCACGATCTGATCGAAGAGACTGTCGAAGCAAAGGACGGTATGGTAGCGATCCCTGATAGACCCGGGCTGGGATTCACCATTTCGGAGCGGTTCCTGGAGGCGCACGCGCAACACGGCTGACATGAAAGAAAAGAACCTTCTCGCGGAACTCGCCGCCTATCTGTTCTCCCATTCGGACAAGGAGACGGGCCGCACGCCGTCGGAGCGCGAACTGGCAGAGCATTTCAGCGTCAGCCGCGGCCAGATCCGCGAGGCGCTGGCCATTCTCGAGGCCATGCGCATCGTCGAGCGACGGGCGAAATCCGGCATCTACATCGATACGAAGCAGGCGAGCGTCGAGGCGATGGCGCTGTTCGCCCGCGCCGGCCTGCCGCTCGATCCCGTCCAGATCTACGAGACGGTCGAGTTGCGCAAGATCCACGAGATCAAGGCCGCCGAACTTGCCTGTTCACGCGCCACCGAGGAGAATTTCGAGCGGCTGCGCGAGATCCTGAAGGCCTCCGAGGATCGCATCGCCGCCGGTGAAGGGCTTGCCCGGGAAGACCGCGAGTTCCACCTCGAGATCGTGCGGGCGACCAAGAACAGCGTCTTCCACAATATCTGCAGCGTCTACTACATGATGGGTGAACTGCGCCTGCCGATCTATTTCAACGATCCCGAACGCAGCGTGCGCTCCCATGCCGAGCATATCCAGATCTACGAGGCGCTGCTGCGCCGCGACGGCAATCTCGCCCAGGCGCTGATGAGCGCCCACCTGCAAGGCGCGGAAAGCTACTGGAAGGGGCTGATCGAGGGGCGTGGGGCGGAACCGGAAAGCCCTGCGCTCGAAAAGGCCTGAAATGCCCAAGATCCTGTCAACACACAGACTCCACCCTCGTGCCGCTTCCATGCTGACCGGGGCCGGCGAACTCGTTGTTGCTTCCGCCCTCGATGCGGCCACGCTGGCCGCCGAGGCGAGGAACGCCGATGTCATCATCGTTCGCGCTCCCTTGCCTGCGGCGCTTTTCGAAGGCGCGAAGAAGCTCAGGGCCGCGATCCGCCACGGCGCCGGGCTGGACATGGTACCGATGGAAGCGGCCAATGCGGCCGGCGTGCTGGTGGCGAATGTGCCGGGGGTGAACGCGCGATCTGTCGCCGAATATGTGATGTTCGCGGCGCTGGCGCTGCTTAGGCGCTTCCGTGTGTTGGACCGCGACTTGCGTGCGAAGGGCTGGCTGGCGGGCCGCGAACACACGGTGGTAGCCAGCGAGCTAGCGGGCAAGACGATCGGCATTGTCGGCCTCGGCGCGATCGGTCAGGCGGTTGGCCACATCGCCGCCCATGGGTTCGATCTGAATGTGGTGGCGACGACGCGCAGCATGCGGCCGGCGCCGGACAGGGTCGGCTTCCTGTCGATCGATGCACTCATCGAACAGAGCGACATCATCGTTCTGTGCTGCCCGCTGACGCCCGAAACACGGGGGCTGATCAGCCGCGAGCGCATTGAGCGGATGAAGCCGGATGGGCTGCTGATCAATGTTTCGCGCGGGCCGGTGATCGATGACGACGCGCTGATCGAGGCCTTGCAGAAGGGCCGCATCGGCGGCGCTGCGCTCGATGTTTTTGCTACACAACCGCTACCGCCCAACCATCCTTATTTCGGCTTCGACAACGTGATCGTCACCCCGCACATGGCTGGGATTACCGAGCAGTCGATGATGCGCATGGGCGTCGGCGCGGCTGGCGAAGCCTTGCTGGTGCTGGCCAACAGATTGCCGGTCAATCTGCGCAACCCCGAAGTGGTCGAGCACTACCGGCGGCGGTTCCCTGCCGATTTCTGAAAGCGCCCCAATTTTCCCGAATTCGCCGACGATGGTGCCAGCATGGCAAGCGTCACAAAATTCCTGCTGACCGCCGGCTTCTGCGTGGCGACGGCGCAAGCCTTCGCCAACGAACAGGGTAGCTACGTGTTCTGCGACAACGGCATACGCTGCCTGGCGGCGCCCTGTCCATCGAACAGCGCACTCGACCTTGCTGCTGGGAAGCTCATCAAAGGCGTTTCAATCGACATCGATCGCCTGCCGCAACAAGACAAGGCGCTCGATCTTTCAGACAAGCTCTATGCCGGCAAGGTCGTTGTTGTCGGCTCGATCGAGAACCGTACCCGGACCTTCAACGGCAAGCGGTACACCCTGCCTTGGCTGGTCGCCACCAGCATCGAACGCGCCGCCAAGGACAGCGAACGCGGCCACTGCTCGTCGCGCTGACACGCGCTGTGCGATCAATTTGCAAGCAGCCCCTCCACGCCGGCTGCGATGCGCAGCAGGTGGTGGTCATGGCCATTGCGCGCCACCAGCATCAGCCCGGCCGGACGCGTCATTCCCGGCATCGGCAGCGAGATGGCTGATAGATCGAACTGGTTGGCGACCTGCGTGTTGCGCAGCAGAAGGCCTTCCATCCTGTTGCACAGCGCCTCGTAGCTGGTCATCGACACGATCGTCGGCGCCGTCACCGGTGTGGTCGGCAGGGCCAGCACGTCGACCGACGCCAGCCGGTCATCCATCGCGGCGGCCAGCGCCGTGCGGCGGCGCATTGCCCTGATATAGACCGTGGCCGGAATGGCGGCGGCGCGCGACAATGGCCCGCTTACCCGCGGATCGACCGGCCTCGTCGCTCCCGCCGCCAGCCAGTCGGCATGGATCTCCGCCCCTTCCATCGCCGCGATAGACGCGCGTTGGGTTGCCACGCGCAGATCGGCAAGCAGGTCGTCGATCGACAGCTCCACAAGCCGTGCGCCGCTAAGCTCCATCTTGCGCAGACACCGGTCGAACGTCGTCGCGACCTCTTCGTGCGTATCATCGAACAGCACGCCGCGCGCAATACCGATGCGCAGGCCGTCCAGCGGCAGCGGCAACAGTGCCGCCAGGTTTTCGCCCGACATCACTGCATCGGCCGCCGCACATTCGGCGACGGTGCGGGCCAGCGGACCGATCGAGTCCAGCGTGGCTGACAGCGGAAACGCACCCGCAAGCGGCACGCGCCGCGCAGTCGGCTTGAAACCGACGACGCCATTCAGCGATGCCGGAATGCGCACCGAACCACCGGTATCGGAACCGATGGAGATTTCGCTGGTGCCTTCGCCCACCGAAACGCCGGCGCCTGAGGAGGAGCCGCCCGGAATACGGCTGGCATCGCTAGCATTGCCGGGCGTGCCATAATGTGGATTGACGCCGATCGCAGTAAAGGCGAACTCGGTCATGTTGGTCTTGCCGAGGATGATTGCACCGGCCTGGCGCAACTTTTGCACGACAATGGCATCCCGCAGCGCCGGCGCTGCGTTGGCGAGCAGCAGAGAGCCCGCCGTGGTCGGCTCGCCGGCGACATCGAACAGATCCTTGATCGAGACGATCGCCCCATCGAGCGGCCCGAGCGTGACGCCGGCTTTTCGCCGCGCATCGGTGGCGTCCGCCGCCGCCCGGGCGGCTTCCGGGTAGAGCTTTACGAAAACCCTCTCATCGTCGACGCGAGCGGCAAGAGACGAAAGAATTGCTTCGAGGTGATCGCGGGCTGATTGCATTTTTCGGTGTCGGACTCCGCGCGCTTGCAACGTCTTAAGGTAGCAGCCAGAAACTGGCCGCAGGAGACATAGCCCGGCGCGGTCGGATTTGCACCTGTCGAACCGAAGGAGGAAGGCGCGATGCTCTACCAAGGCAGCTGCCACTGCGGCAAGGTCGCGTTCGAGGTCGAGGGCGAGCTGACCGGAGCCGTTCGGTGCAATTGCTCGATCTGCTCGCGCAAGGGTGCACTGCTATGGGCAGTTCCGCATGAGAGCATGCGGGTGCTTGCCTGGGGCGATGATCTCGGCCGCTACAGTTTCGGCAACCATGTCATCGCCCACCGCTTCTGCCGCAGCTGCGGCATTCACCCCTTCGCCGAGGATGTCGGCGAAGGGAGCGGGCGAAGTGCCTATATCAATATTAATTGCATCGAGGCGTTGGACGTCGCCGCCGTGCCGGTCTTCGACTTCGACGGCCGTTCCGTTTAGGCCTTGGGGTCGTCGATCGGCTTGGGGCCAAGGAAGAACGCCGCCAGTGCCGCAAGCAACGTCGCCGCCGCGCAATAGGCGAAGGCGGTGGCAACGCCGGTATTGTCGACAAGCAGGCCGCCGAAGACGGCGCCCAACGCAATGGCGACCTGGAACGTCATAACCATGAGCCCACCGGCGCTTTCCGCCTGATCGGGGGCGGCCCGCACCAGCCAGGTCTGCAGCCCGACTGGGACGGCGCCGAAGGCAAAGCCCCAGCTGGCCACTGCTATTGCAGCCACGACGGGTGAACCTCCGACCACCAGCAGCAGGAGCGCCGAAAACGCGATCAGCAGGGGCGCCAGGCTGACGGCTGCCTTGAGGCTGCGTTCGGCAATGAAGCCGCCGGCAAAATTGCCGAAGAAGCCACCAATGCCGTAGGCGAGCAGCACAAGCGAGATCGTCTCGATGTCCAGCGCGGGCACCTTCTCGAGAAACGGGCGGACATAGGTGAAGCCGGCAAAATGTCCCGAGGCGACCAGTAGTACCACCAGCAGTGCCACCCTGATCATCGGCCGCTTCATCACCTCCAGCAGCGTGCGAAAACCTGCCGTACCTGCAGGCGGCAGCTTCGGAATGGTAGCCACCTGCACCAGCAGCGCCAGCGCTCCGACCACGGCGGCGATCATGAACGCCGTCCGCCAGCCCCAGATGTCGCCGACATAGGCGCCGACCGGAGCCGCGCAGACCGTTGCCACCGAAACGCCGGTGAGAATGATCGACATGGCGCGCGGCATCAGCCGCATCGGAACGAGCCGCATCGCCATGGCTGCCGACATCGACCAGAAGCCGCCAAGACTGATCCCGAGCATGATGCGGGCAATCAGAAGAACGGGAAGCGAGGACGCAAACGCGGCCACCAGGTTTGACAGCACAAGCAGCACCGTCAGCGCCCACATGACCAACCTGCGGTCCAGCCGCTTGGTGACAATGGCCATGGTCGGCGCCGCAATCGCGCCGATGACGGCGGTTGCCGTTACCGCCTGCCCGGCGGCGCCTTCGGTGATGCCGAGATCCTGCGCAAGCGGCGTCAGCAGGCTGGCAGGCAGAAATTCCGCGGTCACCAGGCCGAAGACTCCGAGCGCCAGGGAGACCACTGCCCCCCATGCGGGCTCGGATCGTTCGCCGGTTTCCGATGGGTCGAGAACGGCGTCCATGACGCCTGTCGCGGGTTCGGTCATGAGGGATCTCCGATCTGGTTGCAGCGCAGCATCTGGCTGCAGTGCAACATAGGGAGTGACTGTCTGGAGTTTCCATGCTAGAAACACCATTATGCTTGACCGTTCGTCCAAAATCCCCGTCACCGGTGATCCGCTGACAGACATATTGCGCGGATTGCGCCTCGAAGGCGTCGATTACGGCCGTTGCGAGATGAAGGAACCCTGGGGCATCCATTTTCCGGCTCAGGCGGCGGCACGGTTTCATTTCATCGGCCGCAAAGGCTGCTGGTTGCTGCAGCCGTCCGGCGAATGGGTGGAACTGAAGGCTGGCGACGCGGTATTGTTGCCGCGCGGCTCAGCCCACACGCTGGCGAGCGAGCCGGGTACCGAGGCGGCGCCGATCCACGGCTATGAGGTCGAGGAAATCTGCAAGGGTGTCTATTGCATGTCGAATGACGGCATGCCCGGCTGCCGTCCGGGGACCTTGCTGTTTTTCGGCAGCATGTATTTCAATCTCGATGGCTTGCACCCCTTGCTCGGCATGATGCCGGACGTGATGCGCGCACATGAGTTGGAGGCCTATGAGCCAGGTATCCCGCATTTGCTGGAAGCGATGGCCCGCGAGGTGACGATGGAGCGCGTCGGCTCCGGCGGCATCCTGGCGCGGCTGGCCGATGTGCTCGCCGCGACCGTCATCCGCTCATGGGTCGAGCGCGGCTGCGGCGACTCTTCCGGTTGGATTGCGGCGGTCAGGGACCGCGAGATCGGCCGGGTGCTGGCCGCGATCCATCTGGAACCGAACCGCGACTGGACGGTGGAAGCCCTGGCGAAGATGATGGGTGCCTCGCGATCAGGTTTCGCCGAGCGCTTCGCAACCATTGTCGGCGAAACACCGGCAAAGTACGTCACGCAGGTGCGGATGCACCAGGCGAGGCAATGGCTGGTCCGCGACCGGCTCAAGATTTCCGTCGTCGCGGCTCGTCTCGGCTACGAATCCGACGCCTCCTTCAGCCGCGCCTTCAAACGGGTCATCGGATCGCCGCCTAGCCATTTCCGGGCTGAGGAACAGGCTGATATCCGCCAGGCCGGCTAAACGTTGGCCGGATTATTGCTCGGTGATGCAGGCCGAGCCGGCGCTGCTCTTGCAATATTTGCCGGAAGCCCCGCACCTGCCATCCGAGACTTCCACGACGGTGCCGCTCAACAACAGCTTGCAGTCGCTGGTGGACAGATTGACCGTGCCGTTGAGATCCTTGATCTTCTTGGCGTCGACCTTCGCGCCTGCGACAACTTTCTTGGCTGCCTGCGCCTCGCCCAGATGCGCCGCCGACAATCCCATACCGGCGACGAGTAGGATCGTCGCAAAACCGCGAAATAGAGTTCCCATAGCCAACCCTCCGTTTTGGGCCTCCAAATTGGGCTTGCAAAGCCCGTTTGGGACCAAAGGATCAGCCTATTCGACAAATCGGAGCATCCGCATCCCCCGTATGGGGGATGACGGGAAGACTCGAGCATTTAGCAGCCAAGGGAATCACTCGACGTCGCACAAATGCGGCTAAAACACATGGTTTAGAGCGGTATGCACGGCTCGATTTGAACGCATCCGTTCTAGCTGCAGCAAAGAGGCTTGTACTTAGCCGGCGTGACGCAGGCTTATTCCGCTGCCCTTGTCGAACAGCACCACCTTGTCCGGGTTCCAGGCAAAGCGCACCGGCTGCTCTATCTGCACGTCGGTCCTGGCCGGCACGGTGGCGCGCAGCATGGTGTCGCCGACCCGCAGCGTCAGGATCTTTTCGACGCCATGGTTCTCGACATCGTGGACCCGCGCCTCGACCGGCGCGCCGGTCTCGAGATAGACGTCTTCAGGGCGAATTCCGAAGACGAGCGGGCGACCGTCGGTCGCCGCGCCCGTCTTTGGGGGGGGGGGGGGGGGGGGGGGGGGGGGGGGGGGGGGGGGGGGGGGGGGGGGGGGGGGGGGGGGGGGGGGGGGGGGGGGGGGG